>NZ_JAESIQ010000025.1:0-40876 GCF_025289055.1 Collinsella aerofaciens
TCCCTTGCGGCGTAGTTCTTATTTAAGCCGTCCAAGTTTTGGGGTGCAGTTCAAAATCACGTCTGAAGGGGTCGATTTTGCTGCGACTAAATTAGTCACAGTACTCATATTTGGCTTTTTTTGACCACCGAGTCACGGGAAGGCACCAATACAGCTCCCCGGGACAGCTCGGCTATTCGACGATTGGTGCTCCGTGGCCCCAAGAACCTTCCATGCCGCACACGGTCGAGGCAAACCCGGCAGCAAAGTCGAGCGCGCGCTCGATGGCCTCGGCGCCATCCTCACCACGCTTGGCGGAATCGAGATAGCACATCAAAAACGAGGTGAGGAACGAGTCGCCCGCCCCCATGGTGTCCTTCATGTCCGTTACCGGTTTAGCCAGCTGGCGGTAATAGCGCTCGCCGTCGTAAGCAATGCAGCCCTCGGCGCCCGCCGTAGCCGACACAAAACGCGGACCCAGGCCCTTCACCCATGCCAGACGTTCGCGAATCTCGTCCTCACTCGCGGCATCCGCCGCACTAAAGAAAGCGAAATCGACGTAGGGCGCAATCTGCTCGTAGTACTCGTCGGTGGAGTCGTCCGAAAAGTCAAAAGAGACCGTGACGCCCGCAGCCTTCAGCTTGGGCAGCTCGCGCTCGGTAAAGCAATAGTTGCCCGAATGAACCACATCGAACTGCTTCATGTACGAAAGGTCAAAGCGATCGAGGACATAGCGCGCATCGCCACGGATACCGCCCTCGTTGGAGCCGAGGAAGACACGGTCACCGTCAACGACGGTCACGCGAGCCGCTCCGTTCTCGCCAATCATCTGCTCGCACTTGTCAAGCTCGATACCCTCATCCTCGAGGCTTGCAATGACATGCTCGGCAGCGGCGTCATTGCCAAAAATGCCCATGTATGCAGAACGTGCGGCACCGCATTTCTTGGCATAAACGGCGAAGTTCACCGCATTGCCGCCAGGATACATGGTGTGGATATGCTCGTAGCGATCGACGACGTTGTCGCCAAACCCCAGTGCGCTCACGTTAAATGCCATGACGCCGCCTCTCTCTTATGCCAACGGAACCACTGTTGTGACAGCAGTACCGCCCAGAATCTACGCGAGTTCCAGCAGCTCCGGCAGCTGGTCGATAATCTTGTCCGCGGCATCCTGGCTAAAGCCAAAGCGCTCCTCGCGCTTGGCAATAACCGTCAGGCCGGCTCGCTTACCCGCGGTAATGCCCGGAACGGAATCCTCAACGCAGCAGCAGCGATTCGCGGGCAGCCCCAGCAGGTCTAGCGCATGCAGGTAGATGTCGGGCTCGGGTTTACTCTCCTTAAACTGCTCGCCGCTCACCACATACTCAAAGGCATCCGACAGCCCGCATGCGTTGAGCACTTCCTCGATGCTAACCATGGGAGACGAGCTGGCAAGCGCCACGCGAACGCCACGGCGCGGCAGCTCTCGAATCGTATCCACGGCGCCTGGGTTAATCAAAGCCTGATAGTCGCGCGGACGCTCATGCGCCCACTCGTCCCAACGGGCCAACGCTTCCTCGCCAGTGAAGTGCCCCTTACCGGCGCGCTCAAACCAATCGACCAGCATATGCAGGAAGAACTGATGCGAGGTACCGACCTGCCCATTCAACTCCTCTTGAGTCAGATTAAGCCCAAGCTCCTTGGCAAACGCGGCAGTCTCGCCCAGGTAGTAATACTCGGTATCGACAATGACGCCGTCCATGTCAAAGATAACGGCGTCGAACGGAAATGCGGACACGGCACCCTCCCTAACAAAAGGGCGCCTGCAAGCAGGCGCCCAAACCATGCATTATCGGCGATTCTAACCCAGCAGCTTATCCAGCGCCATTGCAATACCATCTTCGTTGTTATCGGCGGTCACCATCTGGGCCACAGCCTTAACCTCATCGACGGCGTTACCCATGGCAACACCGGTGCCGGCCCACTCAATCATGGACTTGTCGTTCTGGCCGTCGCCAAACGATACGACCTCGCTGGCATCGATGCCGAGTTTGGGCAGGGCACCCTCGAGCGCACGGGCTTTGTCGATACCGTGCGCCGTGTACTCAAAGTACCAGTCGGCCGTAAACATGCCCGAAAGCGTCTGCTTAAAGGGCGCATACATCTCCTCGTAATGCGCCTGCAGGTAGGCCGGATCGCCCGCCGTCAGCAGCTTGTCCACGGGATAAGCATCAGCGACCTCATGCAGGCTCTCGACCTCGCGGATCTTAAGATCGCACGCATCGCGCTCGTATTTGACGATGTTTTTCTGCGAGCCGTCAGGCAGCGTGATCATGCAGCGGTACGAGTCCTCGACGTGCAAATCGCGACCGAGCGAAATCATAGGGATCACGTCAAAATTACGCAGGTGATCAATCAGGCGATGCAATTCGTCGGCAGGCATAGCCTGATCGAACAGTACCTCGTCGGTCTGGGCATCGACGACGTGTGCGCCGTTAAAGGCAACTAGCAGACCGTCATGGTTTTGGAGGTCGAGCTCCTGCGCCAAGGCGTGGAGCCCCCATGCGGGACGGCCCGAAGCCAAAATGAGCTTAATGCCCGACTCCTGCGCCGCGAGCAGCTTCTCGCGCGTACGCGGGCTAATCACTTTCTGATCGTTGGTGAGCGTACCGTCGATATCCATCGCGATGGCTTTGATTGCCATATATGCCTCCCTGTCATTGAACAACCTTGTCTGAGCCATCATACAGAACACCCATCGCGACTCCGTTTACAACGGGCAAAAAGTCATATTGTCTCGAACATGAACGGCGTGTGGTCGTGAAGCTTTATCGCTCAGGTCAAATACGTCTGCTAGCGACGCTCATCCGTCGGTGCGCCCTCGACGATCGCGATGCCCGCCGATGCACCTAACGCGCTGGCGCCGGCCTCGATGAATGCGCAAGCCTCTTCGTAATTATGGATACCGCCCGCCGCCTTGATTGCCACGGCATCGCCGAGCACCTCGTGCATCAGCCGCACGTCCTCGAGCTTAGCACCGCCAAAGCTTCTGCCGGTCGATGTCTTAAGGAATCCCGGCTTGGCCTCCAGCGCGATCTCGCATACACGGCGCTTGGCGGCGTCGTCGCCGTCCAGCTTGCACATCTCGACGATTACCTTGTCAGTGATGCCATGCGCGCGACAAAAATCAGCAATGGTAGTCATCTCGCGCTCGATGGCATCAAAATCGCGGTTCTCGATCGACCCCTGATTCAAAACGTAGTCAATCTCGGTAAAGCCACACGCAGCGTATTCCTCAAACCTCGCAAGCTTCTCCTCAAGCGTCATAGTGCCCTGGGGAAAGTCGATAGCGCCGGCAAGGATGATGTCAGAGCCCTCGAGCATGGCGCGGCCCGTCTCGTACTCCTGCAGGTTCGCAAATACGCAGCGAAAGTTGTACTTTAACGCCTTCTCGACATACTGCTCAAACGTGTCCTCGGGGGCATCGATATAGTCGATGTATTTATTGATGGGTTTGGCAAGCGTCATGCTGGGCCTCCTTGTTCAGGGCTGGCAACCGATTCGTGGCTTCACGCGAAAAACCACGTTCAATGTACGCCCGGCATGCAAGGACAGCGTCCGCATTCCGACAAGTGGTATGAAATTAGCCGTAAACGTATAATTTACGGACAGCGAATGGCACCGCACGCGGATGCCGACAGCAAGACATCCCCCCTCAATACACCCTCATGCCCATTTAAATAGCAAGGGGCCCGTATCTGTTGGGATACGGGCCCCTTTCGGCCGTGACCTATCTCAGCAACAAAGACTACTTGCAGTGAGCGCGGTAGAACTCGATCGCACCATCTTATCCGAGCCGGGGCACGTTCGCATAGCGTGGCGCGTGACGGTTGCAAAACCACCCCATTTGAAACAAACGCAAAAAAGTACTTGCAAAGACACGTTCCGACATATAAGTTGATAAAAGACCGCCGTTGCGGTTTTAAGTAGATCGAGCATATGAAGTTTCAGTTTTCAGCGTGTAAGAGAAGGAAGATCGGCAAAGTACAACCCCAAACGCAATGACAACTTAATGAGGTAACTGCCACATGTGAGGCACCCAGGGCATTGCTGTCTCGATTTTGAGCACGATGCCTTCCGCCTTGCATGGGCCGTTCCATCCCGCCCCTGCAGCAACTGCCTCACGGGCTCATTGAAAACCGCATAGCACCCCAACGTCAGCACATCACCCACGGCAAGCACATCACTCACGACAACCAACACATCAACAAACAGCACGAACATCAACCGATTGGAGAAGCTATGACAAACCACCACGCTGAAGACGGCGATAAGAAAAGCATTCTGGATGCCCGCATTGAGCGAGCATATGCAAACGAATATGACGCCGCCTTTGCCGCCGCGACCATAAAGAACTACGCGTCGCTACCGCTCGCGACGATCTTGGCCGACCACCCTCAACTGCTGAAGCGCTGCACAAAGATCATGGGCGACCCCGACATTCGCAAGCTGACAGACCCCTATGCCCCAAAACGCGACAACGATTCGTACGTTCTTACCGTAGGCTGCCTAGCCCATATGCTTACGGCGCTCGACACGAAACTCAAGCTCGAATGGGAACCCGACGAGCGTCATGAACTCGAAAGTAAGCGGAACACCCTGCGCACCGCACTGTTCCTTCCGTTGGACGGCCTCAAGCGCTGCAACGTCGAGCTCAATACACAGGCGCGGCAAAAGCCCGGGACCACGGGGCAGAAAACTCCAAGACCCCATGCGGCCATCATCGACCGCAACCGATATAACCGCATGACCGCGCACTTTTCCGCCGAGGGAGCAGCCATAAGGACGCTGATCGACCTGCTGTGCCTTCTGAGCATCAACGAGCTATTTGAGGGCTATCTCGCCCTTGTTCCCGCGACGGCACCCAAGTCGGTAGCAAAGATCATCGAAACCTGCAGACGCCAGTTTGAGCGCCATCGCAATGGCAGCGAGATGAACGCCAGCATCGCGCAGTACTACGCGGCTCATTACAAAAATGACGGATGTGCCCCTGTCGAGCATCAGCTGCGGCTCGCCTACACCACGCCCGTCGCAACGCTCCATCGCTTTGGAGTCCTTGGCGCTTGCGAGCCGCACGAACAGGCAGCCTGCCCCACAACCGAGCTCGATCTCAGGCTCGGACGAACCCTGTAGCCCGCCAGCCCCTCCGCGGGCAACAATCCTATTCCACAACACAACCAACAGAAAGGAGTCCTCATGGACACCAATCATTCCCCCATCATCAGCCCCCTCACCATGCGTGAATCCGCCCGAGGTATCACGCTCACCAGCATTTACGATGAGATGCTCGCCCGTCGCGAGCTCTCCGTCATGGGAAACATCGAAACCCCGATGGCCCACGACCTATGCCAGCAGATCCGCCTGCTCGATGCCACCGACCCCAGCCGCCCCATCACCATATTTGTCGCCAGCGCCGGCGGAAGCGTGCGATCGGGCCTTGCGATCTATGACGCCATGCGCCTCGCATCGTGCCCCATCCGCACCGTCTGTCTGGAATTCGCCGCGTCCATGGGCGCCGTGATCTTTATGGGCGGCGACGATCGCCGTATGGCGCCCCATGCAGAGCTCATGATTCACGACCCGCTGATCCCCCAGGGGGCAGGCGGCTCGGCACTTGCGCTGCAGGAAACCAGCCGGCGTCTCATGCAGACCCGCAAGACCCTCACGCAAATCCTCTCGGACCGCAGCGGCCTCACGCCCAAGCGCATCCAGTCCCTCACTGCAAAAGACACCTACCTTTCGGCCGAGCGCGCCGTCGAGCTCGGCTTTGCCCACGAAATCCTCTCGACCACCAAGGAGGTCGCCCATGTCTAACCTCACCAGCCGCCTCGCCGCATCTGAGTCCGCATCGTCCACCATCCTCGCCAAGGATCGAACGCTTTCCTGCGACACCCGCCAAACGGGACTCAACAACAACGCACTTGTGATCGGCCCCTCGGGAGCCGGCAAGACCCGAAACGTCCTCAAGCCCAACCTGCTGCAAATGAACGCAAGCTACATCGTGCTCGACACCAAAGGCACGCTCTGTCGCGAAGTGGGACCCGTGCTGGCAGCCCACGGTTACCGCGTGCAATGTCTCAACTTCGCCGACCTCAACACCGTCCCGGCCCTTGCGCCCGGCATCGAGCGCTGCGGTTACAACCCCCTGAGGCACATTCGCCTCAAGGCGGACGGCAGGCCCAACCAGCAGGACATCCTCTCGGTGGCAAAGGCCATCTGCCCCATCGAGGACAACAACCAGCCTTTTTGGGATCATGCGGCGGCAAACCTGCTGTCGTGTCTTATCCCCTACGTCACCGAACAGCTACCCGCCGACGAGCAGACGATCAGCTCGGTCATCAAGCTGATCGAGCACCTGCAGGACGGTGCCACGGGTCGATTGTTTGACGACCTGATCACGACCGACCCCCAAAGCTATGCCCTCTCGCTATGGCGGCGCTACGCCATTACGCAAAATGCCGAGCGCATGCACGCGAGCATCGTCGGCATCCTTGCCGAAAAGGTCATGTGTCTGGGATTCGACGGTGCGGCACAGCTCTATCGTGAGTGCTATCAGGTGGACTTCGCTTCCATGGGACACACCCCCTGCGCCCTGTTTGTAACCGTGAGCGATATTGACCGCAATCTCGATCCGCTGACCGGCCTCTTTATTTCGCAGGCGTTTATGGGCCTCATTCGTGAGGCCGATAGGCAGCCCGACGGCAGCCTGCCCGTGCCCGTGCGCTTTATGCTCGATGACTTCGCAAATCTGCAGATCCCCCAGATCGACAACGTGCTCTCGATTATCCGAAGCCGCAACATCTGGGCAACGCTGCTGCTGCAGTCGACCAACCAGCTCGATGCGCTCTATGGCGAGGCACGCGCACGCTCCATCATGGGCAACTGCGACACGCATCTGGTGCTGGCGTTCCAGGATCCCGAGAGTGCCCGGGTGTTTTCCGACCGCGCCGACGCGCTGCCCAGCACGCTCATGGCGACGCCGATCGATCGCTCGTGGCTCTTTGTACGCGGTCGCACTCCCGAACAGGTCGAGCGCTTTAGGCTCGAAGACCATCCGCTCTACGGGGAGCTGCCCGAGGCGCAGCGAGGCCATGCGGAGGCCGAGATCTAGGCGCAGGGTTCTCGCAGCGCGCGACGCCCCGGCGATGTTCCACAAAGGCCGTGCGCCCCGGGACCACGGCAAAAGCAAAGGGGCCCGCATCCGATAGGATACGGGCCCCTGACTATAAGGCGCGATACGTTAACAGCAGCGACTACTTGCGATGCGCGCGATAGAACTCGATGAGCGCCTGGGTCGAAGCGTCCTGCTCGGCCTTGGCGGCGTCGTCGTGGAAGGCCGGGGTGATCTGCTTGGCAAGCTGCTTGCCCAGCTCGACGCCCCACTGGTCGTAGGAGTCGATGCCCCAGACCGTGCCCTCGACAAACGTAATGTGCTCGTACAGGGCGATGAGCTCGCCGAGCGCGAACGGGGTCAACGTGTCGCCGAAGATCGAGGTCGTCGGGCGGTTGCCCTCAAAGCAGCGGGCCGGGACGATCTGCTCGGGCGTGCCCTCGGCGCGCACCTCGTCGGCCGTCTTGCCAAAGGCGAGCGCCTTGGTCTGGGCCAGGAAGTTGCCCAGGAACAGCTCGTGCACGTCCTGACCGCTGTCGGTCGCAGGGTTGGCAGTGTTGGCGAAAGCGATAAAGTCGGCCGGAACCACCACAGTGCCCTGGTGCAGCAGCTGGTAGAAGGCGTGCTGGCCGTTGGTGCCGGGCTCGCCCCAGAAGATCTCACCGGTATCGGAGGTCACGGCGCTGCCGTCCCAGCGGACGTGCTTGCCGTTGGACTCCATGGTGAGCTGCTGCAGGTAGGCCGGGAAACGGTGCAGGTACTGGCAGTACGGCAGCACGGCGTGGCTCTTGGAACCGAAGAAGTTGACGTACCAGACGTTGAGCAGGCCCATCAGCGCGACGGCATTGTTCTCGAGCGGCGTGTTGCAGAAGTACTCGTCGATGGCGTGGAAGCCCTCGAGGAACTGTTGGAAGCGCTCGGGGCCGAGCACGACGATCAGCGACAGGCCCACGGCGGAGTCAACGGAATAGCGGCCGCCAACCCAGCTCCAGAAACCGAAGGCGTTGGCGGGGTCGATACCGAAGGCCTCGACCTTCTCGAGTGCGGTGGAGACGGCGACGAAGTGCTTTGCCACGGCCTCGGCGTTCTGCTCATCGGAGCCGTCGATGGCGCCCTGAGCCTTGAGCTGCTCGAGCATCCAGGTCTTGACTTCGCGGGCGTTGGTGAGGGTCTCGAGCGTGGTGAAGGTCTTGGAGACGATGATCGCGAGCGTGGTCTCGGGATCCAGGCCCTTGAGCTTCTCGGCCTGATCGTTGGGATCGATGTTGGAGATGTAGCGGCAGTCGATACCGGCGTCGGCATAGGGACGCAGGGCCTCGTAGGCCATGACCGGGCCCAGATCGGAGCCGCCGATGCCGATGGACACCAGGTGCTCGATCTTCTTGCCGGTAACGCCCTTCCACTCACCGGAGCGCACGCGCTCGGCGAAGGCATACATGCGATCGAGGACCTCGTGCACGTCGGCGACGACGTCCTGGCCGTCGACGATGAGCTGGCCCTTCTCGCTTGCCGGGCGGCGCAGCGCGGTGTGCAGGACAGCGCGGTCCTCGGTGGTGTTGATGTGCTCGCCAGAGAACATGGCGTCGCGGCGCTCCTCGAGCTTCACCTCGCGAGCAAGATCGCACAGCAGCTTGACGGTCTCATCGGTCACCAGGTTCTTCGACAGATCGAAGTGCAGGTCACCGGCGTCAAAGCTCAGCTTGTTCACGCGGTCGGCGTCAGCAGCGAACCAGGCCTTGAGGTCGATACCTTCGGCCTCGAGCTTCTCCTGATGGGCCTCGAGTGCCTTCCAAGCGGCAGTCGACGTAGCATCGATAGGTGCGACAACAGTTGCCATAGAGTCCTCCTCAGCATACGGGCGCACGCCTCCATGCGCCCGGACATTCAGATGCCACTATTCTAGCGCAGGTCAAGACTACAATCAGCGAGCGTTGCCAATCGGCCCCCAAACGGCAACCGATCAAAAAGAGACAGGCTTATTTTGGCAGGTCAAACGCTTTACCAACCAAAAATAACCCATCCCTTTATGGCAAATATTAGGCCACGGCGCAGACGCTACCGAGCAACTCACGCAGAGGAGACCCGATGCCCTCCAGCAGTTCGGGCGCGATAATGGCAAAAACGGGAACCTCGCCGGTGCCCACGACAGCAGGCACCTTGCCCTCCGAGACAATGCATCCATAAGGGACAAAACCATCTTCGCCGGCATCGAGCGCCGCCATGCGACGCGCGAGTTCGCGCGCAAAGCCGGCAGCATCGGCATCGCCAATCGCCAGGACAAAGTCCACGCCTTCGTCGGTCGCCAGGGCCACGGCTTCGTCGACCAGTTCGTCTCCCCCGTCGCCCTCAAACGAGCCGCAGCGGAAAAGCACACGCTCGAGTAGGGCTCGAGCGAGCGAACCAAGTGCCGCCGAGACAAGCTCATCGCGCGTATGCTTGTCACCGCCCAACACGACCAGTGCCTTGGTGCCAGCGTAGTGGGCAACCAATCGCCCGCACCAGCGAGCCACATCCCCATCCGCAACCAAGCGCGTCGGCATACCAAACCCATAATTGACCATCTTTCCCACAACCCTTCCGTGCGCATAGGCGGTATCAATCGTTAGGCTCATGCTACGAAGCAAGGTTTTCCGAGCTGTTTCGCGCTCTTTAGGGCTGCGTTAAAATCAGATTCGATCCGACATGGCGTCCAGTTGCGACAATTAGGCGGTCAAAATCCAAGGGCCAAGACGCACGAACAGGATGAGCCAGACAAAAGACAGGCAAAACCCGCCCAGCACATCCGAAACGTAGTGCACGCCCAGGTAGACACGGCTGACACCCACCGCAAGGATGACGCACGCAAGTGCAACCTCGATGGCGGCGCCGAACGGAAGGCCACACACGCCACACCGCACCAACCATATGCCATAGCCATAAAACGCCATGGCCGCCATCGAGTGGCCCGAGGGGAAGCTCAGCCCCGGTGCCTCGACAAGCCGAAATCCCTGTGGACGAGGTCGACGCACAAGGACCTTTAACAGCTGGTCGATTGCGCTGATAGCACCGACATTGAAGGCGGCCCAGACAACATGGGCCCAATTGGGCGCCCACAGCATCGCCGCGGCTAGCACACCGACGACAAACGGCAGCGACGCCAAACTCGAGGCGGCTTTCATCGCGGCCGTCAACACCGGCGACCGAAGCCTCTCGACAAGCAGCAAGTATCCCACCTCATCGATTCTTATAGCCCGTCCTTTGAGGACCTTGATCAGCAGGTAAACAAAGATCGCAAGGCACAGCACGAACAGTATCAAAAGTGCAAGATCACCCATACCTATGGTCATCCATACCCCCTCAGCGTATTTAACACATTAAGGCTACCGACCCACCGTAAGCACTCGGTAAACCGACCAAAAAACCTGTCCCTTTTTGGTAGGTTTTGACGGTGTCCGGTCGAGCGGGTATTATCGAACAGGTATTCGATAAGAACATGTGTTTGATGAAAGGGCACGGATGGCGCACGAGCAGCACACCTACATCTGTATCGACCTCAAGACGTTTTATGCCAGCGTCGAGTGCGTCGATCGTGGGCTCGATCCGCTCACCACCAACCTGGTCGTTGCCGACGAATCGCGCGGACGCACGACCATCTGTCTCGCTATCACGCAGGCCATGAAGGACCTAGGGATTCACAATCGCTGTCGCCTGTTCGAAATACCCGATGGCATCGACTACATCAAGGCCGTACCGCGCATGCAGCACTACATGGAGGTGTCGGCGCAGATCTACGGTATCTACCTGAAATACGTCAGTCCGCAAGACGTTCACGTCTACTCAATTGACGAGTGCTTTATCGACGTGACGCCCTATCTGGACCTCTATCACACCGATGCGGAAGGCTTCGCCTGCATACTGCGCGACGAGGTCCTGGCGCGCACCGGCATCACGGCGACGGTCGGCATCGGCCCCAACCTATTCCAGGCCAAGGTTGCACTCGATATTACCGCCAAGCACGTGCCCAGCCGTATCGGCATACTCGACGACGAGACCTTTCGCAAGGAGATCTGGCCCCATCGCCCCATCACCGACATCTGGGGCATCGGCCCCGGCGTGGCGGCCCGTCTCGAGAAATACGGCGTCTACGACCTAATGGGCGTCGCCGCACTCGACGAGAACCTGCTCTACGACGAGCTCGGCGTCAATGCCGAATATCTTATCGACCACGCCTTCGGGCGTGAGCCGACAACCATCGCCGATATCCAAGCTTATCGCCCACAAGCGACCTCGACCACCACGGGGCAGGTGCTCTCGAAGGGCTATGCCTACGAGCAGGCCTACACCGTCTTGCGCGAAATGGTCGATGCCGCCGTGCTGGATTTGATCGACAAGCACGTGGTGTGCAACAGCATCTCGCTCTTTGTGGGCTATGCAAGCGAGCACGCCGACATACGCCGGCTCAACGCCAGCGGCACGGCGCAGTATATAGACGGCTGCGGACACCTGCGCTCGAGCACTTCGGGCATCGAGCCCGCAGCGACCGACGGCCTCGAGCTCGCGCACCGCGCACCGAAACCCGTCCAGCGAGATGACGAACGCCGACGTTTGGTACGGGAGGCACAAGCGATTGACGGCATCTTTGTGGGCGAACACGGCGGCAAGCCGCGTGGTGGCTATGCCGCGTTCTTTGCGCACTCCAACGCCTCGCGCAAGCTGCCCGAGAGCACTAATTCGTTTAAGAAGATCATGGGCTATTTCGATGACCTTTGGGCACAAACGGTCGACCCCAAGCGACCGGTCAAGCGTATCAATCTGGGCTTTGGCAATCTGGTGCCCGAGGAATTTGCCACCATCGATCTGTTCAGCGATGTTAAGGCCGATGAACGCGAGCGCGACCTGGCACGCGCCGTCTTGGCCGTGAAGGGCAAGTACGGCAAGAACGCGCTCGTCAAGGGATTAAGCTTTACCACCGGCGCCACCGCACGCGAACGCAACGATCAGGTAGGAGGACATCGTGCCTAAGTCCCAACAACAGCCGATACGGCCACCGACGCCTTTTGAACGTCTAGCGGACCCCGAGGGAAGACGCCGATCCGCCGACCCCAGACTCACCGCCAACGGCACCGTCCGTGCCGGCCGTGCCGCGCAGTTTATGCCCTTTGCCGCCCTCACGGGATACTACGAGCTCGTGCGTAAACAAGAGATCACCGCCGAGCCAAAATGCGAACTCACAGAAGAAAAAGCCCTCGAACTTTCGAAAAAGCTCGAGGGCCTCAAGCGTGGCGACTTGGTTCGTGTCACCTATTACGATACGTACGGCTATCGCGCTCGCACGGGCATCCTCGACGAGGTGCTCCCCGCTTTCAAGCTCCTCAAGCTCAAAGATATCGCCATCGACTTCGACGACATCCAGGACATTGAGTTACGCGGACGAGCCTAGACAAGGACGCGCATCCAGGGCGGCGCTTACAGCGTCATGACGTAGTAGCCCGCGTCTTTCACGGCCGTCTCGAGGACACCACGATCAACCGGCTGCTTAGAGCGCACGCGTGCCGTGTGGTCCGCATACGTCACCGTTGCCCACACGCCATCCAGCGCATTGAGGGCATTGGCTACGTTCTGAGCGCAGCCGTCACAGCTCATGCCGCCGATAAGCAGCTCATCGCTATAGGGATAGTGCGACGCATCGGTATCCACCACAACAACCTTTTTGGCCTTCTTGCCGCTCGTACCATCGCTGCAACAACTCTTCCCGTGTGTCGAAGCGGCAATGCGACGCAGTCCAAAAAACATGCCGACGGCAATGACGGCCAGCACGATGATATTCGCAGGGTTGAGCAAGTCACTCATGCGTTCCCCTTTCAAGTAGCCCTATCTAGATACCCCCATGGGGTGTCCCCATCTTAACCCAAAATCATGTCAGTTCGGTCAATTAGTTTCCCTCTTCAAACTTTTTAGTTGACCAAGGTTTACTTTCGTGTATAAGTTTTCCTAGGCTAACAAGTGAGGGCTCGAAAGGGGCAACGTGACTCGAACCATTGACATCCCAACATACCAAACGGCTGTCGTGCGCAACTGCTCCCCTACGCTCGCAGGTATCAAGCCGGCTTCGCTCTTTACCTATCCCGGCGTTTACGCCAACCAAAACGGAAAACCCGGCGCCGCCCATATCGAAGAGCGACGCTCTCGCCTGCTCGCCGTCATAGCCGAATGCAACCGCGAGCTCCAACCGCTCGGGATCCATATGAGTGTTTTGGTCTGGCGCCCCTGCGGAGCGCTCATCTATGTGTACCGCCCTGCGGACCTCATGCGATACCTCTCCGACCCCCGCGCTGCGACGGCGCTTGTCGCCGAAGGCTACGATGTCCACAACCTGCCCGCATCCCTGGTGCATCTCGCCGCGCGCATCACGCTGGCAAGCAGCAATGCCGCAGAAAGCGCCTATGACGGCAGTGTCTGCGCACTCGCGCGAAATAGGCACTGCGATACGGGGTGCATGTGCGAGTTCCCCCACGAAATTGGCTATTTTTTGGGCTATCCCTACGAAGATGTCCATCAGTTTATCGTCCAGCACGGCGAAAACTATAAGGTCTTTGGCGCCTGGAAGGTATACACGAACGTCGAACAGGCGCTCACGACCTTCGATTCCTATCGCGCATGCACGCAATACCTTACCTATATCTATCAACAGGGATGCACCCTGGGACAACTTGTCCAGGCAACCCGATAGAGCATACAAAACGCGGCCGCACGCCGCACAACCGAAAGGAAGACATATGAGCAAGATCGCAGTCGTCTACTGGAGCGGCACGGGCAACACCGAAGCCATGGCAAACTTCGTTGCCGAGGGCGCAACCGGTGCCGGCGCCGAGGCAGAGGTCATCTCCTGCGCCGACTTCTCCGCAGACAAGGCCGCCGGCTATGACGCCATTGCCTTCGGCTGCCCCGCCATGGGTTCCGAGGAGCTTGAGTATGACGAGTTCCAGCCTATGTGGGACGAGGTCAAGGAGACCCTCGGCGATAAGAAGGTCGTCCTCTTTGGCTCCTACTCGTGGGCCGAGGGCGAGTGGATGGAAAACTGGAAGGCCGACGCAGACGAGGCCGGCGTCAACGTCGTGGACTCCACCATCTGCTACGATGCGCCCGACGATGAGGGCGAGGCGGCCTGCAAGGCTCTGGGAGCCGAGCTCGCGTAACGAACCCAGGGCCTCCAAAAGAGCCCGCATCAAAGCGCATCCCCATCCCTACAAAAGAGCGGGGGCTGGATTCAAGTCCAGCCCCCGCTCTTTTGTAACGGCAGTTACATCAACCGGCTACGAGATATTGCCCAAAAACGCCTTGGTGCGTTCGCTCTTGGGATGGTCGAAGACCTCGCTTGGCGTGCCCTCCTCCACGATAACGCCGCCATCCATAAAGACGACGCGGTCGGCGACGTCGCGGGCAAAGCCCATCTCGTGCGTCACGACGATCATGGTCATGCCATCGCGTGCCAGGTCGCGCATGACACCCAGAACGTCGCGAACCAGCTCGGGATCGAGCGCCGACGTGGCCTCGTCAAAGAGCATAACGTGAGGGTTCATCGACAGGGCGCGGGCGATGGCAACGCGCTGCTGCTGGCCGCCCGAGAGCTGGCTCGGCATAAAGTCGATACGCTCGGCAAGACCGACCTTGGTCAGCTCCTCGACGGCGATCTTCTCGGCCTCTTCCTTGCTGCGCTTGAGCACCTTTTGCTGCGCAAGCATGACGTTCTTTTTGACCGACAGGTGCGGGAACAGGTTGAACTGCTGAAACACCATGCCCAAGTGCGTACGCACCTTATTGAGGTCAACGCCCTTGGCGCACACATCCACGCCCTCGACGACAATCGAACCACTCGTAGGATGCTCCAGACGATTGATGCAGCGAAGCATCGTCGACTTGCCCGAGCCCGAAGGACCCAGAACTACGACGACCTCGCCCTTATGCACATCCAGATCGATATCGCGCAGGACCACGTTATCGCCAAAGGCCTTCTGGAGGTTCTTAATGCTGACGACGACCTCGTTCGAGTTATTGGTTTCGCTCATGATAGGACCTCCTTACAGACCGGCGATGTGATCGGCAGGCGTCGCGACAACCTGTCCGGCGCTCTTGGCGGGACGCTTCTTCTTGGTCTCGGTCGTACCCAAAAGCCTCGCCTCAAGACCGCTCACCAAGCGAGCGAGCGGCAGGGTGATGACCAGATAGAACAGGGCGGCAACCACGTACGGTGTAATGGAGCCCGTCGTGGCCACGATGGTACGGGCGTTCATGACGATTTCGACCACACCCACGGCGGCAAGCAGCGACGTATCCTTGTAAAGCAAGATAAACTCGCTGGTCAGCGTAGGCAAAACATTGCGGAACGTCTGCGGAATCATAACGTAGAGCAGCGTCTGGAAGGCATTCATGCCCAGAGAGCGAGCAGCCTCGTTTTGGCCCTTGGGGATCGATTGAATACCGGCACGGAAGATCTCGCACAGGTACGCAGACGAGTTCATGGCCATGACGATAACGCCCAAAACATAGTCGTCCACCTTGACGCCGGCCAACGGCAGACCGAAGAACGCGATATAGATCTGCAGGAACGCCGGCGTACCGCGAATGATATTCACGTAGATGCCGGCGAGGCAGCGCAGGATGCGCGACTTGGAGATGCGCATAAGCGACAGGGCAAAGCCAAAGGGAATTGCCAGCGGAAACGCCACGAGCACGATCGAAAGCGACATAAGGAAGCCCTTGAAGACGATCGGCAGGCTCTGGACCAAAATGACCGGGTTCAGGAACAGGCGCAGGAACATATTGGAGTTCCACGCCTCGACCCATGGCTGCTCCTTAAGGTCGGCCAGGAAGTTATCGAAGGCCGTCACGCCCTTGATCTCCACCGACGGAATCTTGGAGATCTTCTTGGTCGAACCGTCGGCGAGCGTATAGGTGCCGCTAAAGGCCTCATCGCCGCCCTCGACGGGGAAGGTCACGCCGTAAACCTCGACGCGGAAATAGCCGCCGGCAGGCGCCGTCTCGCCAAAGTCAATCTTGAGCGTCTGGCCGTCAGCCTTGCACGTGGGCTTCATGGGCGTACGATCCATGAGGTCCTCGCCCGAGAGCATCGTCAATCGCGTGTCATCGGTACCAAACGTCGTGCCGTCGACAAACGTCAGCGAAAGACCGCTCAGCTCCTCGTCGGCATCGGCCTGAACTTCCCAAGTGATGCGCGTCTCGGTGCCGCCGACCACATCGCTACCCGAACCGGTATTGGGTCGGGCGGTAATCTTTGCGGTCTCAAGCGCCTGGGCGGTCGTGGGCACGCAGGCCCCCGCGCATACCAGGGCGAGCGCCACAGCCAGGGCACAGGCCAGCTTTTGGAGCATCGAGGGCAGTGGAAAACGCTGCTCCGCGGCCCCTTTGTTCAGTCGAGACAAGGTGGCTCCTATCGTAGAAGTTGCCGGCAAAACGAGACGGAAACGCTCTCCGTCAAGAGAAGCGCAAAGGCCCTTTCCGCCAAAACGGAAAGGGCCCGCGCGCAATCAAGTAGTTATTTTACTTGATATTGTACTTAGCCATGAGGGCGTCGACGGTACCGTCGTCGGTCAGGTCCTTGATAGCCTGGTTGATGTCGTCCTTGAGCTTGGTGTTGCCCTGGTTGATGGCGATGGCGTACTCCTCGCCGGTGCTGATCTGCTTGATGGTCTGGCAGGTGTTGAACTGCTCGGCGGTCAGCTGGCTGGCAACGGAGCGGTTGGTGACTACGGCGTCGCCCTTATCGGACTGCAGGGCGCTGAAGCACTCGGTGGCGTCCTTGTAGGGGACGATCTTGGCCTTGGGGAAGTTCTCCTGGGCAAAGGCCTCGGCGGTCGAGCCAGACTGGACGATGATGGTAGCGTCGGCGTTGTTGAGCTTCTCGCTGTAGTTGTCGGCCGTGATGTCGGTGTTATCGACCTTGGTCACGATAGCCTGATCGTCCATGTAGTAGGAATCAGAGAAAGTGACTTCCTTCTCACGCTCGGGCGTGTCGGTGATAGCCGCGATGGAAACGTCATACTTGGCGCCCGAAGCGACGCCCGGAACCAGCGTGTCAAAGTCATTGTTGACGTACTCGACATCCAGACCCAGCTTGTCACCGATAGCCTTGATGAGCTCAAGGTCAAAGCCCTGGTAGTCGCCGTTGTCATCCTTGTACTCAAACGGCGCGTACTCGGCAGAGGTGCCGACGGTCAGCGTGCCGTCCTTGACGAGCGCGTACTCCTTGGAGCCGTCGACCTTCTCGACCTTAGCGTCGTCAGAGCTGCTGGAACCGGCATCAGAACCAGAGGTGGCGTTGGACGAACCGCAGCCCGTCAGAGCAAGGGCGAGTGCCATAGCACCCGTGGCGGCAAATGCGCCAAGCTTCTTCAGCTTCATAATCAGTCTCCTTCCGGTGACCTCGTTTGATTCAGAGGTCTGCAAAAACTGTTGGCTATTATGCACCCGGAATTACGAATCTGCAATGAGAAAACTGATTGAAACAAACCCATAACGTGAATGGAATACTCTACTTTGTGACAGTCATTACTGCTGTAATGACCTTAATAGTCTAATTTCAGCTGCATAACCTGCAAGTTCGTTCGGAGTCTCCAAAATAAACGGCAGCGAACGCAAGTGGCCATTCGATACAATATTCTGCATAACCTGCATACCGCCACCAAATTCCTCGCTGCCAAGGTATCCCTTGCCGATGCACTCGTGACGATCTTTATGGGCGCCACAAGGGTTCTTCGAATCGTTGATGTGTACGGCATGCAAGCGATCGATACCCACCACGCGGTCGAACTCGTCGAGTACGCCGTCCAGATCATGGATGATGTCGTAGCCGGCATCGCTCACATGGCAGGTGTCCAAACAAACGCCCAGCTTATCGGACAGCTCTGGGCACTTGGCGGCAACGCCCTCGATAATGCACGCCAGCTCCTCAAAGCTGCGGCCCACCTCGGTACCCTTGCCGGCCATGGTCTCGAGCAGCACCGTCGTCTGCTGGCCCTCAAACATCACCTGGCACAGGGTGTCGACAATCATCTGAATGCCGGCGTCGGAGCCCTGCCCCACATGCGCACCGGGATGGAAGTTGTAGTAGTTGCCGGGCAGCGCCTCCATGCGCCGCAGGTCCTCTGCCATGGCCTCCAGGGCAAACTCGCGCGCCCGCTCTTTGGCTGAGCAGGGGTTATAGGTATACGGGGCATGAGCCACGAGCGGGCCAAAGTCGTTTTGCTCCATAAGCTCGCGCAGGGCCGCCACGTCATCCATGTCAAGGTCTTTCGCCTTGCCGCCGCGCGGGTTGCGCGTAAAGAATGCAAAGGTATTGGCGCCAATGGACAACGCTGTCTCCCCCATTGCCCGATAGCCCTTCGTCGTCGAAAGATGGCACCCGATCGTCAGCATCTCCAGCTCCCTCCTCATCAGTTGCGGAAAAATACGGTCTATTGGTGCCTTATTTTGGCGCAAACAGACCGTATTCCACCGCAAGTTATAAAAGGGGCATCAAGAGCAAAGGCCTCCAGGCATTCCAAGCGCTGGCGCCATGCCCCCACGCCCTAAAGTTTCAAGCGAATCGCATCGATGATGTGCGCACAGCGCTGTGTGGCGGCTAGGCACATGATGGGGCTTTCGAGTTTCCCCGCCTGAATGAGCTGCGTCGCATGCGACGCCTCACCGTAAAAATCATCGACTTCAAATGGTGCATCGATTTCGAGTACTCGACCGTCGGAATACTTCACATGAGCGAGCTCGGGGCGATGGAGCCGCTCGATTTCCAACGAGCCCCGCTCACAGGCAATCGTTAAGCGGCTTTCATATGTTGCTTCGCCGTCGCACACCATATGAATGGGTATACCGTCGACGCTCATATGGATCTCGTCGGCCCAATCGACGCGGCCGCCCGATACGTCACGCCAGCGAACTTCACGAGACGAAACCTCGCAAGCGCCCGCGAGCAAATCCTCAAACCAACCGACTGCATAGCAGCCCATGTCATATAGACAGCCGCCCTGCAACGGATCAAGCAGATAGCCTGAAGGAGACTCGCCGTAATCGAGCTTTTGCACGCTTTCAATCGAGACAATACGGCCAAGCTCACCCGACGCAAGCAAGTCCTTCACGCGAGTGCGCATCGGGCAAAACCGATTCTTCATCGCCTCCATAAACAGCACGCCGCGCTCGCGAGAGGTGGAGGCAATCGAGAGAGCCTCTTCCTCACTCAAAACGGCCGGCTTTTCGCACAGCACGGCCTTTCCGGCGCACAGCGCGCGACAGGCCCAACGCGTATGCATGCCATGCGGAAGAGCCAAGTAAATTGCGTCGATATCGGGGTCGGCAATCAGCGCGTCATAAGCCGCATCGCCGTTATCGTCGACCGAGGCATGGCCATGCGCAGCATCAATCGAAAACGCTCGGCAAAATTCCTCGACATGTGCAGGAGTGCGGCCGGCCGCAGCCACCAGCCGTGCCCCGTCGACCTTCTTGAGCGACGATGCAAATCGATGAGAAATGTGCCCAGCGCCCAAAATGCCCCAACGAACCTCACGCGAATCATCCCATGAATCCCGATGGCCCACGACAGCCCCCTTCAGTTGCGGTGGAATAGTCCCTGTTTAAGCCCTATTCTGCCGCAAGCAGGAACTATTCCAGCGCAAGTTATAAAAGGGTCACGAGGAGCGCGTTTTGCCGAAGGCCTTAAGCACTGCCGTCACGGGGCCAGGCTGGAAACGTCGGCGCACGTCATCGAGACGCTCGGGGATATCGATATGCTGTGGGCAGTGGCGCGCGCATTTGCCGCACTTGACGCAATTGCTCACCAGCTTGGCCTCGCTTGTGCGCACCGCGCTCGCCGTAAAGTACTGCGATAGACCCGTAAACCAGCTGTGCGCATAGCTTGCGTTGTAGGCGGCAAAGCAGCCGGGAATATTGATACCCTTGGGACATGGCATGCAGTAGCCGCATCCCGTGCAGGGCACGCGATTCGATTTTTCAAACTCCGTCACCACGTGCGCGATGGCATCGAGCTGAGTAGCTGTCATCGAATCCGGCAGAGCCCGATCAGCCAACACCGCGTTCTCATCCACCTGCGCGGTATCGGTCATACCCGAAAGCAGCATCGTCACCTGAGGATGGTTCCACACCCACGAAAGACCCCAGGCGGCAGGAGTGCGCAAATGCGGGTCACGGGCACTATCGAGCACAGCGCGAGCCCGTGGCGGCAGTTTGCCCGCTAAACGCCCGCCCAGTAGCGGCTCCATCACAAACACCGCGAGCCCGCGCTCGGCGGCGGCCATGAGCCCCGCCGTTCCCGCCTGATAGCGCTCTCCAGCGTAATTGTACTGGATCTGGCAAAAGTCCCACTCATACGCATCGAGCATCGTGAGGAAGTCCGCCGCGCTGCCGTGGTATGAAAAACCGATCTGGCGAATGCGCCCCGAAGCCTTTTGGCGCGCAATCCAGTCCTCGATGTCCAGTGCCACCACGCGCTCCCACTGGGCGGGCGAGGTAATGTTGTGCATAAGGTAATAGTCGATATGGTCGGTCCGCAGGCGACGCAGCTGCTCGTCGAAGAACCGATCGAAATCCTCCGCGCATTTGCACGAAGCATGTGGCAGCTTGGTCGCGAGCAAAACCTGGTCGCGTAGGCCTAGGCGCTCAAGCGAAGCGCCCACACAAGCCTCGTTGCCGGGATAGAGATAGGCCGTGTCCAGGTAGTTAATCCCCTGCTCCACCGCACGGGAGATGATGGCGTCGGCGGTCTTCGCATCCGGGCGTCCCGGCGCACCGGGAAACCTCATGCAGCCCAGACCCAGAGCGGATATTCGGTTACCACTTTTGGGGTCAACGCGATATTGCATGGCCCCTCCCTTCGCCATCAGCGCCCCGGCAAGGCGAAACACAATGGTCACGCAGCCGAAACATCGTGGAATCGCAATCGAGAACGTATCGTAACGCAGCAGAAATCGAGCCGTCACGGCACCGCTTTAACATCAGCAAAAAGCCCGATGAAAGGAGCCGGGCATGACCACGCGCGAGGACGCCTACCCCTACCCCGGCGAGCAATACATCCTCTCGGTCGACCGCTATCAGATCGAGGTCATGGACCATCTGGACGAGCCTCCCGCCACGGGTGCCGTCATCTTCTGCACCTTCCCCAAGGTCCGCGATGGCG
This sequence comes from Collinsella aerofaciens, assembly GCF_025289055.1. GTDB lineage: Bacteria > Actinomycetota > Coriobacteriia > Coriobacteriales > Coriobacteriaceae > Collinsella. Next base: position 21,309 of record NZ_JAESIQ010000025.1, read on the forward strand.
TCGGATACCCCGCCCGCGTCTTTGCGGTCTGCCCCGCGGCATAAGCGCACAGCGCAATAGTTTCTTTTTTATAACAGCCGCCCCGCGCACCCACCAATCACCCTGGCAGCATACAATCCATCAGGCGCCCCTTACGCGGGCGCCTTTTACATGGGGAGATGATTCACATGCAGATCAACAAGGTCGCTTTTATCGGCAAGGGCGGCGTCGGCCTGCTCTACGGCAGCATGATTGCCAAGGCCCTCGGCAACGACGCCGTCGAATACGTCATGGATGATGCCCGTTTTGAGCGTCATGCGAACGACGCGCTCACCGTCAACGGCAAGCCCTGCGATCTCACGTCCGTCCGTGCCAGCGAGGCGACGCCCGCCGATCTGGTCATCCTGACGGTCAAGACCACCGGTCTCGACCAAGCACTCAAGACTATGGAGCGTGTCGTGGGACCCAACACGCTCATCGCCTCGCTGTGCAACGGCATTACGAGCGAGCAAAAGATTGCCGAACGTTTTGGCTGGGAGCATACCGTTCTTGGTATCTGCCAGGGCATGGACGCCGTGTTCCTCAACGGCGCGCTCACCTTTACCAATGCGGGCGAGATTCGCTTTGGCGCGGCAGCGGGCACCAAGCCCGCAACCGTTACCGCCATCGACGAGCTCTATACGCGCTGCGGCATCGCCCATACCGTCGAGGACGACATCGCCCACCGCATGTGGGCCAAACTCATGCTCAACGACGGCATCAACCAGACCTGCATGGCCTACGGCGGGACCTACGGAAGCGCCACGGAGCCGGGCTCCGAGCAGCGCCGCTGTTTTGTCTCCGCCATGCGCGAGACGCTTGCGGTCGCCAACGCCGAGGGCATTGAGCTGACCGAGGCAGACCTGACGCAAATGGTGCACATCATCGAGGGAATCGACCCCGCTGGTATGCCCTCGATGGCTCAAGACCGCATCGCAAGGCGCAAAACCGAGGTTGATGAGTTCGCGGGCACCATCTGCCGCCTCGCAGCCAAACACCATATCCAGGCACCGCAAAACGAGTGGCTCTATCGACGCATCCGCGATATCGAGAAAAGCTGGTAGCGCCAACGCGCCGCATTCAACAGTCTTAACAGCAAAACCGCCGCAAGGGGACCTTTCCCCTGCGGCGGCCTTCATCTTCGTCTATGACCGGCGGCCAATCTCACAACAGCTAGTGTTGCGACTCCGACGCCTGGCCCTCATCGTCGCGACAAAGGGCTACACCCGCACTTCCCAGCAGCGCGGCCGCGATCAACACGCCAACCACGATAGAGGCAGCCCCACAAGACCCCTGCATACCCGCGACGAGCGCGGCCGTAGGACCAAGGCAACCAAGCATCAACGCGACGGCGGCAACGGCAATATCTCGAGCATTCACAAGACCACTTCCTCCAAGAGAAAGACCTTATTTCTCAAGAACCAGTGTGCCCCGCATCCATACGCCCGGCGTACCGCCACGGTAAGGGCTCTGTTAACTCAAACGCATACATAGAACGGACGTCCTTACGTTGCCCTAAAGCTCGGTAAAGACGCCCGTCCGCCAAATATCCGTGATGCAGAAAAATTACCAACCGGTGTAGTAGTCGGTGGTTCCGGCAGCGCAGCCGGAGTCATAGACCTTGCAATCACCCTTGGAGCCCGTAAAGGTCGAGCCCTGGGCCATATCGCCCGCGGCAACAACGTAATAGCCGTCGGAATCGCGCCAGAAGCCCTCAGAATCCTGAGTCCATTCGCCCGTGCGATAGTGATAAAGCACATTGCTGCTGTAATAGGTCTCGCGGCGCCCGTTGTAGTTATTGACACCCGCAGAGCGCGTCAGGCCCGATCCGTTCGCGTAGGACGCGGCAGACGCGTAGGACGGAGTGTAACCGGCGTTGTAGTACGAAGCTTGGACGGCCTCGGCAGCCTCCGCCTCGGCGGCAGCCTCGAGCGCTTCGCGCTTGGCATCCTCAAGCGCAGTGCGCAGCTCATCGAGCTCGGTCGACTTGGCGTCGACCTCCCCCATCGTCAACAGGCTACCCGCGCCGTCGATGCAACCCTGCAGCACAGCGCGCTCGTCATCGGTGGCATAGTCACCGTACATGTTCATGATGATCTGAGCGCGCATCTCCAGGGAATCGCGCTTGGCCTCCATCGAGGCGTTCCACTCCTGCATGGAACCATAACCATCGCCGCGATAGTCAACGGGCTGTACCAGCGTCGTCTCGGACGGCGTAGATCCAACCGTATCGGACAGTGTTGCGGCGTGGGCATCAGTTGCACCGGCGCCCGCTAAAAGTGCCACGGTCAGAGCGGCGGAAAGGGCGGCGGCTTTCGGTTTTCGTGAATCGATCCTCATGTAGCTGGAAACCTCCGTAGTGCGTTTTTGCTGCGTTTGAGCTGCGTGTGATTCGATCGCGCTGCATAGTACCCCGAGCAAATCGCGACCTGCGGTTTTACTCAAAAGGCGCACGTCAATTGCGTAAAACTCACATCCTCTCAACAGGAGTTTTCCACAACTCAAATGCATAAAGCGTGTCAAAAACCCTGTTTTTGCACCCACTCTATGCAAAAAAGGCGCCTGTGCAACCATTGTTCGCACAGGCGCCTTGAGCAGGCATTTTATGCAGTTATACCTATCGAGTCGCAAGGGGTCCTTGCACAAGTCGCCTTACTCGTCCAGCGCGGCGAAGGCCTGCTTCAGATCCCAAATGATATCCTCGGCGTTCTCGGTACCGATGGAAAGACGGATCGTGGAGGGCGTGATGTTCTGCTCGGCGAGCTCCTCGGCAGAGAGCTGGGAGTGCGTGGTGGTAGCCGGGTGCACGACGAGCGACTTGACGTCGGCCACGTTGGCGAGCAGCGAGAACACCTGCAGATGATCGATGAACTTCCAAGCTGCCTCCTGGCCACCCTTAATCTCAAAGGTAAAGATCGAGGCACCGCCGTTGGAGAAGTACTTCTGATAGAGCTCGTGATCGGGGTGCTCAGGCAGGCTCGGGTGGTTCACCTTGGCGACGTGGCTGTCACCAGCCAGGAACTCAACGACCTTCTTGGTGTTCTCGACATGACGGTCAACGCGCAGCGACAGGGTCTCGGTGCCCTGGAGCAGGACCCAGGCGTTGAACGGGCTGATGCAGGCGCCCTCGTCACGCAGCAGGATAGCGCGGACATAGGTTGCGAAGGCGGCGGGACCGGCAGCCTCGGCAAACGAAACACCGTGGTAGGAGGGGTTGGGCTCAGCGATCTGGGCGTACTTTCCGCTCGCCTTCCAATCGAAGTTACCGCCGTCGACGATCACACCGCCCAGCGAGGTGCCGTGGCCGCCGATGAACTTGGTTGCGGAGTGGACGACGATGTTGGCACCATGCTCCAGCGGACGGAACAGATACGGGGTGCCGAAGGTGTTATCGACGACAACCGGCAGACCGTGCTTCTTGGCGATCTCGGAGATGGCGTCGATGTTGGGGATGTCGGAGTTGGGGTTGCCGAGTGTCTCGAGATAGATGACCGTGGTGTTGTCCCTGATGGCACCCTCAACCTCTTCAAGGTTATGGGCATCGACAAACGTGGTCTCGACGCCAAACTGGGAGAGCGTATGCTCCAGCAGGTTGTAGGAGCCACCGTAGATGGTCTTCTGAGCCACCACGTGGTCACCGGCCTGGGCAAGAGCCTGCAGGGTATAGGTGATGGCAGCAGCACCGGAGGCGACGGCAAGACCTGCCACGCCACCCTCGAGGGCGGCGATACGGCCCTCGAAGACGCCCTGGGTGGAGTTGGTCAGACGGCCGTAGATGTTACCGGCGTCGGCAAGACCAAAGCGGTCGGCGGCGTGCTGGGAGTTGCGGAACACATAGCTCGTGGTCTGGTAGATAGGCACGGCGCGGGAGTCGGATGCAGGATCGGCGCTCTCCTGGCCAACGTGCAGCTGCAGGGTATCGAAACCAAAGGTGTGCTCGGGGTTGTTGATAAACTGGCTCATGATGATCTCCTTGATCGAACAAAAGTAATAAGAGTAAGAGAAATAAGTCGCTGTCTCCTGATCACGCCAACGGGCGCAAACAGGAGCCCGGCATTCGTCTTGGCAAGCAGTTCATATGCGGGCCTCCTTTCGCATCCCGGTTCCGTGGTTGGCTTAATTACCTACCGCCTTTGTGTGTTTTGAATAGTACGAGCATTGTTTCCCTCGGTCAATCACTTAAAAGCGCTAACCTGTTATCTGTTTTATAGATAGCTATCGAAGGGACAGGCGCCGATGACCCTCCAGCAGCTTCGCTTTTTGATCGCCGTGGCAGAGTCCGGCTCAATCAACGCCGCGGCCCAGCGCCTCTATACCGCTCAGTCCAACATCTCAAACGCCGTCAAAAGCCTGGAACAGGAGCTCCATCTGGAAATCTTTACGCGCTCCAGCCGCGGCGTCACGCTCACCAACGACGGCACCGAGCTTTTGGGCTATGCGCGCCAGGTCGTTGAGCAGGCCGACATGCTCGAGGCCCGCTACGAAGACGGCGGCATCCCGCAAGCCCGCCTTGCCATCTCGGCCCAACACTACGCGTTTTCGGTCGAGGCCTTTGTCAACGTCGTCGAGCGCTGCCGCGACAGCAAGTTCGAGTTCATCATGCGCGAGACCACCACAGCGCAGATCATCGACGACGTGCGCGCGTTTCGCAGTGACATCGGCATCCTCTATCTGGATGACTTTAATACCCGTGTCTTGCAGAAGGCCTTTACCGATGCCCGGGCGAGCTTTCATCCCCTCTTTGATGCAAAAGTCCACGTGTTCGTCAGCGAACGTCACCCGCTCGCACGCCGCCCTCAGCTGTCCCTTGCCGACCTCACACCATATACGCGCTACAGCTTTGAGCAGGGAACCTCAAACTCCTTCTATTACGCCGAGGAACCTTTTAGCTATATCCCTTGCGACCGCAACATACGAATCTCGGACCGCGGAACACTTACTAACTTACTTATCACGTCGAACGGCTACACCCTGTCGACCGGTGTCCTCTCCAATGAAATGCAATGGGGTATGGCATCGATCCCGTTAGCAGACGCCCCAACGATGCACGTAGGCTATATCATGCACGACGAGCGCAAGCCCTCTCCCCTCTTGCAGCAATACCTCGACGAGCTCAACCGCATCATCCATGCCAACTAACTGTCGGAAGACGGGGTAGAAATCGTAGATTGCTAGCCCTCGACGAACGCGGCGCTACAATGGTCACTCACACGAAACGTACCCAACGAAAGGAACCATGTGAAGGTCATCATCTATACCGACGGCTCGGCCCGATCAAATCCGGGACGCGGCGGCTACGGCGCCGTGCTCAAATACACCAACCCCGCCGGCAAGACCTTCACCTCCGAGCTTTCGCGCGGCTACACCAAGACCACCAACAACCGCATGGAGCTCATGGCGGTCATCGTGGCGCTCGAGGCACTTAACCGCCCCTGCGAGGTCGAGGTCCATTCCGATTCGCAGTACGTCGTCAACGCTTTCAATAAACACTGGATCGACGGCTGGAAAAAGCGCGGATGGAAAACCGCCAACAAGCAGCCCGTCAAGAACCGCGACCTGTGGGAGCGCCTACTCACCGCCAAAAGCAAGCACAAGGTTGAGTTCATCTGGGTTAAGGGTCACGCCGGCCACGAGCTCAACGAGCGCTGCGATGAGCTCGCCACCACGGCGGCCGACGGCAGTAACCTCGATATCGACACCGGCTTTAACGAGAGCGACCTGTAATAGCGTTTTCGCGCAGCTTTATATCCCCACGCGCTACACTCATCCTGTAGACCAAACAACGCAAGGGGGACGTATGCTGCGCATCGCGACCATCGGCACATCCATGATCACCGACGACTTTATCCAAGTCGTCAACGCCAACGACCAAGCCGCGTTTGTGGGCACGCTTTCACGCGACGCCAATCGCGGTACTGCCTTTACCGCCGAGCGCGGTGGTGAGCGAAACTTTACGTCACTCGATGAGCTTGCGGTAGCCGCCGACGTCGACGCCGTCTATATCGGCAGCCCTAACGCACTTCACTACGAGCAGGCCCTTGCCTGCATCGCCGGTGGCAAGCACGTCATCGTCGAGAAGCCCTTCTGCGCCACCGAAGCGCAGGCGCTGGAAGTCTTCCGCGCTGCCGAGGCAGCAGGTGTCGTGGCCCTCGAGGCCATGCGTCCCCTCCACGATCCCGCCTTCCACGCCATTGAGGACGCTCTGGGCGAAATTGCGCCCATCCGCCGCGCCTCATTGCGCTTTGGCAAGTATTCCTCGCGCTACAACGAGATTCTCGCGGGACGCGCCACCAATATCTTCGACTGCAATATGGCATCGGGTTCCCTCATGGACATTGGCGTCTACGCCGTCGAGCCCATGGTCGAGATTTTCGGCATGCCCTCCGGCCTTACGAGCATGACTACTCTGCTCGACCCCACCACGCGACAGCTCACGCACGGCCCCATCGACGGCTGCGGTTCCATCCTCGCCAGCTATGGCGGAGGCCGCATCTCCGTCGAGCTCGCGCACTCCAAAATTACGAATGACCTGCTGCCCTCGCAGATCGAAGGCGAGCGTGGCACTATCCAGATCGACCATCTGTCCACGCCCCGCAACGTCCGCATCGACTATCGCGGCGATGTCGTACGCGGCTCGGCGACCGAGGCACCGCGCGAACAGGACGACAACGGCCGCGTGCTCGACCTGCCCAAATCGAGCAACACTATGGAATACGAACTCACAGACTTTATCACCGCCATCGGCGGCATCGATAACGTTAAGGAAGAGATTTGGGAGACCCCGGCGGGACGCCACGAGCTTGGCCACTACCGCGATGTCACACTCGTCTCACTGCGCATCATGGATGCCGTGCGCCAGCAGGCCGGCATAACCTTCCCGGCCGACGCAGGCAAGCAGGCATAGCTATGGGCCTCTTCGATACGTTCTTCTCCAGCGTCACCGGCGGCAGTCGAGAGCCTCAAAAACCATCAAACGTCGAGCTCGAGCTGCGCCGCAGGCTTACTGTGCTCGCAAGCGACGGGGCCACTCAAGACACTCCCCTGCGCTATTTCCTGCGCTGGGCGGGGCAAGTCCAGGGCGTTGGCTTTCGCTTTACCAACACCAACCTCGCGCAGGCACGCGCGCTCACCGGCTGGGTGCGTAACATGGAAGACGGCTCAGTCGAGATGGAGATACAGGGAGCTCCGGCAAATATCCTATCTCATCTCGAGGCGCTTCATGCCTCCTACGAGCGCATGGGAACGCGTTTTCGCCTCGTAGACGCCCAGGCCCGAGCCCCACTTACCAATGAAGACGGTTTTACGCCTCGTTATTAGTATTGTGTGCTAAATACGGTATCATTTACCTACGACCGTTGATAGAAAAGAGGCGAGGCGCATGGCGGTGCAAAGAAGGAATACCAAGCAGCGAAAGCTGGTTCTTGACGCCGTGCGCCAAAGCTATAACCATCCCACCGCCGACGAAATCTACAACGCCGTGCGCGAACAGGATGACAAGATCAGCCGCGGCACGGTCTACCGCAACCTCAATCTCTTGGCAGATGCCGGCGAGATTCTCTCCATCAAGACGCCGGGCGGCAGCCGCTTCGATCGCACGATCGAGCCGCATGCGCATATCATCTGCACCTCATGCAGCCGCGTCATCGACGTACCGCTCCCCTTCGATGCCCAGCTCGACGCCAAGGCGTCCGAGCAAATCGGCTGGCACGTCACGTCGCACTACACCATCTTCGAGGGTCTCTGCCCCGACTGCCGGTAGTCTTTGAGGCGTGCCCGCAAATCTACTTGCCCATCCGCTACAGCAAACAGTACATTTCTAGGCATGTCGCGAAAACCTACTCGGCGAGCAGACGGCGCAGTTCTTCTTCGACTGTGCGCACGTAACGGACGTGGTCGTTGATGCCACGCATAGAGGGATTGCAGCTCTCCATTAGATAAGGATGGCCCACTACGTTGAGCATGTCGCGGTCGTTTTCGTTATCGCCAAACGCCATCATCTCATCGGGCGAAATACCCAGGGCACGACCGTAATCGGCAAGCGCGGAGCCCTTGCCCGAACCGAAACCGATAAAGTCCGTCCATTCGGTTCCCGACGTCATCACGTCAACACGGTCGCTAAAGAGGCGCTCGAAATACTCCAGGGCCGCCGGCTGATCCACCTCGGGCGTCTGGAAGGCGATCTTAATGACGTCCTCGTCGATGTCCTCGGGGCGGTCGACCACCGCCACATCGCAGTGGACCTCATAGCGCAAATGATCGACGAACACATCGTTGCCGCTCATGGTGTAGAGGTGTCCCTCACACGAAAGGGTCACGTCGGCATGGGGATACGCAACCACGGCATTCGCGATATCCATAGCAAGACTACGCTCCATGGAGCGCTTGACGACGGCGCGACCCTCGCTCATGACCAGGGCACCGTTTTCGCATACATAGGCGAGCTCATCGGCCACCGGGGCAAACAGGTAGCGCAAGCTCGCATATTGACGACCGCTCGCCGGCATAAACACGATGCCGCGACGATGCAGCTCGTCGATGAGCTTAAAAGCCTCGGAACGCGGCTCGCGCTCCCCCGGATGCAGCAACGTGCCGTCCAAATCGCATGCAATCAGCTTGATTCCCTCAAGACCCATATGCTTTCCCCCACAGCATCTCATCAACAGAAAGACGGACTTTGAATAGTTGTCTCTCAAAGTCCGTCTTACTCATACGCACGTTAACCGCGCGCCTTCTTTACGATCGTAAAGTCGGGAGCCATACTCACAACGACATCCGCCGCACTCGACGCAAAGCGCCGGTCCGAATCGAGTTCACGGGTAACCGTCGAGAGCCGAACGCCCTCGACGCCCCGGAGCATGCGGCCCAAAACCGGCTGCAGCGGCGTATACATGCGCACGGTATGCTCGTCCGAATCGCCTCGAAACAGCGGCGCATGCATATTGCCGATCTCCCAGCATACATGCGCAAGCGCAATCGGGTCCATGCGGTCGACTTCAACCAGATAGACTTCGGCACTGCGTAGGCGCACGACAACCGCCACGGGCACCGTGTCCGAGCGGTCGATGACAAGCACATCGCCGTCGGCAAGGCGATCGCCATCGGCAGCGCCCAGCCGAATATCGACCGTACGCCCCAGCTCCGTCACGCCCACAAATGTGCGGGCATCGGCCTGGTCCCAATCGAGTAGTAGCTCATCGACCTCAAAGACACCGCCCAGCTCCCGGCGAAGCAAAAGCTCATAGGACGGGTCGTTGAGATTTCCGAGACACGCTGTCGAAACCAGATTCACAGGCATAGCCTAGTCCTCGACCTCAACGAGCTCGATATCAAAGTTGAGGTCCTTGCCGGCCAGCTCGTGGTTGGCGTCGAGCGTCACGGCCTCGGGCGTTACGTCGATGACCACGGCGGGGACGGGCATGCCGCTCGGCGTGGACAGGAAGAGCTTCATGCCTTTCTCGATCTGCTCGATGTTGGGAACCTGCTCGGCCGGGAAGGTCAAAACCATCTCGGGATTGTGCTCGCCGTAGGCATCGGCAGCCGGGATGTGCACGGTCTTCTTCTCGCCCACCTGCATGTCGACCACGGCGGCGTCGAAGCCCTTGATCATCTGGCCGGCGCCGCAGGTGAACTCCAGCGGCTCGCCGCGATCGTAGGAACTATCGAACTGCGTGCCGTCGTCGAGCGTGCCGCGATAATGAGTCTTGACCTTCTTGCCCTGGTTGGACATGGTAACCTCCGTGATAAGGGCGGCGCACAACGCGGGCCGCCGTGAACATATGGCGCTAACTATACCCTAGTCATACAATTCAAAGACAGTTTGCAAAGAAACGCTGCAACCGGAGGAACCATGGCATATCCCGTATTTGACCTACACTGCGACACCGCCGACCGCATCGGCTGGGCCACGCTCGATCTCGACCTGCGCTTTACCGCCGGCACCGACGGTTATTTCCCCGGCGACGAAACGCATCCGCAAGATTTCGACCTCATCGAGGGCAACGCCTGCGCCATCTCGCTCGCAAAGATCGGCAACACGCCGTGGGCACAGTGCTTCGCCACGTTTGTCCCCGATGAGATTCCCACCGCCCACGCCGCGCGCTTCCAGGCGCAGATCATGGCGCACATGAGCGGCCAGGCAATGCTCAACCACGACCGCATGGTCAACGTGCGCAGCGCGGCAGACATTCGCCCTGCGCTCAAAGACGGCAAGGTCGCCTGCATCCACACCATCGAAAACGCCACGTTCTTTGCCGAGGACCCCGCGCTGATCGAGGTGCTCAAGAGCCTGGGCGTACTCATGTCATCACTCAGCTGGAACGCGCAGGGACCGCTCGCGAGCGGCCACGACACCCACGCCGGCCTCACCGCCGCCGGCATCGAGGCACTTACGCAGATGGAGCATGCCGGCATGGTACTCGACGTCTCCCACCTCAACGACGAGTGCTTTGACGAGGTTGTCGCCCACGCCACGCGCCCCTTCGTCGCCAGCCACTCCAACTCCCGTGCGGTTTGCGGCGCCAAACGCAACCTTACCGACGACCAGTTCCGCACCATTCGCGATATGGGTGGCATCGTCGGCCTCAACTACTGCAGCGAGTTCCTTTCCAACGACGCAACCGACAAGACAGCCGCAGACGTCACCTTCGACCAGCTGGCGGCACATATCGAGCACTGGCTCGACCTGGGCGGCGAGGACGTCATCGCGCTCGGCGGCGACTGGGACGGTGCCACGGTGCCCGCCTTCCTCTCCGATGCCAGCAAGATGCCCGAGTTCCAGAACATGCTCTCCAAGCACTTTGGCAAGACCGTGATGCAGAAGCTCTGCAGCGATAATGCCCTTGCCTTCTTTGAGCGTTATTAATTTCACATCCCCTGAGCGGGCCGGCATGCCGAACGGTCGACATGCCGGCCCGTCCCCAATCTGAAGGACCACTTTTGACGCAGCAATTTACGCTTTTCCTACCCCAACCGGATGGGACTCCCATCCCCGTCGTCGTTACCAAAAAGCGCGTCAAAAACTTCAACCTGCGCGTCACATCGAGCGGTGAGGTCCACGCCAGCGCACCGCTCGGCGCCAGCCGCGAGCGTATCGAAGCGTTTGTGAAGCGCAACAGCGCCTGGATTATCAGCCGGCTTGCCCAGCGCGAGCAACGTCAGGCGACGGCGCGAGAGCCGCTCAGCCCCTCGTCCATCATTGCACTTTGGGGCAAGCCCATCACGGTACAAGATGCGCTCGATCACAACTTTAAGTCACCCGCACCGCGGCCCAAACAAGCCACGTTCGCAAGCTTTATGGGTACCGACGAGCCAGACGAACGTCCGCAGGCCAAGTGGAACGCGCCCCTCGACGGCTTAACGCCCAGTGAGATCCAAGCCCATATTGACCAGCTCTATACGTCCGAAGTCACATCGGCGCTGCGGGATATGGTGCACGCATACGAAATCGCAATGGGTGTCGCCGTTTCCCGCGTTTCCGTGCGCAGCATGAAAACGCGCTGGGGATCATGCACGCCCAAAACCGGCGCCATTCGCATCGCACGAGAACTTGCCGCCTACCCCGTCGAGTGCCTTGACATGGTTGTCGCCCACGAGCTCGTCCACTTGCTCGAGCCAAGCCACAATCAGCGGTTTCACGCCCTGCTCGACACGTACTGCCCCAACAATAGAGCACTGTCCCAGCGGCTCAAGCAGCCACCCATAGAGACATATTAGAACCGGTTAGCGCACGCGCTCGATCTCGACACCGCAGCTTGCCAGGGGAAGACCGACGGGCGCCCAAGGCTTATCGAGCTTAACGCGCACGCCAAGCAGCAAGGGGTAACGACGCAGCAGCATCGAGGCCACACCCTCAGCTGCAGCCTCGATGAGCTTAAACGTATGCTCGCGCAGATAGCCATCGACATCGTGGCACACCGAGCCATAGTCAATCGAGGCGTCCAGGTTATCGTGCTCCCCCGCTGCACGCAGGTCGGCATAGAGTACCAAGGACACGATGAACTTCTGGCCCAGCGCGTTCTCTTCGGGATACACGCCATGGTTAGCAAAAACCTCAAGACCTTCAACGGTGATGCGGTCGGCATGGCGAAGGTCGTCATAGCTCACGTGGGGCACCGCCGTTGCGGTGGATATTTCGCCCCTTCCACGGCGGGCGAGCTCGGCGCCTTCAGTCTTGGTTGCATTCTCGGGCAGTTTCTTGTTGCTCATCGCGATCGTCTCCTTCGTTTAGAACCCCGACCGCGCAAACTAACTACACGCGAATCGACAGGTTCTTTTTATCATCGCTCCAGTTGCAAGCATTGCGCGCGGGGCATGCAAAGCAGGCGCGCGACGCTTTGTCGGCTGCATAGAGCAGACGCTCAAGCGGTTGGCTGTTCACGCGCAGCTTTCGATGGCCCAGAATGGCCGTCTTAATGGCTGCGGCATCGGCCGGCTCAAACGCCACGTCATCGGGCATGCCGCCGAGAATCGCATCAGCGACGCGTTCGCTTGCAACATCATGGGATATACCCGATTCATACTGTTCATCTTTGCCGATATCGTGAAGAAGTGCCGTGGCGTAGATGACCTCGCGGTCAAATTCGAGCTGCTCCTCGAGATTCTTGATCCACATAATGCGAGAGACATCGAGCAGATGGTCAATACCGTGGCGGCAGAAGATGCGCCCCGATTCCAACTGCGCAATGTTGCCCAGATGCCGCCGGAACAGCCCGTTGGCACAAATGTAATCAATGCGAGGCATGGCACCAAAGGGGGCCAAGCCCGAAGCCATAAAGCCGCGACGCGACGTCCCCTCATCGGTCTTCGATGCAAAGTCGTTGACGACTCTCATAGTTAGCGTCCCAGCATCCTAAAGAAACGCTCCTCGAGCGCGGGATCGGTCTCAAAGACGCCGCGGCGAGCGAGCGTCACGGTCTTGGTGCCAGGCTTTTGCACGCCGCGCATGGTCATACACATATGCTCGGCTTCCATGAGCACAATCGCTCCCTGGGGAGCGAGATAATCCATGAGAGCGTCGGCAACCTGCGCACACAGCTGCTCCTGCAGCTGTAGACGGCGGGCATAAACCTCAACCGTGCGGGCGAGCTTGGAAAGCCCTGCGACACGGCCGTTGGGGATATAGCCAATGGCAGCCTTGCCGTAAAACGGCAGCAGATGATGCTCGCACAGCGAGTAAAACGTGATGTCGCGCTCGATAACCAAATCGTTCGAAGCGACGGCAAAGGTTTTGGACAGGTGCTCCTCGGCACTCTGGTCCATACCACCGGCGATCTCACCATACATACGGGCAACGCGCGCCGGGGTCTCCAGCAGGCCCTCACGAGTTGGGTCCTCGCCTATGCCCTCAAGCAACAGCTTAATGGCGGCCTCGACTTTTTCCTGATCGACCATCTGGGCCTCACTTTTCCGATTTTGCGTTCGCGCTATGGTACCACGCCCTTTGGCATCGGCCACAAGCTACATAGTATGGGTCGAATAGACCGGATCGTCCCGCCAAAGCTCCACAGCGTCGCAAAGCGCAACGCCCTCGCGCACAGCACGGGCGCGCGTGGCGTTCATATCAATCACGCGCTGATTGCTCGAGCCCCTAAAGCGCAACGAGATATCGTACAAATCCTGAACGAACGGGCCGTCCACCAACATGTCGAGGCAGGCCAGGATACGGTTCGTCACCTCGGTATGATGGCGACCGCCCGGCATAAGCTCCTCGAGCACGTCGCCGGTAAAGCACCAAATGGTCTTGCCCGATCCCGCGGGATAGGCCGCACGCACGCGTTCGATAAAGTCAACAAGCCCCACCTGATTCTCGGGCTCCATAGGCTCGCCGCCCAGAATCGTCAGGCCATCGATAAAGGGATGGTCGAGGCTCTCGATAATCTTGTCCTCGACGGCACGATCGAACGTTTCACCCGCGGCAAAGTCCCACGCGACGGAGTTAAAGCAATTCTTGCACCCGCGACGGCACCCGCTCACAAACAGAGAAGTACGAACGCCTTCCCCATCAGCAATGTCGAAATACTTAATGTTCGCGTAGTTCATAGGTAACTCTCCCGGGAGGCCGGGACATATCATCCCGTCCTCAAACATTCTCGGCCTTCGGCCTGCGAAACTGCGGGCGGGACGATATGTCCCGGCCTCATGCAAAGGGTAACTCAATGAACGAAGCGAACATCGAGTATAGGGTTCGAGGTCCAATAAAAACTTTGTTGCAGCTCAACCGCCATCGCAAGCAAAGCGTTGTTGCAAGTCAACTCATTTCCGCTAAGAACTTCGAGGAGTGAGCAGGCCGCATGCTGCATCTCAGCTACATCAACTTGGCTGCCCCGTAGCGAGGCCCCGGGCCTTTGCTCGATATGAGTTCCGCACGAACAGGAGGCGCCAGTGGCGCCTCCGTCGTGAGCCAGGACTGTCCGAAATAGCGAGTAAAGGCCCGGGGCCTCGCTACGGGGCGGCCTGGGATGGTTATTAGAGATGCAGCACGCGGTCGCGGATCTCCTCGGTTCGGCCCTGGTTCCAGAACTGGGTACCGATGTAGCCGCACGTACGACGAGCGACATTCATCTTCTCCTGGTCACGATTGCCGCAATTGGGGCACTCCCACACCAGCTTGCCGTCATCCTCGACAATCTTGATCTCACCGTCGTAGCCGCACACCTGGCAGTAGTCGCTCTTGGTGTTGAGCTCGGCGTACATGATGTTGTCGTAGATGTACTGCATCACGCGAATGACAGCCTTGAGGTTGTCCTGCATGTTGGGAACCTCGACGTAGGAGATGGCACCGCCCGGCGAAAGCTGCTGGAACATACCCTCGAACTTGAGCTTGTCGAATGCGTCGATCTCCTCGGACACGTGGACGTGGTAGCTGTTGGTGATGTAGCCCTTGTCCGTCACGCCCGGGATGATGCCAAAACGACGCTGCAGGCACTTGGCGAACTTGTAGGTCGTCGACTCAAGCGGGGTACCGTACAGCGAGAAGTCAATATCGCTTTCGGCCTTCCACTCCGCGCACTTGTCGTTCATGCGCTGCATGACGGCCATGGCAAAGGGCGTGCCCTCCTTCTCGGTGTGGCTGTGGCCCGTCATGTACTTAACGCACTCATACAGGCCGGCATAACCCAGACTAATGGTGGAGTAACCGCCCACGAGCAACTTGTCGATCGTCTCGCCCTTCTTCAGGCGGGCGAGGGCACCGTACTGCCAAAGAATCGGTGCGGCATCCGAAAGCGTACCCATCAGACGCTCATGACGGCACAGCAGGGCGCGGTGGCACAGCTCAAGGCGCTCGTCGAAGATCTTCCAGAACTTGTCCATATCCTGGTGCGAGCTCAGTGCGACATCAGGCAGGTTGATGGTCACAACGCCCTGGTTAAAGCGACCATAGTACTTGGGCTTGTTCGGGTCGTAGTTCAGCGCGTTGGCAACATTGTTAAAGCCGTTGCCCGAACGGTCGGGCGTCAGGAAGCTGCGGCAACCCATGCAGGTGTAGCAGTCGCCGTTGCCGGCGGTCTCGCCCTTCGACAGCTTGAGCTCGCGCATCTTCTTCTCGGAGATGTAATCGGGCACCATGCGCTTGGCGGTGCACTTGGCAGCCAGCTGGGTCAGGTAGAAGTACGGGGAATCCTCGTGAACGTTATCGTCCTCGAGTACATAGATAAGCTTGGGGAATGCCGGGGTAATCCAAACGCCGGCCTCGTTCTTAACGCCCTCGTAGCGCTGGCGAAGCGTCTCCTCCACGATCATGGCAAGGTCGTGCTTCTCCTGGGGCGTACGGGCCTCGTTAAGATACATAAAGACCGTCACGAACGGCGCCTGGCCATTCGTGGTCATAAGGGTCACGACCTGATACTGAATCGTCTGGACGCCGCGACGAATCTCATCGCGCAGACGGTCCTCAACGACTTCGCGAACCTTCTCGGCAGACGCAGAGACGCCAAGCTCATCGAGCTCGCGGGCAACCTCGCCGCGAATCTTCTGACGGCTCACCTCAACAAAGGGGGCAAGATGGGTCAGCGAGATAGACTGGCCGCCGTACTGGGAGGAAGCAACCTGGGCGATAATCTGCGTCGCGATGTTGCAGGCAGTCGAGAAGCTGTGCGGCTTCTCGATCAGCGTGCCCGAGATAACAGTACCGTTCTGGAGCATATCCTCCAGGTTCACCAGGTCGCAGTTATGCATGTGCTGGGCAAAGTAGTCCGAATCATGGAAGTGAATCAGGCCCTCATTGTGAGCATCCACAATCTCCTGGGGCAGCAGCACGCGCTGGGTCAGGTCCTTGGAGATCTCGCCGGCCATGTAGTCACGCTGAACGGAATTGACGGTCGGGTTCTTGTTGGAGTTCTCCTGCTTGACCTCTTCGTTGTTGCACTCAATCAGCGACAGAATCTTGTCGTCGGTCGTGTTCTTCTGGCGCTTCAGGCTCTGAACATAGCGATAGATGATGTAGTGGCGGGCAACCTCGTAGCAGTCGAGACGCATAATCTCGTCCTCGACCAGATCCTGAATCTCCTCGACCGACACGGTGTGGCCCGCGTTCTCGCATGCCTCGGCGACGTTTTGTGCCGCGTAAACCACCTGGCGGTCGGTAAGACGAGAGCTCTCCTCGACCTCCAAGTTTGCGGCGCGGATGGCATTGACAATCTTATCGATGTCAAAGACAACCTCGGTGCCGCTGCGCTTGATGATCTTCATCCTCTTGCCTCTTTCGCGTCGAAATCGTATTGCGCTTCAGAGCCAAACGATACCCGGCAGGGCTTGCCCCTGTCTTGCGGCGCCGTCGCGCAATCTGTGTTTTCGAAAACCATAGGCCCTCATGCGGACAATCCTCGCAGCCAATCAAGGGGCTCGAAGATCCATCCAAATGGGGCGAATAAGGTCCTCGTTCTCTGTCCGCCATCTATCATACGACAAAGAGGCATCTATATCCTGTATTCTTTTTTTAGGTCAAACACAACATATAGTGTTTCAGCAGGTCAAAGCAATTAGTCATTTTGCAGACGCATTAATTATGAGGGGTTCTTGGCAAGTCGGTAAAACGTTACCAACACGGCTACCTGCATGGCAGTTATAAAACCCCCTTAGTCAAGCCGCTGACAAATCCTACCAAAACCAAGCCGCTCACGCCAAAAGAATCCAAAAGATTATGCTTGACCAACATGTTGCGGTCACGGTCGGCCAGGACGTATGCAACCTGCCGGCACCTCTACGGGGACCTTGGATCAATATTTGCTGGCATATTTGACGGCGTGCTTGGTAGCAAAACAAAACAGCTCAGAGGACATAGCCTCTGAGCTGCGAACATTTGGTGGGCGTTAGAAGATTTGAACTTCTGACCTCTTCCGTGTCAGGGAAGCGCTCTCCCCCTGAGCTAAACGCCCAAATGGAGCGGACAACGGGGCTCGAACCCGCGACCCCAACCTTGGCAAGGTTGTGCTCTACCAACTGAGCCATGTCCGCTTACGAGGATTAATCTTACGTGATGCCCGCATCCTATGCAAGAACTTTTTTTGAAAAGTTTTGCGACGCTCTCGCGAGGGCATCAGTCGTCACGAAAGGCGCGAACAAACGCAGGCTCGCAGCGAGATGCCCCTACATCTCACCGAGCATGATCCAGGCAGAGCTGTCCTGCGCGAGCCTGCCGTCTGCAAGCGGTGATGAGGTGAGCAGGACCCTGCCCGCCGGCAGCTCCACGGGTGCTGCACCGAAGTTCGTCACACACGCCCAGCCGTTATCGCGGCGATAGGCGATGACGCCGCCCTCAGCGCCCTCGGCACCATCCGCAAGACCGGTGCGCCCGTCAAGATCGAGCCACGCAAGATCGTTGGCGCACCCGCGCAGCTTGCGCCGCAGCCAGAGGGCGTCACGATAGAGCGCAAGCATCGATGTCGGGTCCACTTCTTCCCTATCGGCAGCATAATCGGAAAACCATGCAGGCTGCGGCAGATGGGGCGCCGCATCGGCGTCTGCCGGCGAAAACCCAAACGATCCGCCATGCGCGGGATCGTCCGCCGCCACCCACGGCAGGGGCACACGACAGCCGTCGCGCCCCTTCTCACGCTTCGGTCCGTGCGTATTGGTCGCAGTAGGGTCTTCGAGTGCAGCCCACGGGATATCAGCCACCTCAAAAAGGCCGAGCTCCTCACCCTGATACACGTATGCCGAGCCCGGAAGCGCCAGCTCAAGCAAAAGGGCCGCCCGCGCGCGGCGCTCGCCGAGTTCACGGTCCTCGTCATAAGACGACCCGTCGCGCAAGAGCCAGTCGAGCGCAATCTGGTGGTAGCGCGTCGCCTTGATTTGCGGCAGGGCATAGCGTGTCGCCACGCGCGGCACGTCGTGGTTGGAGAGTACCCAGGTCGAGGCGGAATCGGATTCGACGGCTGCCTTCAAGCCCTTCTCGATTGCAGTGTGCATGTCATCATAGGTCCAAGTGGCCTTGGCAAACTCAAAGTTGAATGTCTGGCCAAGCTCGCTGGGACGCGCGTAGAGATACTGGCGCTCGGGCAGCACCCACGCCTCGGCAACGGCACTGCGCGGCGGATTATAGCGGTCGAACACGCGGCGCCACTCGCGATAGATCTCGTGGACCTCATTGCGGTCCCACAGCGGATGGGTGCCGTCGTCAACCATGTCATCGCCCTCGGCGAGATGCCACCGGTCGAGGTCATCGCGGTCGAGATCCTTGGCGAGACCCTGCGCCACATCAATGCGAAAGCCGTCGACGCCTCGATCGCTCCAAAACGCCAGGACGTCGCAAAAGAGCGCGTGAACCTCAGGGCATGACCAGTCAAAGTCCGGCTGCTCGGGCGTAAACATGTGCAGATACCACTGACCGTCCGCAACACGCGTCCATGCGGGGCCGCCAAAGTTGGCATTCCAATTGGTGGGAGGCAGCTCGCCATGCTCGCCGCGACCATCGCGGAAGATATAACGGGCGCGTTCGGGCGATCCGGGGCCGGCGGCAAGAGCGGCTTTGAACCAGGGGTGCTGGTTGGATGAATGGTTGGGCACGATGTCGACGATGACCTTGATGCCGCGCGCGTGAGCCGCAGCGATCATGTCATCGAAGTCGTCAAGCGAGTCGAGACGTGGGTCGACATCGCAGTAGTCCGCCACATCATAGCCGCCATCGACAAGAGGCGAAGGGTAAAACGGGCTCAGCCAGATGGCCTCGATACCCAGTCGCTCAAGATAGTCCATCTGCTGGGTAATGCCCGCGATATCGCCCAGACCCGAACCAGTCGAATCCTTAAACGAGCGCGGGTAGATCTGATAGATCGCGGCATCGGACATCCATGAGCGCGAAGAAGACTTTTCTGTAGCCATGGGGCGTATCTCCCTTGCAACGAGGTTATGCGAGATGCCCACGATGATACGCCCAAAGCGGACATTCGCGACAAACAACGCCACAGCCACGCCCCAAAACGATCGCTCCCTCGCGGGTTCGAGCCCAGGCGACGGGTACGAAAAAGCCCGGCTACCGTAGTAGTCGGGCTGTTACGTTTGGAGCGGACAACGGGGCTCGAACCCGCGACCCCAACCTTGGCAAGGTTGTGCTC
>NZ_JAESIQ010000026.1:0-33098 GCF_025289055.1 Collinsella aerofaciens
GACACGCATAAAAAGCCTCCCATTTCTCATGTCCAAGAAATGGGAGGCAGTTCATTTGAGCGTTTGGAGGGGTTTAAGATTGCGAAAATGCAGGATGAGTGACTGTAAAAGTGTTAGTTAATGGACAATCGTAGATTATTCTGGTGGTCGGAAAGCTCAGAGTAATGTATCCATTTCGCTAGCAGTACTCATATTTGACGTTTTTTGACCACAGGGGTTAGCGAAGGCTAAAAACAGAGTGTGCATTCGCTAAAACCGCCGACTCAATATGCTTTGCGTCGCATTTTTTGAGCGAGGCGACGTGTTCTGAGGCGCTTTCGAGCGATCTGATGAGTGACTGTGCGCTTATTTCTGCGTTTGCCTCCGCTGGTGCATCGGTCTCGAGCAGTAAACGATCGAGTGGAATTTGTCGTACGTATTCGCGTCCTCGTTTAGATGCGAGCATGCGTTCGTTGACGGAAAAATAACAGCCCGCATTACGCGCGCGGACGAGTTCGTCCGAAGTACCGCTAAACCAGTGGAAGATGATAACGGGGGAGTCGGGGTTTGGGATGAGTAGTCCATGCGATTCGAGGACGTCCAGTACGGCTTCTGCCGAACGAACGGCGTGAATTGATATCACGCGCCCGGTAAGAGGATGCTGCACGAGCGCATCGCAGAGCCGGTTAAGTGCCTGTATTTGTAGCGGCTCACTTCCAGCAAAGCGCGCGGAAAAGTCGAGTCCGACTTCGCCGATGTAGCGTTCTTGGGCAGCAACTTCGCAAAGCAGATTGACTTCGACAAAACCGCAGTGGCCATCGGCGAGCCACCAGGGGTGAAGCCCAACGCCGGCGATGATGCCTGGTTGGCGACAGGCGCGCTCGTTTGCGGCCGAAAAGTCGCGCGGATTGACGCCGCAGTCAAATAGACCCAAGCCCAGCGCCGTCGCCTCATCGGCAACGGCGTCCGGGTGAGCCATTAAATCAAGATGGCAGTGTGCATCAAATAACCGGGGCTCCATCTCGGTGCGCTCCGCTAGTCCAGACGTTGGCCATCGGAGCGTACGCGCTCAGTGCCGCGGCCGCTGATCTGGCGGATAACCTCGCCGGCAATCATCTGGCCCATGATGGGCGGCATAAAGCTGGCGGTTCCCAGCTCGGTACGCTCGTGGATGTTGGAAGGGTCGCGGGGCTGTGTCTTAACCGATTCCTCACAGCTAAACAGCACGTGCAGGCTCTTGATGCCGCGCTTCTTGCATTCTTTGCGCATGATGCGGCTCATGGGGTCACGTACCGTATCGAAAATGTCGGCAAAGCGGAGGCACTCGGGATGGAGCTTGTTGGCCCCGCCCATGGAGCTAACCAAACGAATGTCGTGGTCCTGAGCATATTTGGCAATGGTGAGCTTGGCCGAGATGGTGTCGATGGCGTCGACGACGTAGTCGATCTTGCCTTCCGTCTGCTCCAAAACGCTCGCGAAGAAATCATCGATGTTGTTGCTCAGCAGGTATTCGGTGCGTTTGATGACGGTAGCGGTAGGGTTGATGTCGTGAATCATAGCCTCCATGACGTCGACTTTGCGCTTTCCGATGGTGCTGTGAAAGGCGATGGCCTGGCGATTGATATTACTGGGCGCGATGATGTCCTTATCCAGAATGACGAAATGACCGATGCCGCCGCGGGCGAGTGCCTCGCAGCAGTTGGAGCCCACGCCTCCGCAGCCGAGCACCAGCACCGTAGCATCGGCGAGCTTATCGAGTGCCTCGCGGCCCATGATGATCTCGAGCTTGGTGTCGCGTGTCTCGATGGCGGCTGCGGCAGCGGTTTCGGTCATAGACATCCTCCGATGGGGAAGCGAATCGTGTTTTAGCTATCGTCATTATAGGTAATCGCCCATAGGTTGCGATGGCGTTTGCTTTGATGTGGTTTGAAGCATTGCGATTAGAGAGTTAGACAAACATCTAAATATCGAGTATAGTGTGCACGTCATGAGAGATGATGAGAGGAGGTCTTATGCCGGGAGAGGGTTTTAAGGCGCTTGCCGATCCAACGCGACGGCGCATTTTGGAGTTGCTGCGCGAGGACAATTGCACGGCGGGGGAGCTTGCCGAGCATTTTGATATCAGTAAGCCGTCGCTGAGCCATCACTTGGCGACGCTCAAAAACGCCGGGTTGGTGACCGACGAGCGCCATGGCCAAAACATCGTATACAGCTTAAACACCACCGTCATGCAGGATTTAATTGGCTGGTTTATGGGCTTTACAAACACTGAAGGTGATAAGGATGAATAACGAAAACAAGGGCATTCACCCCACGGGGGTATCGTCGCGCGTGTGGATTGCGCTGGTCGCTCTGTGCGTCGCCAATGTCGTAGCGCACCTCATGGTGATGCCGAGCTTGCCTACGCAGATTCCCACGCACTGGGGCGCGAACGGCGCCGTCGACGGTTGGGGTCCTAGCTGGATGGCCTCCGCGCTCGGCGTGCTGCCTCTGGCGCTTCTCGCAATGTTCCGCATGGTGCCGCGCATCGACCCCAAAGGTGAGGCATATCGAACCTCGGGCAAGTTCTACCAGGGCTTCGTAATCGCCTTCACCTTGTTCATGTGCGCCATAAGCTGGCTGGGAGAGCTTACGGTCTGGGGCGTGGTGCCGGCGGTCGGTTCGGTTAACGTGCTGATTTCCGGTGTTGTCGGTTTGCTGTTCATCGGCGTAGGCAACTACTTGCCGCGTGTGAAGCAGAACTATACGCTCGGTATCAAGACACCCTGGGCGCTTGCCGATCCCGAGAACTGGCGCCGTACGCAGCGTTTTGGCGGCGCCTGCTTTATGGTGCTGGGTATTGGCCTGATTGTGATGGGCGTGGCGGGCAGCGTGCTTTCGAGTGAAGTCGTCGCCGCGGTGATTGCGGTTCTGGCGTTTGGTTCGGTTGGAGCCGTCTACGTCTACTCGTATCTGTTGTGGCGCAAATCGCAGCGAGCCGCTCGTTAAGGTTGCGGAAAACTAGCGTACGCAGTTCATAGTATGTTCCGGGGGACTTTTCCCAGGTAGTATTAGGGGGTGTGGGCAACCATGCCCCTTTTTCGTTACGTTTCAGAGCTGGTTTTCTCATTTCGCTTCCACTAAAGCGAATCAAGAATAGGGAAACAGCAGGTAGAAAGGATAAAACAGGCAAATGGCAGAGTTTATCTACCAGATGTATCAGGCTCGCAAGGCCCATGGCGACAAGGTAATCCTTGACGATGTGACCCTGAGCTTCTACCCCGGTGCTAAGATCGGCGTCGTGGGCCCCAACGGTATGGGCAAGTCGACCCTGCTCAAGATCATGGCCGGCATCGAGGAGGTCTCCAACGGCGATGCCAGGCTCACTCCCGGCTACACTGTGGGCATCCTGCAGCAGGAGCCGCCGCTCGACGACGACAAGACCGTCATCGAGAACGTGCGCATGGCGTTTGGCGATATGATCGCCAAGGTCGATCGCTTCAATAAGATCGGCGAGGAGATGTGCGACCCGGATTGCGACATGGACGCCCTCATGGCCGAGATGGGCAAGCTTCAGGACGAGATCGACGCCGCCGACGGCTGGGATATCGATTCCAAGCTCGGCCAGGCCATGGACGCCCTGCAGCTGCCCGATTCCGACATGCCGGTCAACGTACTTTCCGGCGGCGAGCGCCGTCGCGTGGCCCTGTGCAAGCTGCTGCTCGAGGCTCCCGACCTGCTGCTGCTCGACGAGCCCACGAACCACCTGGACGCCGAATCGATCCTGTGGCTCGAGCACTTCCTGCACAACTACCAGGGCGCGGTGCTTGCCGTCACGCACGATCGCTACTTCTTGGATAACGTTGCCGAGTGGATCTGCGAGGTCGACCGCGGTCACCTTTATCCCTACAAGGGCAACTACTCCACGTATCTGGAGACCAAGGCCGCCCGTATCGAGGCGCAGGGCAACCGCGACGCCAAGCTCGCCAAGCGCATGGAGGCCGAGCTCGAGTGGGTACGCAGCTCGCCCAAGGCTCGCCAGGCCAAGAACAAGGCCCGTCTGGCTCGTTACGAGGAGATGGAGGCCGAGGCCCGCGCAAGCCAGAAGCTCGACTGGACCGACATCCGCATCCCCGTGGGCCCGCGTCTGGGCAACAAGGTGCTCGAGGCTCATCACCTGCACAAGGAGTTCGATGGCCGTGTGCTCATCGACGACCTATCGTTCACCCTGCCGCGCAACGGTATCGTGGGTGTCATCGGCCCCAACGGTGTGGGCAAGACCACGCTGTTCAAGATCATCGTGGGCCTGGAGCCGCTGACTTCGGGCGAGCTCGAGGTGGGCGAGACCGTCAAGATCTCCTATGTCGATCAGAACCGTTCCGGCATCGACCCCGATAAGAACCTGTGGGAGGTCGTCTCGGATGGCCTGGACCACATGATGGTCGGTGAGACCGAGGTTCCGAGCCGTGCTTATGTGGCGAGCTTTGGCTTTAAAGGCCAGGACCAGCAGAAGCGCGCCGGCGTACTCTCCGGTGGCGAGCGCAACCGTCTGAACTTGGCGCTTACGCTCAAGCAGGGCGGCAACCTGCTGCTCCTCGACGAGCCCACGAATGACCTCGACGTCGAGACGCTGTCCTCGCTCGAAGCGGCGCTGCTCGAGTTCCCGGGCTGCTCGGTGGTCATTAGCCACGACCGTATGTTCCTGGACCGCGTCGCCACGCACATTCTGGCGTGGGAGGGCACCGACGAGAATCCGGGCAACTGGTATTGGTTTGAGGGCAACTTCGAGGCCTATCAGGCCAACCGCATCGAGCGCCTTGGCGAGGACGCAGCCCAGCCGCATCGTATTCACCGTAAGCTGACGCGCGACTAGATCGTTACGCGGTTTTCCAAACCGCGTAACTGCTCGACGCTGCGCGGGTCGCAAGCACCCCATCTTGCCGTTCAAGCCGTCGCTCGCGTACCGAAGTACGCGTCGCTCCTCTTTCACGGCAACCTGGGGCACTTGCGGCCCGCTCGCTGTTGGTTACGCAACATCAACAAATAAAAACGGCTCAAATCCTGATTTGGATTTGAGCCGTTTGTCGTTACTGCTCGGGTTCTTCGACTTTATCGATGGCCCAGGTGGATCCGAGGCCACCGGTGGTATTGCGGCGGATGCGCACGGCAACCTCGCGGCGCTCGCCGGCCTGCGTGTAGCGCAGGGGGAAGCTTGCGCGGTTTCGCGCGGCCTCGATGGTACCGCGCTCGCGGGCGATCCAGTAGTACTCGCCGACAATGCCGAGGGTATCGGCGCCGTAGGGGAGATAGGTCGACAGCTGGTGCAGAAGCGGGCCGGGGCAGAAGACCTCGGTTGCGAAATCGATGGGGAAGTCCTCGGGGATGGTCGGTGCTGCGGGTGCGGGGGTTGGGGCCGCTGTGGGTGCCGAAGCCGGTGCCGGTGCGGGAATTTGGCCGCAAGCAGAGGTGGGCACGGATTCGATGACGGGTGCGGGCTCCGGCGTCGCTTCCGGCTTGATCGTGGAATCTGCGGGCTCCACGGTGACGGGCGCGTCTGCAGCTGCGGTTTCAACCTCAACCTGCGTCGCGTCCTCGTTCTCGACGCTCGACTTTGCTTCGATGGGCGTGGATGCCATGGTGGTGATGCCGGCGTTGGCGTTCTCGGGGTCATAGACGACCGTGAGCGAGATGGCGGGCTGCGGCGTCTCGGGCTCCGGTGTCGACTCGGTAGCGTCTTGATCTGCGGGCTCGTCGGACTGATCGTCCTCGGCCTCGTCGCCAAAGACATCGCTGTTTTGGAACGCAGACGGCTCGGGTTGGTCAGCGGCTTCTTCGGTTGTCGACTTGGGCGCTTCGTTGAGCTCCACAGTGGCTTCCTGCTCGGATATGACTTCGGAATCGGTCGTGGCGGCGATTTCGGTTTCGGCTTCTGCCGTTACCTCAATAGCAACTTCGATCTCTGTCTCGGGCTTGGGTTCCGGCGCGGCTTCAACCATGGCTTCGGGCTCGGGACGCTTAACGTGCTTGGGGCGCACGGCCTTGAGGTCCTTCTCACCGCGCTTTTTCTTTTTGTAGGACTGCTTGGCGCCCTTGGCGGTCTTGGGCTTGTCCTCGCCCTTGGCAAGCGCAGCATCCCAGGCCTCGTTGGCGATGACCGTGGCATACAGGCGGCCGCCTTTAAAGACGGTCAGCTTAATGCAGTCGTCGAGCTCCTCGAGCAGCTCGCGCGTGGACTCGAAGCCCAGGTCATAAGCGGTCATGTCGCCAGCGGCGAGCGCCTCCTCGACCTGCGTCATAAACGTTTGCTTGCCACATCCAATCGCATCGCGCAGCAGGCGATACAGATAGATGTGGTTGCCCAGCGAAAGCGTGGGCCTAACTATTGTCTTGCTCATGGCAAATCTCCTCTTTACACATGTAAAGCATCTTACCATCGCATGGCGTTCGCCATGGCGGCGCCCAAGGCAAACGGGCGCGAATCGCTTTCGATTCGCGCCCGTTGTACAGGTCGGTTATCTATGAGAGGCAAACGTGCTTAGTTGCCCGATGCCGTGCCTTGGCTCGAGTTGTCAGATGCCGTGCCGGAAGCGGTTCCGCTCGAGCTGTTGGTGTTGTTACTGTCTGCCGTGCCCGTTCCCGACGTGGTGTCGCTCGTCTGGCCTCCCGTGTTCGGCTGTGAACCGTCAGTCGTTTGGCTTGAGTCGGTCGTGCCGGACGGCGTGCCACTGTTGGCCGTAGAGGAATCGGTGCCCTGCGATTGGTTTTGGGTGTTCGAGGACGAATTGGCAGAGGTAGGACTGTCTTGCGTGTCGTCCGTCTGTGCCTGCTGATCCTGCGGCTGAGTGTTGCCATTTGCATCGCTCTCGGTCGTGCGCGACGACAGGATTGGCTCGGGACGCTCGCCCAGACCCTCACCGGCAGTGGTGATAAGGATGGCGCCGGCGCAGGCGATGACCGCGACGATGGCGATGGCGATCGAGAAGACGATGACCTTCTTTTGTGTCTGGCTGCGCTCTGCCGCCGCCTTGGCGCGCAGACTGTTGGGGGCGACGCGCGCCGTGGTCGCGCGTCCCGCAACCTGGCGCATCTCCTGCGTGGTCGCGGCGCCACCTAGGTGCTCCTCGACATCGGGCTCAACGGGCTCGTAGGCGCCGGCAGGGTAGTCGACAGCGGCATGCGTGCCCTTGATTGCTTCGGCGCTGGCGGAGATAAAGTGGCGATAGACCTGCGAGGACACAACAGTGATGACTGAGCTCACAGCGGCACCAATCACCGAGCCGGCAATGCCGATCTTTGAAGCAAGCGCCACGCTCGTGGCGGCAGCTGCGGCGCCGGCGATGATCTGGGGAATGGAAATGTCGTCGAACAGGCCCTTTTTGGGCGCGATGGCCATGGTCTGTCCAATGGAATGGTTCTCGTGTACGCCGTTGTTGAGCGATGCCGGCGTCATGACGCGCGTGCGCGGCGCGTCGGTGTACTTGGTTGTCATACGGGGTCCTCCCGGTGTAAATCTGCTTCGTTTCGTGTAGCCATCAGGGTACCCACCAGATGTGAATCGTACGTGACATTTAACAGATACCATCAACTCATCAATTGCTCACCAAGTTGGTGGGATGCGGTTCCACCCGGCGGTTGAACTACAATAGGACTTGCTAATTGTTGTGAATGGCGTCTACGCACGGGAGCATTCTTATGAATCTTCACCTTTCTCAGTCTGATGGCTTTTTGCGTGTGGCGGCGGCGTCGCCGCAGATTCGCGTGGCCGATGTCGAGGGCAATGCCGAGGTTGCGCTGGCGGCTGTTCGCGATGCTGCCGGGCGTGGCGTTCGCGCGTTGGTGTTGCCCGAGCTTAATCTGACTGGCTATACCGCGGCCGATCTGTTCCATAATCGCACACTGCTGCATGTCTGCGAGGCTGCTCTGGTGCATATCCTCGATGAAACCCGTGAGCTGCCGATCGTCTTTACCATCGGTCTTCCCGTTGTGGTTGCCGAGAATATCTACAACTGTGCCGCCGTGTGCTGCGCGGGCGAGCTTTTGGGCCTCACGGCCAAGAAGTATCTGCCCAACTATGGCGAGTTCTATGAGCGTCGCTGGTTTGCTCCGTCGCCTGCGGATCCCGTGTGGGTTGAATTTGCCGGTCAGGGTCCGGTTCCGCTGGGTTCGGGGCTTGTCTACCGCTGCTGTGATGAGGGTGCCGAGGATATGGTGCTGGGCGTTGAAGTCTGCGAGGACCTGTGGGTGCCGGCGCCCCCTTCGACCGAGATGGCGCTTGCCGGTGCGACGGTGATTCTCAACCCGTCGGCCTCGGACGAGATTATCGGTAAGGCAGATTACCGCCGCAGCCTTATCTCCAATCAGAGCGCGCGCCTGTACTGCGCCTATGCCTACGCGGACGCGAGCGAGGGCGAGTCCACGACCGACATGGTCTTTGCGGGTGAGAACCTCGTCTACGAAAACGGCTCCAAGCTCGCCGCAACCAAACTGCTTACCTGCGATATGGCCATCGCCGACGTTGACCTTGACCGCCTGGTTGCCGAGCGCCGTCGCTCGACGACGTGGACGCGCACCGACGATGCGCCGGAATCCGCGACCGTTGAGTTTTCGTTTGAGGGCGTACTGGCCGAAGAACCTGTCCTGCGCGATGCGCTCGACATCGACCGAGTCTTCCCCCGCGCTCCCTTTGTGCCGGCCGACCACGGTGATCTGGCTGAGCGTTGCGAGACTATCCTCGACCTGCAGACCGCCGGCCTCAAGACCCGCCTTGCCCATACGGGCACCAAGGCGGCCGTCATCGGCCTTTCGGGCGGCCTCGATTCCACGCTGGCGCTCCTCGTGACCGTGCGTGCGTTCGACGCCTTGGGCCTGCCGCGCACCGGTATCACGGCCGTGTCCATGCCCGGCTTTGGCACGACGCACCGCACCAAGTCCAATGCCGAGTCGCTCGCTCGCGACCTAGGCGTGAGCTTTCGCGAGGTCTCGATCCATGCTGCCGTGGAGCAGCACTTTAAGGATATCGAGCATGATCCGACCGTGCAGGACGTGACCTACGAGAACAGCCAGGCGCGCGAGCGTACGCAGATTCTGATGGATTTGGCCAACCAGGCTGGCGGTTTTGTCATTGGCACGGGCGACCTGTCGGAGCTGGCGCTCGGCTGGGCTACCTATAACGGCGACCACATGAGCATGTACGCCGTCAACGCGAGCGTGCCCAAGACGCTTGTGCGCCATCTGGTACGCTATGCCGCCGATGTCTTTGGCGGGCGCATTGCCGAGGTCTTGCTCGATATCCTCGATACGCCGGTGTCCCCCGAGCTTCTGCCGCCCACGGGCGACGGCGAGATTGCGCAGAAGACCGAGGATTTGGTGGGCCCGTACGAGTTGCACGACTACTTCCTCTACTACCTGCTGCGTTTTGGCTTTGAGCCGGGCAAGATCTACCGCATGGCTCTCAAGAGCTTCGAGGGCGTCTACGACGCCAAGACCGTCCACACGTGGCTACGTACGTTCTACCGTCGCTTCTTTGCCCAGCAGTTTAAGCGCAGCTGTCTGCCCGATGGTCCCAAGGTGGGCTCGGTGACGCTCAGCCCGCGCGGCGATTGGCGTATGCCGAGTGACGCTAGCTCGCGTCTGTGGCTTGCGCAGATCGACGCGCTCAATCCAGTTGACTAAGGTTGGCTAAATTGAACCAATACGGGGGTTGTAAGCGTTACACTTTTGCAATCTGATGGCCCGTATCGCGCGGCGCTCTTGTCGGAGCGCTGCGTTTTTTATATCGAAAGGTGGCACCATGCAGGCATCGCAGCGTCTCGACCGCTTTGGCGCGGAGGTCTTCGCCTCGCTCAACAACAAGCTTCTCGCGCTGAAGGCTCAGGGCAAGACCATTTACAACATGAGCGTGGGCACGCCCGACTTTAAGCCGTACGACCACGTGGTCGAGGCGCTCACGCAGGCGGCCCAAGATCCCGAGATGTGGAAGTATGCCCTGCGCGATCTGCCCGAGCTTAAGCAGGCCGTGTGCGATTACTACGAGCGCCGCTTTGGCGTTTCGGGCATTACGCCGTCTATGGTGCAGTCGTGCAACGGCACGCAGGAGGGCGTGGGCCATTTGGGCCTGGCCCTGCTCGATCCGGGTGACACCATTCTGGTTCCCGATCCGTGCTATCCGGTCTTTGAGGCGGGCGCCAAGATCGCCGACGCCAAGCTCGAGTACTATCCACTGGTCGCCGAGCACAATTACCTGCCCTATGTGGCGGGCATCGACCCCGAGGTCGCCGATCGTGCCAAGTATATGATCGTGTCGCTGCCTGCGAACCCGGTCGGCTCGGTGGGCACGCCCGAGGTCTACGAGGAGATTATCGCCTTTGCCCGCGAACATGATCTGTTGATCGTTCACGACAACGCATACTCCGACATCGTGTTCGACGGCGAGCCGGGCGGCAGCTTCTTGCAGTATCCCGGTGCGCTTGAGGTGGGCGTGGAGTTCTTCTCGCTCTCCAAGTCGTTTAACGTCACCGGTGCCCGCATCGGCTTTTTGGTCGGTCGCGAGGATGTGGTCTCGGCCTTTGCCAAGCTGCGCGGCCAGATCGACTTTGGCATGTTCTTCCCGATCCAGAAGGCCGCCATCGCCTGCCTGAACGGTCCGCGCGATGAGGTCGAGGCGCAGCGTCTGAAGTACCAGGAGCGCCGCGATGCCCTGTGCGACGGTCTTGAGGGCCTGGGCTGGGAGCGCCCCAACGCGCATGGCTCTATGTTTGTGTGGGCCAAGCTTCCCGGTGGCCGCACCGATTCCATGGCGTTTTGCGAGGAGCTCATGGAGAAGGCCGGCGTTGTGGTGACGCCGGGCGCGAGCTTTGGTCCTTCGGGTGAGGGGCACGTGCGCATGGCGCTGGTCTTGCCGCCCGACCAGATCGCTTTGGCTGTCGAGGCCATTCGCGAGGCGGGCCTGTATTAGAAAGCTATTTCGGCTCGTCAATAGCTCGAAACCGATTTCGTGCAGTTATTTTACGAATTCTGCAAACAATTTCGGTAAACGGTCGATTTTTGGCTGCGAATAGGAGCATAATCAAAGTCCCGATTGGATGTATTGGGATCACGGCAAGCCGCTCGGGTCGTTCCCGGGCGGCTTGTTTGTGGAGAGAGATGGGAGTTTCTAATGGTTAACGAGAAGAAGGTCGCTATTGTCGGGTGCGGTTTCGTCGGTTCGTCTTCGGCGTTCGCACTGATGCAGAGCGGTCTGTTCTCCGAGATGGTCCTCATCGACGTGGACAAGAACCGCGCCGAGGGTGAGGCCCTGGATATCGCGCACGGCATGACGTTTGCCGAGCCGATGAAGATCTACGCCGGCGATTATTCCGATGTCGCCGACGCCGCCATGATCGTCGTCACTGCTGGCGCTGCCCAGAAGCCCGGTGAGACCCGCCTGGACCTGGTCAACAAGAACGTCAGCATCTTTAAGTCCATTATCCCCGAGATTAAGAAGTCCGGCTTCGACGGCATTCTGCTCATCGTCTCCAACCCGGTCGATGTCCTGACCTACGCCGCCATCAAGATGTCCGGCCTGCCCGAGGGCCACGTCATCGGTTCCGGCACCGTGCTCGACACCGGTCGCCTGCAGCAGATGCTTGGTGCCCACGTCGAGGTTGACCCGCGCGATGTCCAGGCCTATGTCATGGGCGAGCACGGCGACTCCGAGTTTGTCGCTTGGTCCAGCGCTCAGGTTGCCGGTGTTCCGCTGAACACCTTCTGTGAGCTTCACGGCCACCTGGAGCATGAGGCTGCCGAGAAGCGCATCGCCGAGGACGTCAAGAACTCCGCCTACACCATCATCGAGAAGAAGCACGCCACCTACTATGGCGTCGCCATGGCCGTCAAGCGCATCTGCACCGCCGTCATGCGCGATGAGCAGACCGTTCTGCCCGTCTCTTCGCTCATGGTGGGCGAGTATGGCCTGTCCGATCTTGCCATCTCCATGCCGACCGTCGTTGGCCGCGACGGCGTTGTCTGCCGCGTCCCCGTGCCGCTGAACGACGACGAGCAGCATGAGCTCACCGTTTCCGCCAAGGCCCTCAAGGGCATCATCGACAGCGTCGATTTCTCCTGCTAAATCAAGCTCGCTAGAGCGAAAAGCTACAATGAAGGCGTCCGGGCCCACACGGTCCGGGCGCCTTTTTGGTGCAAAGTAACCTGACCCCAATGCACCATCCCAATGCACCATAGTTGATGGGAGGGCCATGTCGGATTCGCCTAATTTTTTGACCTATGCCCAGACGGCGTTTGATCCGTTTGAGGAGCGGCCGTTCTGCGCGGTGGATAGCCTCGTCTTTGCGTGGTTGTCCTATTTGCGTTTGCCGGGTGATATGGCGGAGCTGACGAACTGGCAGGGCCTAGACGTACGCGAGCTGCTGCGTGCCGAGTGCTACCGGGACATGATTGACGACTTGTGGGACCCGGAGGGGAGCAGGGCCTTGTTGGAGGCCGTGGCAGCAAGTCCTCGCTACCGTGGCGTGCACGTTTGCGGCTATCGTGCTGTGAGCGATATGGTGGCGACGGAGCAGTTTGCAGCCATGGCGTTCCGGTTTCCGGCGGGGTTTAGTTATCTTTCCTTCCGGGGGACCGATAGTACGATTGTGGGCTGGAAAGAAGACTTTAACATGGCGTTCCGGTGTCCTGTGCCGGCCCAGGAATCCGCGGCACGTTATGTGGACGAGGCGGCGGATGCGATTGGCGGGCCGCTTTTGTGCGGGGGTCATTCCAAGGGTGGAAACCTTGCGGTGTACGGTGCAGCGATGTGCTCCGATGTTGCCCGTGAACGAATCGAACGGGCGTATTCCCATGATGGCCCGGGCTTCGTCGAGGAGTTTCTGAACGGCGACGCCTTTGCCGATCTTTCCGGTCGAATCGACAAGACGCTACCTCGGTCGTCGATCTTTGGCATGATGTTCGAGACACAGGAGGACTATGCCATCGTTGAGAGCACCGAGTTCAGCCTGCTGCAGCACAATCCCTTTAGCTGGGTGGTTGATGGTCACGACTTCGTGTACTGTGAGCGCCTGTCTGCCGGTGCTCGATACGTTGATGGTTCCATTCGTGAGATGCTGCTTGCAGTGTCGCCTAGCGAACGCGAGCGTTTTGTAGATGCGTTGTTCTCCGTGTTTGAGGCTACGGGTGCTGAGCGGTTTGCGGATATCGCTGGGAATCTGCGCGAGAGCCTGCCCGTGATGCTCCAGGCTGCGCAAGGCTTTGACGAGGATACACGACGCTTTGTCTCGCAGACCATCGTTGCGATTCTTAAGTGTGCGCTGCTGCCCAAACGACCCCAGATCGACGTGCCCGCTGCCGGCAAGAGTTTGGCAGAACAGCTCGAGGCTTGGCAGTCCGAGCTCCTGCGCTAACCATTGGTGCAAGCAACCTGTCCCCGATGCACCAATCTTCGAAGCGCCTGGGGCGGGCTCGACCGCTATACTGATTCGTGCCGAAATCGATCTAGAACGGAATGCCGTATATGAAAATCAATCACGCGATTCTGCATATCCTGGACTTTGACTCCGCCGTCAATGTTATGAGCCAGCGCGAGCTCGATATCGAGAGCCGCACCGTGCGCAACTTCGTGACCACGCATCTGCGCCGCGCGCGTACCTCGGCCGACAATAAACGTGCCACGTTTGCCGAGAACTCTGCGTTTGGCGGCGAGCTCAAGGGCTATTTCTTTGGCGAGCGCGAGTTCGTGGACCTGTCGCAGCAGATTGCGGAGTTTATCTCTTCCGAACTCACCAAGGCTGAGAAAGCCGAGTCCACCGACGTGCTTGTGGCGGACTTTGACGACGATGAGGATGCCCGCTGGTTTGCCGTGATGCTGCTGGGCTCCAAGCAGGCTTTTATGCACGAAGTGGGCCGCGAGGAGGGGGAGGTGCGCAACGACATCGCGCGCCACTACGCCATTCTGCCGAACCCCTCGCAAAAGGTGCCGAGCTATGCCATCGTGCGCGCGAGCACCATGGAGATCGGCTATGTGGACAAGAAGCGCAAGATCGCCGGCGAGGACTGCATGCTTATCCCCGATGGTTTGTTGCAGTGTGACACGGGCGTATCGGGCAAGGAGGTCATCGACACCGTGACACGTGTGGTCGAGGAAGTCGCCGAGGAGCACGGTGCCAACACGGCTGTAGCGCTCGCTAAGGTTAAGGCTGCCGTTGCCGAGAAGGTCGAGGATGACGAGGAACTGCCCCCTTGGGATATCGTCGATGAGGTCTTTGAGGACGAGCCGGTCATCAAGGAGAGCGTGCGCGCGGCACTGACCGAGGAGAAGGTGCCTGAGCGTGTGCCCGTGGAGCGCAAGCAGGTCGAGCGCGCGGCCGTGCGCAATCACAAGATTCGTACCGACACGGGTATCGAGATCAGCTTCCCGGCCGAGATGGGTTCGAACTCCGAGTACATTGAGTTCGTCAACGAGCCCAACGGCCTCATCTCCATCGAGCTCAAAAACATCGGCAGCATCGAGAATCGATAAGTTGTGTTACGCCTACAGCGGGAAAGCAAAGGCCGGAGCCCTGGATGGGGTTTCGGCCTTTTTTGTTTTCGGCTTGGTTGCTGACATTGCGCCGCAGGTTGGGCATACGTCAGCGAAAACGCGGTTTGTCAAAACCGCGTAACTATTAAAGTTGACGTAAGCCCTCTTCCAGGCCGGTCTTGCTGTTGGTCTTCTCGTCGCGCATCTTGATGACGCGGGCGGGGACACCGGCCACGACGGCGCCGGCGGGGACGTCCTCGACGCACACGGCGCCGGCGGCAACGACAGCGCCCTTGCCTACGTGCACGCCCTCCAGGACCACGGCGTTGGCGCCGATCATGACATCGTCCTCGATGATGACGGGCGTGGCGCTGGCGGGCTCCACAACGCCTGCCAGCACGGTGCCGGCGCCGATGTGGCAGTTCTTGCCCACGGTGGCGCGGCCGCCCAGCACGGCGCCCATATCAATCATGGAGCCTTCGCCAATGACGGAGCCGATGTTGATGATGGCGCCCATCATGATGACGGCGCGATCGCCGATCTCGACGCGGTCACGGATGATCGCGCCCGGCTCGATGCGGGCGTTGATGCCCTTAAGGTCGAGCATGGGCACGGCGGAGTTGCGGCAATCGTTCTCCACGTCGTAGTAATCGATGGAATCGGCGTTGGCGTCCAGGATGGCCTTAAGCTCATCCCAGTCGCCAAAGACGGTCTTGCCGCGACGACCGCCGTAGACATGTGCGTCGCCCCAAGCAACCTTCATGCCCGGCTTCTCGCGCACGTACAACTTGACGGGCGTCTTTTTGGGCGCGGTGGCGATGTAGTTGATAATCTCCTGTGCATCCATCTCGGCTGCGTTACTCATTTGCTATCTCTCCTTTGGGCGGATTCGGTTGATACCTGGTTAGGCAAACATGACCTGGTCGAACGTATAGAAGCCGGGTTCGCGGGTGACGAGCTTCTGGGCGGCGGCCAGGGCGCCGTTGACGAAGATCTGACGGCTCGTGGCGCGGTGAGTGAGCGTGACCTCCTCGTCCTGGCCAAAGAAACTCACTTCGTGGACGCCGGCGACGGTGCCGCCGCGCAGCGAGTGCATACCGATCTCCTTGGAGTCGCGCGCGCCGCACATGCCCTCGCGACCGTAGACGGGGTGGTAGCCTGCTTCGGGCTCGGCCTCGACTACGGCGTCGAGCAGCAGCTTGGCGGTGCCGCTGGGGGCGTCGACCTTTTGGTTGTGGTGAGTCTCGACAATCTCGCAGTCAAAGCCGGGCAGCCCACGCGTGGCCTGGGCCACTAGATGACGCAGGGCTGCGATGCCGATGGAGTAATTGCCCGAGTGCATAACGCGGGTGTTCTGGCCCAGCTCACGCAGGCGGTCCATCTGCTCGGGGGTGTAGCCTGTGGTGCCCGAGACCAACGCCGCGCCCGTGCGCTCGACATAGGCGACGACGGCTTCGAAGGTCACGACGTTCGAGAAGTCGATGATAACGTCGGCCGCCGGGGCGCTCTCGAGCTCGGACAGATCAAAACCGATCTGGGCGACGATATCAAAAACGGGCTGCCCGCCGGCGTCGACAACGCCCTCGGCGGTGGTGCGGATGAGCGAGCCCATGCGGCCCGTTCCCATAATGACGGTCTTAATCAAGCAGACCAGCCCCCTTCAGAGCATCGGTAAGTGCAGAGCGCGTGTCGTCTGCCATGGGGCACAGCGGCATGCGGTAGTTTGCCTCGATCATACCCATCTGGGCGAGCGCCTCTTTGACGGGGATGGGGTTGACCTCACTAAAGAGGGCATTGATGAGCGGCTGGCCGGCAATTTGGATATCGCGGGCACGCGCCACGTCACCGTCCAAATAGGCGCGGCACATGTCATGCACGAGCTGCGGCTGCACGTCTGCCCACACGCTGATGGTGCCCGAGGCGCCCAGGCTCATGAGCGGCACGGTAAGCGCGTCCTCGCCCGAGTACATGCGGAAGTCGTCTGACAGCAGGTGGGCGATCTTGGCCGCGTAGGCGACGTTGCCCGAGGCCTCCTTAATACCCATGATGTTGGGGTGCGCGGCCAGGCGCTCTACGTTGCGCTCGCTGATACCGCAGCCGCAGCGGCCGGGGATGTTGTACAGGATGCAGGGGATGTCCACGGCATCGGCGACGGTCTTAAAGTGCTGATAGATACCCTCTTCGTTGGACTTGTTGTAGTAGGGGGTAATGAGCAGCAGGCCGTCGGCTCCCAAGCCCTGGTAAGTAAGCGACTTGGTGAGCATGGTCTGCGTGGAGTTGGAGCCCGAGCCGGCAATGACGGGGACGCGTCCTGCAACATGCTTGACCACGGCGGCGACGACGGAGTTGTCCTCGTCGTCGGTCATCGTGGCGCTCTCGCCGGTGGTGCCCAGGGTGAGGATGGCGTCGGTGCCGTTTTGCAGGTGGAAATCGATAAGGCGCTCGAGTGCGTCAAAGTCGACACTGCCATCCTTTTTAAACGGCGTGACGAGGGCGACGATTGAGCCCTCGAGATTGCGGATGTCCATGTTCTTCTCCTTCGCGTCCGCGATCTGGATGCGTTTGTTCCATTGAGCTGCGACTGCCAGGCGCTCGTCTTGGGCGCGACGGCGGGCACTTTCGGCGCGCGACTTGGCCAGCAGCTCTCGGCCGCTCGGTAGCACGTCGAGCGTGGCAAAGTAATCGCCCGGGCGCTCGGCGCGGCGGATGAGGTCGGCCGAGCCATCGGGGCGCAACAGGACCTCGGCGGAGCGCAGGCGTCCATTGTAGTTGTAGCCCATGGAGTAGCCATGCGCGCCGGTATCGTGGATCACAAGCAGGTCGCCCATGTCGATATGCGGCAGCTCGCGATCGATGGCGAACTTGTCGTTGTTCTCGCACAGATTGCCCGTGATGTCGTAGGTGTCCGTGACGGGCGCTGTGGTCTTGTCGTCGCCACCCGGCTGGCCCATCACCGTAATGTGGTGGTAAGCGCCATACATGGCAGGACGAATCAGATCGACGGCACTGGCGTCCACGCCGATATAGTCTTTGTAGATCTGCTTCTCGTGGATGGCCTTGGTGACCAGGCATCCGTAGGGGCCCATCATAAAGCGACCCATCTCGGTGCAGATCGCCACATCGCCCATGCCGGCGGGGACCAGAATCTCGTCGTAGGCTGCGTGTACGCCCTCACCGATGGTGTGAATGTCGTTAGCCTGCTGCTCGGGCAGGTAGGGGATACCCACACCGCCGGACAGATTGATGAAGGCGACGCGTGCGCCGGTCTCGCGCTCCAGGCGTACGGCAAGCTCAAAGAGGATGCGCGCGAGCTTGGGGTAGTAGTCGTTGGTGACGGTGTTGCTGGCAAGGAATGCGTGGATGCCAAAGTCCTCGGCGCCCTTGGTCTTGAGCATGCGGAAGGCCTCGAAGAGTTGCTCGGTGGTCATGCCATATTTGGAATCGCCCGGGTTGTCCATGATGCCGTTGGAGAGCTGGAACAGGCCGCCTGGATTAAAGCGGCAGCTGACCGTCTTGGGGATGGGCCCCGCAACGCGCTCAAAGAACCCGATGTGGCTGATGTCGTCAAAGTTGACGATGACACCCAGCTTGTCGGCGAGCTCAAAGTCGGCAGCCGGTGTGTCGTTGGACGAGAACATGATGTCGTGTCCCGTGATACCCAGTGAGTGGGCGATCATGAGCTCGGTATAGCTCGAGCAATCGCAGCCGCAGCCGTATTCGTTGAGAATGGAGATGAGCGCCGGGTTGGGATTGGCCTTGACGGCAAAGTATTCCTTAAAGCCCGGGTTCCATGCGAAGGCGTCGCGCACCTCTTGCATGTTGCGGCGGATGCCCGCCTCGTCATATAGATGAAATGGCGTGGGGAACTGCTCGACGATATGCTCGAGTGTCTCTTTGTCCACAAACGGCTGCTTGGCCGCATATGCCTCGTTGGGGGTCAATGCCATGTCCCGTAAACCTCGCTATCCAGACGGCGCCATCTGCGCATCGAATCCGCATAGCGTGGACCCAATGTCCGGATAGCGCTCCCGCATTGCTGCAGACAGTCCTGTGGGTGTTTCCCACAGGCCCACCAGGTTGTTCGTGCCCGAAAAACCCAGTTCGGCGGGTTTCGCCTCCCCACGGGGTCAAAGTCTGCCGACTCGCCCGTGGCTCTTCGTGCCCGCGCCTCTATCAAGTGGTAAAGACCCTATCACGTTGCACTTTACCAAACAAGAGTATTCGTATATAACGTTTAAAAAATGCAGCAATATGCTGGAAACATGTGTGCCACAATCCTGTATCACAATAAGTTGCAACAGATGTGCCTCACGAAGGGATTCTCTATGACCGAGCTCCAAGAACTCCGTCGCTATCGCCGCGATCTCCATCGCATTCCGGAGCTCGATTTCGATCTTCCGCAGACTATTGCCTATATCGAGGGCGTGTTGGCGCCGCTCGCTTGCGAGGTGACCCATCCGTGTCCCAGCTGCGTCTGCGCTTTCTTCGACGCTGGCGTTGGTGCCGCGCGTGCCACGGCGATTCGCGCCGATATGGATGCGCTGCCCATCGCGGAGGCGACGGGAGCGGCCTTTGCCTCGATCCATCCCGGCAAGATGCACGCTTGCGGACATGACGGACACATGGCCATGGCACTTGCCGCCGCGACGTATGTCGACCGTATGATTCGCGAGCAGCCGGGCGCCATTAGGCGCAACGTTCTCTTTGTGTTTCAGCCGGCCGAGGAGACGACTGGTGGTGCCAAGACGGTGTGCGAGAGCGGCGTGTTCGAGCGCTACGGGGTGGATCGCATCTTCGGCTTCCACGTGTGGCCCGATCTGCCCGCCGGCACGTTGGCGAGCTGCTCCGGTCCGTTGCTGGCGCGTTCGAGTGAGACACACATTCATATTCACGGGACGAGCATCCATATCGCTAAGACCTATGGCGTTCCGGTCGAGGAGTCGCACGATGCGGCGCTGGCGGCTGCCAAGTTCTTGGTTGCCGAGCGCGAACTGATGGACGAGCTGGGCACCGACGAGCCCTGTATCGGCAAGTTTGGTCTGCTGCAGGCCGGTAACGTCTGCAATGCGGTGGCGGGGGAGGCCCATGTTGCCGGCAGCCTGCGTGTGTTTACGGACGACATGTTCGACCGGGCGCGCGAAGGCGTGCGCCGCGTGCTGGACGATGCCTGTGCCGCAACAGGCTGTACGTACGATCTCGACTTTGCCGAGGGCTATCCGCCAGTCGATAACGACCCCGAGCTGTTTGCCTGCATTGCGCTTGCCTTGTCCGAGCTGCAACTTGTGGACGAGCCGCTGCTGATCGCCGAGGATTTCGCGTTCTATCAACGCCATCTGCCGGGCGTGTTCTTCTTGCTGGGCACGGGCGTGCCAGAGGGACAAGACAATCCGAGCGACGCTGATGGCTGCCCCGCCTATGCCACAAGCGCTCTGCATACCGATAGCATGCTCTTCGACGAGGAAATCCTACTCAAAGGCCTCGATGTCTATAAACGATTGCTTTTGCTTGACTAAGGCGTGAAGGACTATTTGTTCTAGAAAACACGAACAAACGTACGATATAATAGAGATGTAAGTCTATAGAAACGTTTGACGTTACTAACGTAAGGCGATACTATGATTGCATCGTATAAAGATGAGGATACCGAACGCTTTGCCATGGGTGTGCGGGTCAGGAGGTTCGTGCCCTTTGAGCGTGTTGCGTTGAGGAAGATTCGCCAACTGCAGGTTTGTGCTTCACTTGATGATCTTCGCGTTCCACCGGGCAACCGCCTGGAAGCTTTGAAGGGCGATCGTGCCGGTCAATATAGCATCCGTGTTAACGAGCGCTATCGGGTCTGTTTTGAGTGGAGACAGGAGATGGCTTGGAATGTCGAAATCGTCGATTATCACAAGTGATGAGGCTTCGGCCGATTTGCTGTCGCCGGTGACTCCTGGTGAGCTTCTCAAAGAGGAGTTTCTTGTTCCCATGGGCATTTCTCAATATCGCCTTGCTAAGGAGACTGGGATTCCGGCTCAGCGTATCGGGCAGATTGTCTTGGGAAAACGTCGCGTGACGGCCGACACCGACCTCCGTCTTTGCCGTTATTTTGGCCTGACGGATGGTTATTGGCTGCGCGCTCAGGTGGCGTTTGACCTTGAGGCCGAGAAAAGGCGGATCGAACCGGAACTCGACAAGATCGTTCCTGTTCAGCAGGCCATCGCACTGTAGTGCTCAAAGATGATGGGGGTGGCGCGGCGATGAGGCGACGCCGACAGTCTGCCGTATATAGTCCGGGTGGATGCGGGTGCGGTTTGCTGCTGCTTCCGGTTATTGCTGTGAGCGTTGGCGTGATGTTTGCGCTTGCCGGGCTTGCCGCGGCGGCGCTCGTGCTGTTTATCACTGCCATCGGCGTGACGATTTGGCTCTGCCGCAATCGCGAGCAACGCCGTGCCGACGGTAAAACCAATGTCGGCTGGGTCGTCTTTCTGATCATTGCGTACCTGCTGAGTGCCAGCTACCTTGTTTTCTTTGTCCTGTTGATGATCAGTGCCTTTACCGGGGAATCCGTCACGGTGGGTTGATGCACTGCCAGCAGACGGTCGCGCGCAGTGCGTTTGCTCGGCGTTTGGATAACTGCATTGGTCGTTTACCGCAGCCTTAGCTCTCAGCTAATGAATTCAAGTTCAATCCTTCCTACGATGTGCTGTGTACCGGCACGGTAGCCGGATCGTAGGAAGGATGAATAATGGCAAAAGAGGGAAAGAAGCCGATCGGCAAGATTGTCCTAGGCGTCATCGTGGTGCTGGTTATTGTCGGTGCCGTGGGCTCTATGGGTGGCAATTCAACCGATTCGTCTGCGAGCGATTCGGCAAAGCCTGCCGAGGCGACACAGCAGGCTGAGGAGCAAAAAGAACCGCAAGAACCGTATACCATTGCTGACGAGGCTGAAGACACCTCCAATCAGTTTGCCTATAAGATCACGGGCACGCTGACCAATAACACGGACAAGGAAAAGAGCTACATTCAGATCGAATATGTTCTGTATGATGCCGATGGCAACCAGGTTGGAACGGCTCTTGCAAACACCAATCATCTGAAGGCGGGCGGCTCTTGGAAGTTCGAGGCGCTGGGTACGGTGTCTCCCGACCAGGTTGCTAGCTGGGAGCGTTCGGACGTAAGCGGTTTCTAGCATGTTGTATGCACTGGGGGAGGTGAAGTCGTATGCCCGATAAAAAGCTGACCGAGGAGTTGCTCAATGAGCTTCTCGACGCGCCGAACATCGATGGCTATATCAAAGAGCACGACTTTGCCGCCCCGTCGCTTTCGGACTACCTGAAGCAGCTACTACAGGAAAAGGGCTTGGAGCGCTCGCGCGTGGTTCGTATGGCCGATCTCAATGAGACCTTTGGCTATCAGATCTTTACCGGTGCGCGGCATCCGAGCCGCAATAAGGTGCTGCAGATTGCCTTTGCGATGGCGCTGACGCTCAAAGAGACCAACCGTGCGCTGACGGCTGCCGGGGTAAGCGTCCTTAACTGCAAGGACCGCCGCGATGCGATTATCATCTTTTGCATCGATCGCGGGTGCAGCCTCCAAAAGGTCAACGAGGAGCTGTATCGCTTTGGCGAGGAGACGGTGAGTTAGCGGCTGATATCTGAGCCGGCGGAGCTGCCGAACAACGATGCAAACGAACGGGGCGCGGATGCCATGGGGTGTCTGCGCCCTGCGCTATGATGGAGGCTATGGATACTCAGACCCCAACATATTCCGATGACGAGCTGACCGCAGCGCTTGCCGAGCACCTGGCGTCGCTCGATTGCGACGACAGCTATCGCGTGGAGCGTGTACTTAAGCGCT
Organism: Collinsella aerofaciens; assembly: GCF_025289055.1. Lineage (GTDB taxonomy): Bacteria > Actinomycetota > Coriobacteriia > Coriobacteriales > Coriobacteriaceae > Collinsella. Next base: position 22,307 of record NZ_JAESIQ010000026.1, read on the forward strand.
CGACCGTTGAAACAACCGAGCTCGTGTACTTTGAAGGAACCGGCGGTGGCTCGCTCGGCCCCTTTGTCCGTAAACGCATCGATGCTTCGGCTCAAATCGGCGGGGCATACGAGCGTCTGTTTGCCGTTCAGCGGGCAGGCAGGCGTTTTGAGCACCTGCCCAGAATCGTCGATTGTCGTCGTGTGGGCGACGAGCTCAACGTGGTTATGGAATACATCGAAGGGGAGACGCTCGGGGCGCTGGTGGACCGTCTGGGAGCCACCCCCGATTATGCGCGTGAATTGTATCCTGTCCTTTGCGACGCCGTGGGCGAGCTCCATGCCGGTTTTGCAATGGCGGGGGAGACGTCGGCGCCGGTGATCCATCGTGACCTCAAGCCGTCGAATATCATCGTGACAGGTGCCAACTATACGCCTGATGACGGCCTGACGTTTTCATCGCTGGTGATTATCGACCTGGGGATCGCGCGCGTATGGCACGATGGCGCCGATGCCGACACCGTCAAGTTTGGCACGCGACCCTATGCGCCGCCCGAGCAGTATGGGTTTGGGCAGACGAGCGTGCGAAGCGACGTCTACGCACTTGGCGCCCTGTTGTTCTTCTGCTTGACGGGAGTCGACCCTAAGCCAGGGCTCGACATGCGCGAGCAATGCGAGGCGCGCGGCATTCCCACTCCACTTGCCGATGCCGTCTGCATGTCGATGGCGCTCGACCCGGCCAAGCGTTTTGCGAGTGCGGAAGCGTTGGGACGGGCGACGCGCGCGGCATACGATCTGAGTCGCCCCGTGCGGCCTCCTGCGCCGCCTGTCCGAACTCCGGCCTCGGAGACGGTGTTGACGCCCCAAGGGCTCCAGAACCCCGCAGGGCCTCCTGGCCCTGCCGCCTCCGCTGCATGCGGCCTGCTCTCTCGCGTTCCGGAGTCTCTGGGCCGCATTTGGAATACGCTCGTCTGCTTCTCGCTGCTTGTGTTCTTTGCCGGAAGTCACTTTGCCGTCTTTCACCCCACCGGAGCAAACCAAAGCTACCCGACGTGGCTTCTCATAATCGAGTATTTTTTCTTTGTCGATGGCCTTATGGTGCTTATGCATTTCGCACTGCTCGATAAGCGCCGTCTTCGTCGGCGATTCGCACTGCTCGACAGCTATCGCGGCAAGAAACTCGCGAAACTCTGGCTCAAGGCATTGGGTGTGCTGCTCCTATGCATGATTGTCATAGTCGCGGTTGCCAATGCGACCGGCGTCGTCGATACCTCCGCTACCTAAAAGAAAAGGACCCCATTGGGGCCCTTTGCAGTTGCACTTAGATGCGGTTCATCTGAGCGGCGACTTTGTTGTACCAGTCCTGCCACGTGGGCGGGCAGTACTTTTTGGCCGCTGCCGGGGTAAGGGTGGAGCCGTAGTTGGCGCCCAGATAGGCAACGTGGGCGGAGATGCCCTCGCTCCAGCTGCCAAAGCTGCGCCAACCGCCGCCACGGGCACTCCAGCCCCAGGCGTTGTAAGAATTGGCGCAATAAGCACCCTTGGTGCTCTCGATGCAGGCGATGGCGGGGGACCAACGGGGATCGACACCGGTATTCCAAGCGGCGACGGCAAAGTTATAGCCCTGGCCTGCCATGGGGGAGCCGGCAAGGTAGTTGTCGATGCGACTCGTCCACTCATTAATGAACGAATCGTAATCGGAACTACCGGTATTGGCGTTGTTCACCGTGGTGTCGATGGTGGTGTTGGTGTTGGTGGCCTGGCTGCTGGAATTGCTGCCGCTTACGCCCTCGCCCGAGAGCTTCTCGGCGGCAGCGGCCTTATCGGCCTCAAGCTTGGCAAGCTCGGCGGCATTTTCCTGCTCGGCTTTTGCCTGTGCCTCGCTGCGGAGCTGCTGGGCCTGCGCCAGCGCGTCCTCGGCGTTTTTCTGCTCCGCCTCAAGCTGAGACTTGGCCTGCTGGAGCTCGGCCTTGTTCTGCTCGAGTTCGGTTTGCATGTTATTGAGCTCTTCGATCTCGTCGACGCTCGAGCTCGTGATCTGGTTGGTGTATTTGCAGGTCGTGATGAACTCACCCAGGCTCTGCGCGTTGACCAGGAAGCTCACGATGGGATTGGTGCCCTTCTGATACTTGTACAGATCGCGCATGGCGGAACTTGCCTTGGCCTGCTGCTCGGGAAGCTTGGCCTCGATTTCCTCGATGCTTGCCTCATTGGAGTCAATCTGCTTTTGCAGGTCATCGAGTTTGGTGCGGGCGCCGTTGTAGGCGCTCGTGGCGGCTTCGATCTTCTGCTGGGCTGCGGAAAGCTGGTCCTGCGTTGCCTGCGAGGCGGCATACGCCGCAACGGGGGAGAGCATCGGCGTGGCCGTCAGCGCAACGGCGAGCGCGGCGCTCGTGATGATACGAGCCGGCTTCGACGCAATGAGCGCTGCGGTGCGATGATTCGAATGCTGCATCCAGTCCCTCTGCAATCAATCGTAGGTTATGGTTCGAACGGTATTCTACTACTGCTTTCGACCTCAACTTGAACCTTAAAGGTCCCAAAGGGTCAAGTTTAACTTGAGGCTTTGGCTTTGACCTGCAGTTATGATGAATTGTTGAGAAACCATAGAGTTCAACTTTAACGTTACAGAGCCCTGTTTGAGAGGAGTTTTGGGTTGTAAAAGCCATCTCAACGTGGGGTTTTATAACTACAGCGTGCCCTTCTGGCGAGCCTGCTCAATCTCCTCGATGGCCTCGGCAGGGGTGAACGAACAGGTGCCGTCGCCGAGTTTGATTACCTGGATATCATCGCCGGCGTAGACCTCTCCACCCTTTAGTACCACGCCAAAAACGCCCTCGTGGGGAAAGATGCAGTCGCCGGCAAGATAGTAGATGGCACAGCGTGTGTGGCAGACCTTGCCGATCTGACTGATTTCGACGATCACGTCGCTTCCAAGCTTGAGCTGCGTTCCCAGGGGGAGCGAGAGCAGGTTGAGGCCCTGGGTTGTGAAGTTCTCGCCAAAGTCGCCCTCGTGCACATCGAGCCCGCGTGCCTCCGCCGTCTGGATGGACTCCGCGGCTAAAAAAGAGACCTGGCGGTGCCAATGCCCGGCGTGTGCGTCGGAGGCGAGGCCAAATTGCTCTATAACGGTGTCGTGCCCGTCGGCGACGGGCGACTTGCGCGTGCCCTTGTGTGCCGACGTGTTGACCGAGACGATGCGGGCGGGTCCGTTGTAGGCGTCGTTTGCCGTGCACAGGGGAGCGGTCGCTTTCGCACGTTTCGCCAGCTCGCGCCTCGCGGCATTGAGGATGGGATTATCGGTCGGATGGTCTTGGGGCACGTGCGCGCCTTTCGCTCGAGGATGTCAATACACTGAATCCTACAACAATGGTAGGTTCATTGCCCGCTGTCATACAATGGTGAGCGCCGTCTTCGTGCTGGCCTTCGTGCTGGACGATTACGTCGATTGCCATAGATACGGTGGAGCTTTGGGCGCCGGCGGCTTGGCACGCTAGAATAAATCAGTTGCGCAAAGACCGCCCGTTGTGTGGGCAGTTCATGATAGGAAGTTTCCATGGCATTGCAATTTACAGAGCGCGAGTTCATTCCCGTGCTGCTTGGTGGCGACATCAACGCCTATTCGGTGGCGCGCGCCTTCTACGAGGAGTACCAGGTCAAGAGTCTGGTCTTTGGCAAGTATCAGACGGGTCCCGCGTACCGCAGCCAGATTATCGACTACACGCCCAACGTGGATATCGACACCATGCCCGTGATGCTCAAAACCGTCAACGGCATTGCCCAAGCGCATGCCGACAAGACTATTGTCCTTGTGGGCTGCGGCGACAACTATGTCGCTCTCGTGGCTCAAGCCAAGGATGCTCATGAGCTGGCGGATAACATCGTCGCTCCCTACGCGCCCTACAGCATGCTCGAGCAGTGCCAGAAGAAGGAGATCTTCTACGAGCTGTGCGAGAAGCATGGCGTGCCCTATCCACACACGTTTACCTTTACCAAGGCGATGCTTAATGCCCAGGGTGAGGCGCCTGCCGAAGTGCTCGACCAGATCGATTTTCCTTACCCGATGATTCTGAAGCCTTCTGACGGCATCATGTGGTGGCAGCATGAGTTCGAGGGCCAGAAGAAGGCCTATGAGATTGCCGACCGCGCCGAGCTGGAACAGGTCATTCGCGATTCGTATGCCAGCGGCTACACCGACGATCTGATCTTGCAGGATCGCGTGCCCGGCAACGACGAGTACATGCGCGTGCTCACCAGCTATTCCGACCGCAACGGTAAGGTCCGCATGATGTGCCTGGGCCATGTGCTGCTCGAGGAGCATCAGCCCCACGGTGTCGGCAACCATGCCTGTATCATTACCGAGCCTAACGACGAACTCATGGGCGGCGTGCGCAAGCTGCTCGAGGACCTTCACTTTGTGGGCTATTCCAACTTTGACGTTAAGTACGACGAGCGCGACGGCTCGTTTAAGTTCTTCGATTTCAACACGCGCCAGGGTCGCAGCAACTACTACGTTACCAACAGCGGCTTTAACGTTGCCAAGTATGTGGTGGACGAGTATGTGTTCAACCGCCCGTTTGAGCCGGAGTTTGTGACGGCGCAGGACGAGGCCCTGTGGATGGTCGTCCCCATGGGCGTCGTCGACAAGTACGTCAAGGATCCCGAGCTGCGCGCTAAGGTGCATCGCCTGGACAAGGAAGGTAAGGGCGCCGACCCTTCGTTTATGAAGGGCGACTTTGTCTTTAACCGCTGGCTGCGCATGTGGCACACCAAGCTGCGCCACTTTAAGCTGTTCAAGACGTATTACAAGTAGATGAGTGCGGCGCCCGTCCGGTTTGCATCGGGCGGGCGCGGGTATGATACGCGCAATTGCGCAAGCGTCACCAAGGAGGCGGCGATGGAAAAGCTGGGAGTTATCGGCGGCATGGGCGCCGAGGCCACGTCGTATTACTACGACCAGGTGGTGCGTCATACGGCTGCTGCCTGCGATCAGGAACATATCGACATGGTGGTGCTCTCCAAGTCGACCATGCCCGACCGCACGCTGGCCATTAAGACCGGCGAGCATGCCAAGCTGCTGGCGACCATGAAAGAGTGTGCCCAGGCACTCGAGTCGCTGGGCTGTGCGCACATTGCCATTCCCTGCAACACGTCGCACTACTTCTACGACCAGATCCAGTCGTTTACCACAGTGCCGATTATCCACATGCCGCGTGAGTCGGTGCGCTATGCTCTGGCCGGTGCGGTGATGGGGGAGTGCGAGTTCGATCCCAACCTGAGTATGCCGGCCGAGCCGGTGCACAAGATTGGCATCATGGGCACCGACGGAACCGTGGGCGCGGGCGTCTACGGTCGCGAATGTAAGGCTGCGGGTGTTGAGGTTGTCTATCCCAGCGAGAAACGTCAGAACGATGTGATGTCGCTTATCTACGATGATGTGAAGGCCGGACGCGAGCCCGATATGGATAGGTTCGACCGCGTGATGTGGGAGTTCGCCCGTAGCGGCTGCGACCGCGTCATTCTGGCCTGCACCGAGCTATCGGTGCTGCAGAAGTACCGAGAGATGCCCGAGATCACCCTCGACGCCATGGACGTCCTGGTGCGTGAATCCATCATCCGCAGCGGCGCCCCCTACCGCCTCTAGCTTCCGACCTGTCAAAAAGGGACAGGTTAATTTTGGTAGGTTTTATCTTGTGAAACAGTAAAGGCCTCGGCTCGTTTGGTGCGAGCCGAGGCCTTTTGCGTTGGGCGGTTGCTGTCAGTGGTGAACTAGAACAGGAAGCCGATGGCGATGAGGGCGATGCTGACGATGAGCACGGCGATGTCCAGGCCTTTGATGGGGTAGCGCTTGTACGAGCTGGCGCGCGTACGCAGGTAGAAGCCGCGCTGTTCTGCCGCCAAGGCTGTGGCATCGGTCTTGCCCACGCTCGAGATGAGCAGCGGCACGCACAGTGGCAGCATGAGCTTAAGCTTCTTGATGGGGTTCTTGGTGTCGTACTCGACGCCGCGTGCGGTCTGCGCCTCCATGATGGCGTTCATCTCCTGACCAAACACCGGCACAAAGCGCAACGCCGTGGTAAAGGTGAAGGCATAGCGATACGGCACGTGCAGCACCTCGACGCAGGCGTTGGCAAGGTCGTTGAGCTTGGTCACCATGAGCATGAGGATGAGTGGTAACGCCACACCCAGCAGGCGCAGGCAGGCCTTCGATCCTGTGATGAGGCCCGTGTCGGTGATAAAGCCCCACACCACGTTGCCATCGCGCATAAAGGCCAGCTGGAGCACCAGCATGATAAGCGCGAGCGGAATCAGCAACTTGAGCAGCGAGAACAGACGGTCGACGACGCCGGCATAGGCACCCAGTGCAAGGGTGAGTGCCAAAAAGCCCAGCAGCGCCACGTAGGTGTCGGACAAGAAGATGCCGACGATGATGGCGGCGGCGAGGCCCAGTTTGACGACGGGATTCAGGCGATGCAGCAGCGTATCGCCCGGCATGTAGTCGATGACGTTAACCACGGTGGACCATCTCCTTGGTAATTCGAACGACATCGGTGACCTCGCTCACCTGCGCAAAAGCGGGCGAGACGGAAGATGCCAGACGGCGCGAGAGTTCAATAACCTGGGGAGGCTCCACGTAGGCACGCCGCATGAGATCGATGTTCGAGAATAGCTCGTGCGTGCGACCGCGGTCGAGGATGCGACCGTCGGCCATTACCACAATGCGCTCGGCAAAATCCGAGACGACTTCCATATCGTGGCAGACCATGATTACGGCGCAGCCGCGCTCGGCCATGGTGCGCACTGTTTCCATGACGGTCATGCACTCGCGGTAATCAAGGCCGCTCGTGGGCTCGTCGAGCACCACGATTTTGGGCTCTACGACCACGACGGAGGCGAGTGCCACCATCTGGCGCTGACCGCGCGAGAGCGAGAAAGGCGCCTCGTCGGCCGGCAGGCCAAAGCGGTCGATGACGAGTTGAGCACGACGCAGCGCCTCGGCACGGTCGATGCCGGCAAGCTCCAGGCCAAAGGCGACCTCGTCGAGCACGGTATCCTTGCAGATCTGGCGGTCGGGGTTTTGGAAGAGCGTTGCGACCTCGCGGGCGATACGGCTCGTGGGGACCGCGGCAGTATCCAGGCCCGTAACGCGCACGCTGCCCGAGGCGGGCTTAAGCAGGCCCGTGAGCAGCTTGGTGAGCGTGGTCTTGCCGGCACCGTTCTGGCCGACGATGCCCACGAGCTCGCCAGGATAGAGCGTCAGGCTAAGGTCGTGTACGGCGGCGCCGCCATTGGGATAGGCAAACTCAACATGGTCGAAGGTGAGTACGGGTTCGGCGTCCTTGGCATGAGGACGCAACGACGGTGCATGCGGGGAACCGGTGGGCGCCTGGGCTTCGATGGCCGCGTGTGCGGGGTCGACGATGCCCGAAATCAGGCGCTCAGCCTCATCGACATTCAAGCAGGGGGTACCGCTTACCAGGCCATCGGCCTCGAGGCTATTGAAGATACGCGTGACGCGAGGGCAGTCGACGCCGATGGCACGGAGCTCGTCGGTATGCGCGAAGACCTCGTGTGGCTCGCCCTGCAGCGCAATTTCGCCATGGTTGAGCACGAACACGCGGTTGCAGTACTCCGAGAGCAGAGCGACCTTTTGCTCAACGACGACGATGGTGATTCCAAGTACGCGGTTTGCCTCACGCAGCGTCTCGAAGACCAATGTGGAGCTGGCGGGGTCGAGTGCCGCGGTGGGCTCGTCTAGAACCAAGACGCGCGGGCGCATGGCGAGGATGGCGGCGATGGCTACCTTTTGCTTCTGTCCGCCCGAGAGCGTGGCGATCTCGCGGTCGCGCAGGTCGCTGATGCCGACGGTCTCGAGCGTTTCGCTCACGCGCTGCTCGATCTGGTCGTGGGGAACGCCAAAGTTCTCGAGGCCAAAGAGCATCTCGTCCTCGACGATCGAAGCGACCATCTGCGTGTCGATATCCTGTAGCACACTGCCGACGATTTGCGACACGTCGGTGAGCGAGACTTCGCAGGTGTCGTGGCCGTCGACCATGACGGACCCAAAGAACGTGCCGGTGTAGTGGTGGGGCACGGCGCCCGACAGGCAGGCGGCAAGCGTGGACTTGCCGGCGCCCGAGGGCCCGATGATGCCGATGAAATCTCCCTTGTTCACGCTGAGCGAGATGTGGCTGAGCGCCTGTTCGGTCTGCGTGCCATAGGAGAACGAGACATCGTCGACGTTGATGATCGTTTCCATGGATACCTTTCATAGTCATTGGGGACGTTCTTTAATGACTAGTCGTTTAAGAACGTCCCCAAAAGCTAGTCGTTTGGGACAGTCTTTGGTGGTGAAGCACGGAGACGGCTTTACGAGGGGCCTCAGGTTGGCGTGAAAGAGGAGCGAAGCGTACTTGGGTACGCGAGCGACGAATGAACGCCAAGATGGGGTGGCTCGTAAAGCCGAGCGGGTTAGTTGAGCTTCAGGGCCTTCTGGATGGGCAGATAGAGGGCGCCGACCAGAATGGCGTTAAAGACGGCGGTCATGGCAACGACGGGAAGCATGGCAGCGGCGAGCTCGCCTACCACGCCGAGCATGGCCATCTTGATGACCATGAAGATGGCGCCGGAGACAAAAGTGGTCAGGAAGGTTGCGACAATGGCGATGGCGGGCTTGACCTGACCGTTCTTGCCGGCGGCGTTGACGATGCCGGCCATGAGCATGGCGGCGATGCCCTCGGCGGCAAAATCGACGAACGGCGAAGTGGTGGTGATCTGGATCACGGCAGCCGAGATGAGGCCAATGACGAGCGCCTGGCCGATGCTGGGACGAACGACCAGAATGGTGAGGCAGAAGGCCGAGATGATGAACTCGGGGCTGATCATACCGCCCGAGATGCCCGAGATGGCCTTGCCGACGGTGAAGTTGAGGATGAAGCCGGCGGCGAGCAGGATTGCGAGCAGGACGAGAGCACGGACGTCGAGTTTGCCGCGGTCGGCGGTCTGGACGCTGCGGGGCTGGGCGGCGGTGGTGTTCTGAGACATGGTGAAAATCCTTTCGGAATGGGAGTGCAAGAGAAAAGCGGAGGCGCGTGATGCGAATGCGATCGGGCTCGAGATAGAAAAAGGCCTCCGGTCGAAACCGGAGGCCTTTCAATCACCTAGAGCGCAAAAACAGGCGTGAGGGACTCACTGTCGACCGATCGTATTCGTATCACGCCACCACCAGTTGTTGAGGGACTTCATCGTGTTCATCATCTTGGTGGCTCCTTTCGTGATGCCGTGGCGCGGTCGCACCTAGTTGTTGTTGCGCTGCACTATAGCACAGCAAAGTGTGTGCGGGGAAATCTTTTTTGAAAAGATTTCAGGCGGGTTTCCCGCCGGTCAAAAGAGCGGGCTGAGCGGGCGAGGCTGCCATTGCTGCCTCGCCCGCTCAGCTAGGACGTTACTCCTTATTGCGACGGTAGAGGAAGTAACCGCCCGCGGAGATGGCGGCAACGCCAGCGATGGCGAATGCGGCCACCATGCGGCCATCAAAACGATCGCCAGTGGTGGGCAGGCCGCCCTTGGTGTTCGTCTTGTTAGTGGTTACCGTGGTCGTGGTGTCGGACTTGCCAGGCTTCTCAGGCTTGGCGGCCGGCTGCTCGGGCTTAGCGGGCTGCTCGGGCTTAGCGGGCTGCTCGGGAGTGCCAGGCTGCTCAGGAGTGCCGGGCTGATCCGGGGTGACCGGATCGGTGGCAAGAGCGTCCTTGGCGTAGGTGATGGACACCTTGAGGCCGTTGGTCTCGGTGTTCAGGTCGCTTGGGGTAAAGGGCTGGTCGAAGTTTTCGGCCTTCTGATAGGCGCGCATCTCCTGGAGCAGTGCCTTGCACTTCTTGTAGGTGTTCTCGGTAGCAGCCTTGCCGGCCTTGTTGGCCAGGGCAGTGCGGCCCTCGGTGGTCGTCTCGGCCAGCATGGCGGCGTCAACTTCCTTGTTCTGCTCGATAAGCTCGTTCTGGAGCGCATCGAGGTAGGCACGGACGCTGACACCAAGGGTGTCAGGGTTCTCGAAGCAGAGCGAGCTGATGTCCATGAGGACGTAGTTGATTGAGTTCTCGGGCTCCTCGTTGTACACGACGTCAGTCTGGTTGCAGTGATCGAAGGAGACGGTCTGATCGCTGAAGTACGGGCTGACCTCAGTTATCAGAGCGGAGTACAACGGGATGGCGACGGAGTACGCGGCGCGGGAGAGCATTTCCCACTGGATGGTAGCGACTTCGGGGTCATACCCGCGACGAATCTGGAAGAGGTTGATCTCGGTGTTGCGCTCGCTGCCGATGCAATAAACACCATCAGTGTTCGCATTGAGGCCAGGGACGTTCTCGCCGCGGTTGCCAAAGGCACGAATCAGCTCAAAGGTGCTCCAGCCAGACTTGCCAGGCCTGAAGAACAGGGGTTGGATGTCGCTGACCATGGCTCCCTTTTGGTCAGGTTTTCCATCCTTCTTTACTGTGATAATGTCGTAATCTGTGCCTTCGGTCAGCTGACTACCAAAATAATCGCGGCCTTGCACATAGCGGGACCACTGGTTTACGCCGGAATCGGCGAGGCTTTCGCCATACGTTTGGGCGACATCGAATTTGCCGTCAGCGGAGTATTTGGCGAAGCCCTTCTCCACGGGCATGGACTCGATGCCCTCGGAGTGTAGGCAGTTCTCGGGGTCATCAAGGTCGACATCGTAGTTGAGGCTCCCGATATTAGGGTTGAGCGACGCGACGTCGTCAGACACTATGACCCAATCCGAAGGCACGGAAACGACAGGAGCCCCCGCTCGT
>NZ_JAESIQ010000027.1:0-30859 GCF_025289055.1 Collinsella aerofaciens
AGTCCCTTGCGGCGTAGTTCTTATTTAAGCCGTCCAAGTTTTGGGGTGCAGTTCACCAAGCAATGGGTGTTGCCCATGCTGGTGCCGGGTTCTGCCGAGTTCCTCAACATGCGCGTGAGCCAGCTCGAGGAGCACCCGGTCTATGCCAAGTTCTTTGAGCAGGCGTCCAAGGGACCGCTGTCCAAGGCCACGCCGATGGTGCCGCCCGGAGGCGCCGGCATCGGCATGCACGTCATTCCGGTCGAGAAGGCCATCGACGCCGCGAGCACCTCGGTGCCGATCGAGCATATCGAGCACTGGCTCGACAAATACGATGGCAAATATGCCGCTAGCACCTGCAGCTGCCGCGCGAGCCGTCGCGTGATGGGTGAGGGCTGCGCCGACGACCCCGCCGACTGGTGCATTGCCGTGGGCGATATGGCCGACTATGTGGTTGAGACCGACCGCGGCCATTACGTGACGCGCGACGAGGTCTACGACATCCTGCGCCAGGCCGAGGACAACGGCTTTGTGCACCAGATCACCAACATCGACGGCGAGAACAAGATCTTCGCCATCTGCAACTGCAACGTCAACGTGTGCTATGCCCTGCGCACCTCGCAGCTGTTCAACACGCCCAACCTGTCACGCTCGGCCTATGTCGCCAAGGTCGAGAAGGACAAGTGCGTGGCCTGCGGTCGCTGCGTTGAGGTGTGCCCGGCCGGTGCCGCCAAGCTGGGCCAAAAGCTCTGCAGCAAAAAGGCCGGCGGCCGCGTACCCGAGTATCCGCGCCAGGAGCTGCCCGATGCCACCAAGTGGGACCACACCAAGTGGTCGCCCAACTACCGCAACGATAACCGTATCGAGACGCACGAGTCCGGCACCGCGCCCTGCAAGACGGCCTGCCCCGCGCACGTTGCCGTCCAGGGCTACTTAAAGCTCGCGGCGCAGGGCCGCTATGACGAGGCGCTGGCGCTCATCAAGCGCGAGAACCCGCTGCCCGCTATCTGCGGCCGTGTGTGCAACCGCCGCTGTGAGGATGCCTGCACCCGCGGCCGTGTGGACGCCGCCGTGGCTATCGACGAGGTCAAGAAGTTTATCGCCCAGCGCGATCTGGATGCCGCGACCCGCTATGTTCCGCCCGTGGTGACGCCAACGCGCGCCGGCGGCTTCGATCAGAAGGTCGCCATTATCGGTGCCGGCCCGGCCGGCCTGTCCTGCGCTTTCTACCTGGCCGAGAAGGGCTACAAGCCCGTCGTATTCGAGAAGAACGAGCGCCCGGGCGGCATGCTCACCTACGGTATTCCCAGCTTTAAGCTGCAGAAGGATGTTATCGAGGCCGAGGTCGAGGTCATTCGCCTGATGGGTGCCGAGTTCCGCTATGGCGTGGAGGTCGGTCGCGACGTGACGCTCGATGAGCTGCGCGCGCAGGGCTTTAAGGCCTTTTATGTTGCCATCGGCTGCCAGGGTGGCCGCCTCGCCGGTATTCCGGGCGAGGATGCCGAGGACGTGACCGTAGCCGTCGACTTTTTGCGCGAGGTCAACAGCGGCAAGATCGATACCCTGTCCGGCCGCACTATCGTGGTGGGCGGCGGCAACGTGGCCATCGATGTTGCCCGCAACGCCTGCCGTCTGGGCTCCGAGCATGTTGAGATGTTCTGCTTGGAGAGCGAGGCCCAGATGCCCGCCAGCGAGGAGGAGCGTCGCGAGGCCATTGAGGACGGCGCGCACATCAGCTGCGGTTGGGGTCCCAAGGAGGTCCATCTGGACGAGACCGGCCGTGTGTGTGGTATCACCTTCAAGCGCTGCACGCGTGTCTTTGACGACAAGGGCCGGTTTGCGCCCGAGTACGACGAGAACGATCTGCGCCGTGTCGATGCCGACCGTGTCGTCATGTCGATTGGCCAGTCCATTGTGTGGGGCGACCTGCTGGCTGGCTCCAAGGTGGAGCTCGGCCGCGGCCAGGGTGCCCTTGCCGATCCCCAGACCTACCAGACCGCCGAGCCAGACATCTTTGTGGGCGGCGACGTCTACACCGGCCCCAGCTTTGCCATCGACGCTATCGCCGCCGGCCACGAGGCCGCCGTGTCCATCCATCGCTTTGTGCAGCCGGGATCCACGCTCACCATCGGCCGCAATCAGCGCCGCTACACCGCGCTCGACCGCGACGACGTTGTGCTCGAGAGCTACGACAACGCGAGCCGCGAGGTTGCGCATGTGGACCGCGAACGCGAGAAGGATGCGCCGTTTAGCGAGTATGTTGAGACCTTTACCGAGGAGCAGGTGCGCGCCGAGACCGCCCGCTGCCTGGGCTGCGGCGCCTCGATCGTCGACCCTAACAAGTGCATCGGCTGCGGCCTGTGCACCACCAAGTGCGCGTTCGACGCCATCCATCTAGATCGCGACCGCCCCGAGTGCTCCACGATGGTCAAATACGAGCAAAAGCTCCCGAGCCTGGGCAAGTATGCTTTAAAGCGTGCAATCAAAATCAAGTTCGGTCGTAAATAGGTAACCATGGCGGGTAAGGGGACGGCGCAGACTAGATTTCGCCGTCCCCTTGCTTTGAGTTTGCATCGCATCAACCGTTGTTGAAAGGTTTCTACCTTGCATGAATTGGGAATCGTTTATCACATTATTCGCGATGTTGAGAATGTGGCGCGCGCTCATGGCGTGCGTCGCGTTTCGAGCGTGACGTTGCTGTTGGGCGAGGTCTCGGGCGTCGTTCCCGACTTGCTGCTCGACGCTTGGCGCTGGGCAGCAGATAAAAAGCCTATCGCGCAGGGTGCGGAGCTTATCGTGGAGCCCGTCGAGGCCGTGACACATTGCGAGGCGTGCGGCTGCGACTACGCGACGGTCGAGCACGGCAAGACCTGTCCCCATTGCGGTAGCGGCGAGACCTATTTGCTGCAGGGCCAAGAGGTCATGATCAAACAGATCGAGACCCCCGAAGAGGATCCGGCAGACGCTGCTCCTGACGGCCTCTCCGACGCCCCCGATGCCGTCGACGCCGCCAACCCACTCCACATCGCCTAGGATTCCCTATAAGTTGCGGTGAAATAGTTCCTAAATCCAGCCTTCTGGCTCTTAAACAAGAACTATTCCACCGCAACTATTTTGAGTGGTTTCATAGACCATAAGTCACGAAAATAGTCAAGCCATGTCTGTTTAAACAAAATAGCGGCAGTACAAGCGCATTCGCGCTTGCCTAAAATCGATATTAATGAACAGCCTGCTTGTATCTGTAAAATGCTTGGCTTGATGAGCGACGCCTTGTCGTGTAATGAGTCAAAAAGCAGTAACGTAATCAACTTGTAACAAACCTAGACGTTTAAACAAATAATCCAACCTTTTGCGGATTTAGCTATAATTCCACAAACCAAACAGCTATACTCCTTTCATGTCGTGTAGGAAATACGTAGACAAAAAGGAGGTTATGTGATGGTAAGTATTGTTCTTGCTAGCCACGGGGACTTGGCAGCTGGAATCAAGCAGACGGGCTCGATGGTCTTTGGCGATCAGCCGTCTGTTGCGGTGGTCTCGCTCGAGCCGAGCATGGGCCCCGACGACTTCCGTGCCAAGGTCGAGGAAGCAATCGCTTCCTTCGAAGACCAGGAGCAGGTGCTCTTCCTCGTTGATCTGTGGGGCGGCACGCCGTTCAACCAGATCAGCGGGCTCATCGAGGGCCATGATTCCTGGGCTATCGTCACCGGTGTCAACCTGCCTATGCTCATCGAGGCATATTCGCAGCGCTTTGACGCAAAGAACACTGCACATGCGATCGCAAAACATCTCGTGACTGAGGCTAAGGCTGGCGTGCGCGTCAAGCCCGAGTCTCTGGAGCCCGAGGAGAAGAAGCCGGCTGCGGCCGCCGCTGCTCCTGCAGGCGCCATCCCTCCGGGAACGGTCATCGGCGATGGGCACATCAAGATCGCCCACGTCCGTATCGACACCCGTCTGCTTCATGGCCAGGTGGCCACCACGTGGACCAAGCAGATCAACCCCAACCGCATCATCGTGGTTTCCGACGGCGTTGCTCACGACGAGCTCCGCAAGACCATGATCGAGCAGGCTGCCCCTCCGGGAGTCCATGCCAACGTCGTGCCCATCAAGAAGATGGCCGAGGTCGTCAAGGACACGCGCTTTGGTGACACCAAGGCCATGCTGCTCTTTGAGAACCCGCAGGATCTGCTCAAGGCCATCGAGGCCGGTGTCGACATCAAGGAAGTCAACATCGGTTCCATGGCTCACTCCAAGGGCAAGGTCGTCGTCACCAACGCCGTCGCTATGGGCGATGACGACGTCAAGACTCTCGAGGCCCTCAAGGCCAAGGGCGTCAAGTTCGAGGTCCGCAAGGTTCCTTCGGATTCCTCCGAGGATCTCGACGCCATGTTGAAGAAAGCTAAGGCCGAACTGGCCGCTCAAGCATAGTAAAGGAGGGTCCGATACATGTCTGCAATCACTATTCTGCTTGTTGCGATTGTCGCGTTGCTTGCCGGTATGGAAGGCATTCTGGATGAGTTCCAGTTCCATCAGCCGCTCGTGGCATGCACGCTTATCGGTCTCGTAACCGGTCACCTTCAGGAGGGTATCCTCCTGGGCGGTTCGCTCCAGATGATGGCCCTTGGCTGGGCTAACGTCGGCGCCGCTGTCGCGCCTGACGCCGCTCTGGCCTCGGTCGCTTCTTCGATCATCATGGTGCTCGCCCTCAACGGTGGCGCCACCGATTCGGCCAAGGCCGTTACCACCGCTATCGCCGTCGCCGTCCCGCTGTCGGTCGCTGGTCTGTTCCTGACCATGATCTGCCGTACCATTGCTACCGCTATCGCTCACGCCATGGACGGTTGCGCCGAGAAGGGCGACTTCTCCGGCATCGAGCGCTGGCAGTATGCTGCCATCCTCATGCAGGGCCTTCGTATCGCCATCCCGGCAGTGCTTCTGTGCGTCATCCCGGCCGAGGCCGTTACCAACGCGCTTAACGCTATGCCCGACTGGCTGTCCGGCGGCATGGCTGTCGGCGGCGGCATGGTCGCTTCCGTCGGTTACGCCATGGTCATCAACATGATGGCCACCAAGGAGACCTGGCCGTTCTTCGTCCTCGGCTTTGTCCTTGCTGCCATCCCTCAGCTCACGCTGATCGCCCTTGGTCTCATCGGCATCTCCCTTGCCCTCATCTACCTTGGCCTTAAGGATCTGGCCAAGCAGGGTGGCGGCATGGGCGGTGGCTCCGGCGACCCGCTCGGCGACATTCTGAACGATTACGAGTAGGAGGGGAGTGATACATATGGCAGAGAACAAGATTCAGCTCACCAAGGCTGACCGCAAGAAGGTTTGCTTCCGTCATCAGTTCCTTCAGGGCTCGTGGAACTACGAGCGTATGCAGAACGGCGGCTGGTGCTTCGCAATGATCCCTGCGATCAAGAAGCTCTACACCAGCAAGGATGACCAGATTGCCGCTCTTAAGCGCCACCTGGAGTTCTATAACACCCACCCCTATGTTTCCGCCCCCGTCATTGGCGTTACCCTCGCTCTCGAGGAGGAGCGCGCCAACGGTGCCCCGATTGACGACGTCGCCATTCAGGGCGTCAAGGTCGGTATGATGGGCCCGCTCGCCGGCGTCGGCGACCCCGTCTTCTGGTTCACCCTTCGCCCGATTCTGGGCGCTCTGGGCGCTTCCCTGGCCATGTCCGGCAGCATCGTCGGTCCGCTGCTGTTCTTCTTCGCGTGGAACATCATCCGTTACGCTTTCCTGTGGTACACGCAGGAGTTTGGCTACAAGGTCGGCTCCTCCATCGCCAAGGACCTCTCCGGTGGTCTGATGGGCAAGGTCACCGAGGGCGCTTCCATCTTGGGTATGTTCATCATCGGCGCCCTGGTCGAGCGCTGGGTGTCCATTTCCTTCACCCCGATCGTCTCCACGGTCAAGCAGTCTGCTGGCGCCTTTATCGACTGGGCTAGCCTGCCCTCCGGTTCCGAGGGTATCAAGGAAGCGCTGACGATGTACAACTCCGTCGGTGCTACCGCCCTTGATCAGATGAAGGTCACCACGCTTCAGGCCAACCTCGATCAGCTCATCCCCGGCCTTGCCGCCGTGTGCCTGACCCTGCTGGTCTGCAAGCTCCTCAAGAAGAAGGTCAGCCCGATCGTCATCATCCTGGCTCTCTTCGCCGTCGGCATCATCGGTCGCTTCTGCGGCTTCATGTAAGCACGCTTCGGCTTAAGACCGAGAATTGCTAGGCAAGGGCTTTTGAGCCATTGAAACGGACCGCACCCGGTGGGTACACTGGATGCGGTCCGATTGTTTTATTTGGAGGGCGAGGCGCGCATGGCGCAATCTCAGAACAGCACGGTCGATCTGGCAACGCCGGCAACCTGCCTGATGGGGCTTACCAGCCACGGTAACGTGATGGTGGGCAATAAGGCGTTCGAGTATTACAACGAGCGCAATCCCGAGGATTATATTCAAATCCCGTGGGACGAGGTCGACTATATTGCCGCCGAGGTTTTACGCGGCACCAAGAAGATCACGCGTTTTGCCATCTTCACCAAGGACAACGGTCACTTTACGTTTTCGACGCGCGACGACAAAGAGACGCTTCGTGCTGTCCGCAAGTACGTCGACGAGGATAAGCTCGTGCGATCGCCCGACTTTATCGATGTGACGGCCAAGGGCGCCAAGAGCATCCCCTCCGTTATCAAAAACCTCTTCCACAAAGGCAACTAGTCGTTGGGTAGTCGTTGGGGAAATATCATCCCGGTTTGAGCGCCTATTCTGGGATGCAGTTTCCGGAACAGGCTCAATTGGGAAACCATATCCCGTTTCGAGCTCAAATTCCGGGTCGTAGTTTCCTAGAGAGGCCCCATCCGGAAAGCCCGTCCCAGATTTCGTCTGGATAGTGGGACACGCTTTCCGGAAGGCTGTTCCACCGTAACTTCGAAGAGTGGCTATGCGCTGCATGGCAGTGGCGCAAATCTGCTACACTAGTACAACATGCCTCCGTAGCTCAGGGGATAGAGCACCGCTCTCCTAAAGCGGGTGTCGACGGTTCGAATCCGCCCGGGGGCACCAGAAGATTATGACGGCGCCGCGAGAGTGGCGCCGTTTCTGGTTTGTGGGACCGCCGGCGGATTCGAGCCGTCGACACCCGCGTCACCAATTTCCCCGCGGGGGGGGGGTTTCGAATCCGCCCGGGGGCACCAGAGGAATATCGAGCCCGGTACCGCTACGGTGCCTGGCTCTTCTGGTTCATGCGATGTCAAAAACGAGGCGCCCGCTTGCTGGGGGAGCAAGCGGGCGCCTGTGAGCGAATATGTTTGCGGCGAAAGCCGTGATGGGCGGTGGGGTGGCGACTAGTTGGTCGTACCGGAATCGTCACCCGTGCCCGAGCCAGAGCCAGAGCCAGAGCCAGAAAGTGCGACTGTTAGCGTGATCGTGCTGTCGGTGGACTGCTTGCCGGTGGGGGAGACGCCCGTAACGGTGGCATCCTCGTTACCGCTTACGGGATTGCCGTTCTGGTCACAGAAGCCGATGTTATAGAAACCGGCGTTGTTGAGCGCGGTGACGGCGGCGGAGATGCTCTTGCCGTACAGGTTGCCCGGAACACTGGCCTTGCCGGACTTCTTGGCAATGACGACGGTAATCGTGGCGCCGGGCTTCTGCTTGCCACTGGGGTTCCAGCTGATCACGGTGCCCTCGGTAACCGAGTCGTTCTCCTGGTAGCTAACGTCGACGCCAAAGCCTGCCATATCGAGGGCGTTGCGCGCCTGGGCCTCGGTCATGTCGGTCAGATCGGGGACGGACGTGGTATCCGGGCCGCTCGAGACCTTGTACGAGATGGTCGTGCCCTTCGCGACTTCCTTACCGGCTTCGGTGCCCTGCTCAAAGACCTGGCCCTCATCGGCCTCGTTGGCCTCCTCGGAGGCGTTGCCCTTCAGGCCAACGCTTGCCAGCGCGGCCTCGGCCTGGTCCTTGGTCAGGCCGAGAAGCTGGGGAACCTCAACCTTCTCGGAGGGCTTGGGACCCTTGGAGATTACCAGGTTCACCTTGGTGCCCTTGGCCTTCTTGGTGTTGCCGTTGGGCGTCTGCTCGGCGACCTTGCCCTCGTCGACATCGTCGTTGTAGCTTTGGTCGATGGTGCCGACCTCGAGGCCGGCTTCCTTGATCAGCTCGACGGCAGTCTGCTGGTCCTTGCCCAGCACATCGGGCACGGTGACCTGCTCGCCGCCAAAGAGTCCTGTGGCAAAGGCCACCACGATGCCGATGACGGCAACGGCTGCCACCACGGCGGCGATGATCTTGTTCTTGTTGGATTTGGGCTTTTCGACCTCGTAGGAGCCGGTAGAGCCCGAAACCGAGCTACGGGCGGTATTCTGGCCGCTCACGCCCGAAACGGGACGCACCATGGCGCGCGTCTGATCGGAAAGCTCGCGAGTCTTGGTGGCGCCCAGCTCACCGGGGGCACCGATGATGCGCGTGGGCTCCGAGACGTTGACGGCACGGCCCGACAGGTAGCTGTTGAGCACCTGACGCAGCTCGTCGGCGGTCTGGAAGCGGTTTGCCGGGTCTTTCTCCATGCACTTGAGGATGATGCGCTCAAGGTCGGCGTCGACACCGGAGTTGATCTGGCTCGGCGGAATAGGCAGCTCGTTGACCTGCTTGAGTGCGACCGAGATGGCGTCGTCACCGTCAAAGGGAACGCGGCCGGTGGCGCACTCGTACATCACGACGCCCAGCGAGTAGATATCCGAGGTGGGGCCGAGGTCCTGACCGCGGGTCTGCTCGGGGCTGACGTAGTGGGCGGTTCCCAGCACGTTGTTGTCTTGTGTGAGGTGGCTGTTCTTGGCACGCGCGATGCCAAAGTCCATCACCTTGATGTTGCCGTCGGGCAGCACCATGATGTTCTGCGGCTTAATGTCGCGGTGGATGATCTCGTGCTTGTGGGCGACCGAAAGCGCAGAGCTGATCTGCGAGCCGATCTGGGCGACCTTCTTGGGGTCGAGGGCGCCGTGGCTCTTGATGCCGCTCTTAAGGTCGGTGCCGCGCAGGTACTCCATGACGATGTAATAGGTGTCGCCGTCCTTGCCCCAATCGTAGACGCCCACGATATAGGGGGAGGAGAGACCGGCTGCTGCCTGGGCCTCCTGCTTAAAGCGTGCGGCGAAGGTTGCGTCTCCAGCATACTGCGGCAGCATAATCTTGACGGCTACCGTGCGGTCGAGGACCTGGTCCTGTGCACGGTAGACGGTCGCCATGCCGCCTGTTCCCACCTTATCCTTGAGGAGGTATCTTCCCCCGAGGACCCTCTGTTCCATTCCTGCTCCTAACATAACTATTCGCTCAACGATGTGTGTAGTACCTACGATGTGGCCGCTGGGGCCGTGTGGCGCTTTGCCGCTAACTCTTCGGCCGCGGCGCGCCTCGGGTGTCCGATTCGATCATGGGCATCACGCTCCCTGTGCGGCAAGCGCCGCGGTCAGGACGATACCGGCGATCTTGGCGGCCTTGACGTCATGCTTGTCGAAATCCTCCAAGGCCACCGAGATGGCGACCGTGGGTGAATCGTAAGGTGCAAAGCCAACGAACATAGAGTTGACGTTGGTGCCGCCGGTCTCGGCCGAGCCGGTCTTGCCGGCGACCTTGACACCGGGGATCTGGGCATCGGTGCCGGTGCCGGACTGGACGACGGCAAGCATGGCCTGCTTGACCTGGTCGGCCGTGGCGGAGCTGACGGCCTGCCCCAGCGAGCGGGACTGCGTGGTCTTGACCACGGTTCCGTCCGGGGCAAGTACCTGGGCTACAAAGTACGGGTCCATGACCACGCCACTGTTGGCGATGGCGGCGGCAATCACGGCGTTTTGCATGACGGTGGTCTGCGGGCCGGGCGTGTGGTCCATGCCGACAGGCTGGCCGGCGCCGGCCCAGGCGGTCTCCCACTCGGTCATGAGCGACGGGTCGGCCATGATGGAGGCCGCGGAGGTCAGGTCCTGGCCGAGCTTTTGGCCGTAGCCAAAGGCGTTGGCAAACTGTACGAGCGTGTTTGCGCCAACTTCGTTTGCCACCTGGCCAAAGACGACGTTGGAGGACACGGCAAAGGCCTGCTGCAGGCTGATGGTGCCGTAGCTCTCGTTGGCATAGTTGGTGACCGGTGCGTTGCCGATGTCCATGGAGCCGGGCGCCTGGTAGGTGCTGGTCAGGCTGGCGGTACCGGTCTCGAGTGCCGCGGAAAGCGTAACGACCTTAAACGTGGAGCCCGGCGTGTACAGCGCGTCCATGGCGCGATTGTACATGGAGCCGTCCTCGCCGCCGCCCGTCTGCAGCAGGGCATCGATGTTGGTGTTGTCGTAGGTGGGCGAGCTGGCACATGCGAGCACCGCGCCGGTACGCGGGTCGATGACCACTACAGCGCCCTTAAAGCCCTTGAGTGCCTGCTCGGCCGCCGTCTGGATGCGCGAGTCGATGGTGAGCTTGGCGGTGTTGCCCGGCTGGGTCTGGCCCGCGAGCGACGCGATGGCGTTGTTCCAGCTAGAGTAGTCCTTAGAACCGGTGAGCGTGTCGTTCATGACGCTCTCGATGGCGGTGGTGCCATACTGCTGGCTCACGTAGCCAACCACGTGCGCTGCCAGGTTACCGTTGGGGTAGGAGCGTACGTAGGTGCCGTCCTCCTGCTGCAGCGACTCGGCCAGCGTCACGCCGTCGGACGTGATGATGGAGCCGCGCTGGATGTACTTGGAGCGGGCGATGGTGTGGTTGTTGGTCGGCATGTCCTGATAGTCCTTGGCCTTAATGACCTGGACATAGGTGAGGTTGCCGATAAGGATGGCGAACAGCGCCGTAAAGGCGAGCACCGCACGGGTTAGACGGTTGGCGAGCGCCACGCGACCGAGCACACCGGATTCAGGCGTGTCGAGCAGGCGACGGCGCATGCGCGAGCCGACGGAATGGCTGCCGCTGCCGTAGGAAGACGAGGTGGCAAAGCGCGTGCCCGTCGGGGCGGCGGCAGATGCGACCTGATCATCGGTGATGGCGGCCATGGTGCCGGTGCCGGTGAGCTCGGCCTCGCGTCCGGTCGCCTCGTCACCGGCGCGCAGCAGGAGCGCGACGATGATAAAGCTCGCCAGCAGCGAGGAGCCGCCCTGGCTCATAAAGGGCAGGGTGACGCCGGTCAGCGGGATCAGGCGGGTAACGCCGCCAACGATCAAAAAGGCCTGGAAGCTGATGGCTGCCGTAAGACCGGTGGCGCTAAAGGCGGCAAGGTCGGACTTTGCGCGGGCAGCTGTGGTGAGGCCACGCACGGCAAAGAGCATAAACAGGATGAGCACGGCGCCGCCGCCCAAAAGGCCCATCTCCTCGCCGATAGCCGAGAAGATAAAGTCGGACTCGACGACAGGGATGTTGTTGGCCATGCCGTTGCCGATGCCAACACCGACCAGACCGCCATCGGCAAGCGAGAAGAGCGACTGGACGATTTGGTAGCCCTGACCCTGGGCGTCCTTAAACGGATCGACCCAAACCTGGAAACGCACCTGAACGTGCGACAGGAACTTGTAGGCGCCCACGGCTCCAACGGCTAAGAGCGCAAGGCCGATAACGACATACGAAAAGCGCCCCGTGGCAACGTAGAGCATCAGCAAGAAGATGGTGTAGAACAGCACGGCCGAACCCAGGTCGCGTTCGAAGACGACGACGAGCAGGCACACACCCCACACGGCAAACAACGGCAGTAGCAGTCGCAGGCGAGGGATCTTAAAGCCCAAGATCTTGCGGTTGGAGATGGAGAGCAGCTCGCGGTTCTCGGCCAGGTACCCGGCCAGGAACAGCACGATAAAGACCTTGGCGAACTCGCCGGGCTGGATGGTAAAGCCCGCGATGCGAATCCACAGCTTGGAGCCCGAGATCGTGGTGCCGATAAAGATAGGCAGCATCAGCAGGATGATGCCGATGATGCCAAAGGTGTACTTGTAGCGCATGACCACGTCGAGGTTTTTGACTAGTGCAAGCGTTCCCACCATGAGCGCCACCGAGACAAACAGGATGATGAGCTGTGAGATGGCGAGAGCGGGGGCGAGACGCGTCACGAACGTGATGCCGATGCCCGAAAGTATAAATACGATGGGCAGGATGGCGGGGTCGGCACCGGGCGCCAAGATGCGCACGGCAATGTGGGCCGCGGCAAAGGCGGCAAAGAGGCCGATCGGTACGGCGAGCGTCTCAAAGGAGATAGCGGCGCCCGCAGTGAGCACGTACATCGCATACAGCAGGATGACGGGGAACGCCGAGGCGATGAGCAAGAGCAGCTCGGTGTTGCGGCGACTCATAAGCGGCACTCCCTTTCTAGTTCTTATCGGAGGCTTCGGCCTCGGCGGACTGTTCGGCGGTTTTCTCGGAATCTGATTCGGAGGTCGATCCCTGATTGGTGTTGTCGCGAATCGTTTGCGCGTCGATCACCTGGCGGGTCTGCTCCTCGTCGATCTGGTGGCGGTACTTGGATATCGTGTCCTGCGCATCGTCGACACTTGTTTGCGGAATGCCCGCCTTGAGGCGGTTTTGCGTGTCTTCGGGCAGGTCGGACAGCTTAATGCTGGTTTCGCTCTCGAGCCAGTGGAGCTTGAGTCCGAGCGGCTTGCCGGGCAGGCCGCGCCAGACGGCGACATTGCCCTGGTAGGTACCCAGGTAGTATGAGCCGGTGACACCCGTGTAGGCCCAGATGCCAGCTGCCAGCACAAAGACGAGGGCCAGGATGGCGGCGATAGTAACGTTGCGGCGACGCACGCGTTGCGCCTCGCGCATGACGCCATCGTCAACCAGGTCAACGACTACTACGGTCACGTTGTCGTGGCCGCCGGCGGCAAGCGCCGCGTCCACTAGGTTGTCGACGCAGATTTGCGCGGTTGAGGACTGCGTGGCGATGTTCTCGATATCGCTATCGGGAATCATGCTCGAGAGGCCGTCGGAGCACAGGATCAGGCGGTCGCCTTCCTCGATATGCAGAGTGAAGTGGTCGGCATACATGGCGGGGTCCGAGCCCAGTGCGCGGGTGATGACCGAACGGTTGGGGTGGACGCGAGCCTCGTCTGCCGTGATCTCGCCGGCGTCCACGAGTTCTTCCACATAGGAGTGGTCGCGGGTCACGCGGATGAGCGTGCCCTCGTGGAGCAGGTAGGCGCGCGAGTCGCCCACGTGGGCGATGGCGAGCGTGTCGTTTTCGATATAGGCGCAAGTGGCTGTGCAGCCCATGCCGGGCTTGCCCAGGCCGTTCAAGGCGGCTTCGATTACGGCGGCGTTGGCGGCCTCGACGGCTGCGGCCAAGCGTGCTGCGTCGGCGGACTGCGGGGCCGTTTTGGCAATAGTCTCGACGGCGATAGAAGAGGCCACCTCGCCGGCGGCGTGACCGCCCATGCCGTCGCATACGCAAAAGAGCGGCGACTGCACCAGGTAGGAATCCTCATTGTGCGGGCGCACACAGCCAACGTCGGAGCGGGCGCCCCACATGAGTTGCGTGGTGGTGCCGGCATCATAGGTCGAGTCGGTCTCGATGCGTTCCTCGGTCAGGGGCTCAAAGCTCATGGTCGACCCGGGGTCTTTGAGCTTGGCCTCAACGGCGGCAACGTCGATCTCGGCTGTGTCACCGGGAGAGACGTTGCCGGTCTCGGCGTTTGATTCGGAATCACCGGTGTCCGGGGAGTCGGGCTCCTCGGAAACGCGGGCGGTCGACTCGTCGTCTTGCGGGCTGACGTCTATAGGCTCGGGCGCCGGCGTAGACGCGGGCGCAACCTCGGATGCCGGGGCTATGGGAAACGCGGGCGCGGCGGGCTCGGGTGCCGCAAACGCCGCAGCGCTCTCGTTGATTGCCGCGGCGACGGGCTCTGCAAAGTGAGCTGGCGCCGGGGTTGCTTCGGGCGCTGTGGGCTGTTCCGCAGCATGTGCGCCGATGGGCGCCGCTGCGGCATCATCTTCGTCCTCGTTATCGGCGAGATCCGAAATATCATGCGTTACATGCGAAAGAGGCAGGGAGAACACGGTGTCCTCGGGTTCCACGGGTGCGGAGCCCGCCGGAGCGGCGTGGGCCGGTGCAGCTGCGGCGGCAGCCGGTGCCTCGGTCATGGTTGCGGACTTGTTCTCCTCGTCGATCATCGACGGTTCACCTTCATGACCACGTCGCCAATCTGGACTTCGTCGCCCTCGCGCAGTGTCGCGGGCTCCACGAGCTGGCGGCCGTTGACGAGCGTGCCGTTAAGTGAGTTGAGGTCCTCGATGATGAGCGCCGGGCCCTGCAGCGAAAAGCGCGCGTGCGAGGCCGAAACGAACGGTTCGTTGATGCAGATGTCCGAAGATGGCGAGCGACCGACGATGACGGGGCCGAGCATGTCTACGTGAATGCCGCGGATACCGCGCGGACCCTTGTCCACATCGATCGTCCAGATAGCCGAGTCGCGGCGCTGTCCACGCACAAGTCCCACGCCGGTCTTCATGACGGCGAACAAGAAGATATAGAGCAGGGCGACCAGGACGATGCGGCCTGCAAAAAGGACGATATCGATGTTCATAAGCGACTATCCCCTAAATTCAAAGGTGCTCAGGCCAAACGTCAGCAGATCGCCGTTGCGCAGCGGGCAGCGCGTAATGCGGCGGTTGTTGACGAGCGTGCCGTTGGTGGAATTGAGGTCCTCGATCGACCAATCCGAGCCCGTAAAGGTGAGTTGGGCGTGGCGGCGCGACACGTTGGGGTCGCGCAGGGCAATGTCGGAAACTGAGCGCTCGCGACCGATGGTCACCTGTGCGGAGGTGATGCTATGGCTCTCGCCGCTCACGACGTCGACGAGCTGGGCGAGCGGGCGCTGCGGGGCGCGAGTGCTCGCCATGTTGGAGGCGATGCCGGCTGCGGCGCCTAGGCCCACGGCGGCACCGGTCGCGGCGGCTCCGCCCATGCCGGCAAGCGCGTCGCGCGAGACGGTCTGAGGCACCGGGATGGGTGCGGCGGCGGGGTCGGGGACGCTAGGCGCGAAGGGGTCTGCCACGGCAAGCGGGTCGGGAGCGGCGGCGCGAGGCGTCGGCTGCTGCTGGGGCATGGCGGCGGGGCGCTGCTGCTGCGGGGCAGCAAACTGCTGCTGGCCGGCGCGCGGGGCGCTGGCGGCACGGCTTGCCGCGGAGTTGTTCTGGCCCAGGCCGTTTTGATAGGCGCGCTCTTCTTCGTACAGGCGGCCGAGCGTGGGGGCATCGACGTTCTCGGCAAAGACCGAGAACTTGCCGGCGCGCAGCTGCGGATCGATCATAAAGCGCACGAGGGGCTCGCCGACAAAGACATAACGGCGCTTTTCGGCCTGCGCCTTCACAAACTCGCGGACCTCGCGCGAAAGCTCGGGGTAGAACGGGGCGAGCATGGGATCGTCGTCGGCGGCGATAAGGATGGTATAGAGTGCCGGCGCCGTGTTGACGCCGTTAATCACCAGAGTCTGATCCTCCATGTCGCGAGCGGCCTGCTTAGCAAGCTTCTTAAAGGAGAACGGGGCACGGGTGGCACCGAAGATGCCGGCCACGTGGTCCTCGAAGATGTTCAGGAAGTTCACGAAAGATCACTCTCCGTATAGGTTCTTTGGTATCCGAGCAAATATAGGCATATCCCAACGATTATAGAGGATAGGGTTCCCGCAACCGCCGCCTTGGCGACGACCGCGGCTGCAAGGCTGGCAATTTCCATATGGTGTGCAAGACAAAACGATACGACCGAGCCGATGCCGGTGACGGCAATTGCGACGATGGCGGCAAGGTTCGATCCCTGCTCGGCGCGCTTGGCATGAGCATTGAGCAGCAGCGATGTTGCCGCGGCTGTTGCTGCAACCAGCACGATTGCAGCGAGAAGGAGCGCGTCTCCCAGCGCTGCGGCGACATTGCTAAGCCCCAGTACGCCTCCCGCAGAGAGAGCCGCTGCAGCAAGGCGGGCAAAGAGTGCCCCCATGCCCGTGGCCGCCGCGGCGCTTGCCGGGCCGAGCCAAAACGCCGCGATGCCCGCGGCGGCTCCGGCGGCAAGGAGGGCGTCGCCGGTGAGGCAGCCCAGCGCAAGCGCGCAGGTGAGCGCCGCGCTCGCAGCCGCCTCGGTGCGTCCCCAAGCAATCCACCAACCGGACATGGCAGCGGCAAAAATGACCGCGACCGGCAGCATCGACAGGATGCCCTGCGCCTGCATGGTGGCGTTGGCCATGAGCACCAAAAAGCCCACGGCCGAGATGGCCGAGCCAATCTGCGGGGCCAAGCCTGCCGCCGCGCCAATGGCGACGGCCGCCACGACCAGCCCGGGAAGCGCCGCGACGCCGGCTGTCTGCATCAGCAAAAAGCTATAGGTGCCGCACGTTAGCGCCGAGATAGTGCGCATGGTGTAGTCGCGCGCATGGCTCCAGCGCGTGCCCGCCCAGCCAAGTGCGGGGTCGACCTCGACGGTGTCATCCTCGTAGCTCGATGGCTCGATATCATCTGCCGCGCACTCGTCATTCGAAAGCTCGCCTACCATCTGCTCCAAGCTGCGACGGCCTTCGCGCACGCTCCCCAAGCCGGCAAGGAGTTGGTCGCAGAATGCCTCGATGCTATCGGGGCGGTCTTGCGGCATGGGGGAGAGGGCGCTCATGAGCGCCGCCTCGGCCCCTGGGGGAAAGTGCGGGATCAGCTCACTGGGATAGGTGGCGCCGCCGATGATGTGGTCGAGCGAGTCGGCGGGCGTGGCCGCCATAAAGGGGGCGCTGCCGCACAGCCCCTCGTAGATCACGCAGGCAAGGGCAAAGACATCGGCGCGCTCGTCGACCGTGCCGGTCTCGATGTCGAGCTGCTCGGGCGGCATGTAGCCGATGGTGCCGCCGCGCGATCCACCAAAGCCGCCGGCAGACGACAGCCGCGCCATGCCAAAGTCGGTGAGCTTTACATTGCCCGAATGGTCGATAAGCACATTGGCGGGCTTTATGTCCAGATGAAGCACGCCGTTTGCATGGGCAAAGGTGAGTGCCTGACCCAGCGCGTCGGCAATGGCCGCGGCCTCGTCAAAGGTGAGCGAGTGGCCGTCCACGCGATGCAAAAACTCGGCCAACGACATGCCGTCGACATACTCCATGACCAGATAGGCATAGGCGGTGTCGTGCGTAAAGTCGATAACCTGCACGATATTGGGATGTTGAAGCATGGCGGCGGTATGCGCCTCGCGCAGCACGTCCACGATGTCGCTGGCGGGCATGCCGGCGCCGTTGATAAGGGGAATGCGCTTAATGGCCACGCGACGGCGCAGATGCGTGTCGCGGCAAATCTCGATGGAGCCAAAACCGCCGGTCGCAAGCGTCTCGAGCGGCTGGTACCGCTTGAGCAGCTCGCGAGAGCTAGTGCCCTCCAAGGGAACGTCCGGCGAGAACCGGGCGGTATGTTGCGAGAAAAGCGGCATGGCCAACCCTCGTGCGTTTAAAGTTCGTTTGCGAGCGGCGGACGCGGGGCCGAGTCGTTCGCGGTGGCATAGATGCTGCTAGTGTAGCACGCTCAGGCGGATGGCGAGGATGGCGGGATGCGAGGCTGCCTGTCTGGCTTGGCCTTAGCGCTTCTTCCTGCTCTTCTTCTGCTTGCGCCGCTTGCCCTTGTTATCCTGGGGCTTGTCGGCCTTGTCGCCCCGCTTGGCCTCGGCGGCAGCCTTCTCGGCCTTCATTTTCTTCTTCTTGGTCTCGATGCGGAGTTTTTTGTTGATGCGCGCCTTAAGGAAGGTGCCAAACTGCTCGGCATTGCCGCGGACAAAGGTGTCCTTAGGGATCGTCACGCCCTGGTCGGCGAACATGGCTACAAAGATGCGTTCGCCGTCGAGCACGTGGTCGAGCTTTTCAAACGGGAAGAACTGCGATTTGCCGCTCTTGCCCCAAACCATCAGGCCGTTCTCGTTGGCGGCGACGCGGCGATAGCGGCCACCCATGGACTCGTCGGCCTCGACGGCATCGATAAAGTCGCGGGCGAGGGTGTGGTGCAGGTTTTTGCTCCACCAGGCCAAAAAGGCGCCGAATACGAGCAGGACGACGCCAAACTTGATCCAGTTGCCGCCGGCCACCAGCATGCCAATGCCGATGAGCGCGGCAATTGCCGCGGCGACATACAGCGAGCCGCGACGCCTGGGCGAGGCGACCAGACGGGCGAAGTCGGTGACCAGGTCGTTTTCGTACTGGTACTCGTTGAGGTACAGGATGCCGTCGTCGGCTGCGGCCTGCTCCTCGAGCGCGACCTCGACCTGGTCGGCTGCTTCGGAGGGAACGAGGTTGCTCTCTGCGTCTGCCATGCTCTTTGGACTCCTATCGCGGCGGGCTCGCCGTACGGGTTATTATGAGTGAAGTATGCCGTGCGACCGCATGGCCGTCGCGGCAACAAGACTCAGTATACCCGGGGGAGCACCCATGGAATCGTTGTACCGAAAGTATCGCCCGCTCACCTTCGACTCCGTGGTGGGCCAGCAGCATATCGTCTCGACGCTCGAGCACGCCATCACCGAGGGACGCCTGTCCCACGCGTACCTGTTCTGCGGACCGCGCGGCACGGGCAAGACCACCATGGCGCGCATCCTTGCCAAGGCGCTGCTGTGCCGCAATGCCGAGGCGGCGCGCGCCGAGGGCGCAAGCGGCTGCATGCCCGACGGCACCTGTGAGGAGTGCGAGCTCATCGCCGAGGGCAACCACCCCGATGTCTACGAGCTCGATGCCGCAAGCCGCACGGGCGTGGACAATGTGCGCGAGGAGATCATCAACTCCGTCAACTTTGCCCCGGTGCGCGGCAAGTACAAGATCTATATCATCGACGAGGTTCACATGCTCACGACGGCGGCGTTCAACGCGCTGCTCAAGACGCTCGAGGAGCCGCCGGCACACGTGATCTTTGTGCTGTGCACCACCGATCCGCAAAAGATTCTGGAGACCATCCTCTCGCGCTGCCAGCGCTTCGATTTCCACCGCATCGGCAACGAGGATATCGAGCATCGCCTGTCCTACGTGTGCGAGCAGGAGGGCTTCGATTACGACGACGAGGCGCTCGCCATCGTGGCGCGCCATGCCAAGGGCGGCATGCGCGACGCGCTCTCCACGCTGGAGCAGCTGAGCGTTTTTGGCAACGGCGCCGTGCATGCGGACGATGCCCGCTCGCTTTTGGGCGAGGTTTCGGACCAGATTCTGGGCGAGTTTGCCCGCGCCATCGCCGAGCGTGATATTGCTGAGCTCTATGGGCTCATTCGTGCACAGGTCGAGGAGGGCAATGACCTGCTTGAGCTGACGCGCGACCTGGTGGCGCATGTGCGCGACGTGTATGTGGCTTGCGTTGCCGGTGCCCGTGCCGAGCTGTTTGAGGGCGGCTCCGAGCAGGCCGAGGCGCTTGCTGCCGAGGCCGCCGCCTTTGGCGAGCATTCGGCCGACCGTCTGGCCCGCGTGCTGACGGTGCTTGACGATGCCGCGCTGGAGATGAGGGGCGCGAGCGACGTGCGCCTGGTGCTCGAGATCGCCTGCACGCGCCTGGCACGTCCCGAGGCCGATCTGACCATTGAGGCCCTGGCCGAGCGCGTGGCACGCTTGGAGGCCATGGTTGCCAACGCCGCGGTGCCGGCGAGCGTGGCTGCTGCAGGTGCCGCGCCTGCGGTTGTCGCGGCTGCACCTGCGGCGATGCAACAGCCGACACTGATCTCGGGTGCCCGAGCTGCCGCTCCTGTGGCATCTGCCGTGCCCGCCGCTGCGTCTGCGCGCCAGGGCGGCATGCCCTGGGACCGAGGCACTGCCGCTCCGGCGACCCAGCCTGCGCCCGCGCCGACCCCCAAGCCTGCCGCGCTGACATCTCAGCCTGCATCGGCTCCGATGTCTCAGCCCGTTGCGGCTCCCGCGCCTGCCGCCGCTCCGGCACCTAAGCCCCAGCTCAACAACGCCGCCCAGGTTGCTGCCGCCGGCGCCGCCGAGACCCCCGCGGTTGAGGATGCCGGCGAGCTCCAGCGCAAATGGGCCGAGGTCGTCGAGCGCGTCAAGGCCCAACAACCTTCTTATGCGGCTCTCCTGTTGAACGCTCGCGCTACGGCAGACGATGGTTCTAAGCTCACGGTCTCGTTCCCTACGGCATTTGCTATCAAGATGCTCGGGCGTGCTGATACACAGGCGGTGTTTTTGCCGACAGTCAGTGCGGTTTTCGGTCGTCGCACCGTCGACTATGTCTTGGATGGGGGTGGCACGCCGGCTCCTCAACATGAGGAGCATTCTCCATCTGCACGGGCTGCGGCATCTGCGGACCCGCAACCCGTGTCCTCGGCGGCCCTTGCATCCTCGAACGCCAGCGCGACGCAACCAAAGGCAGCGCCGGTAGCGGCACCGACCCCGTCGGCGCCTGAACCCGCTGCGCCCAAACCGGCTGCTCCGGTCCCCGCGCCCAAGCCCGCTGCCGCGCCTGCGCCCGAGTCATCCGACCTGGCCAAGGCCCCCTGGCTGCGCTCCGACAACCCCGCCGGCGCCCCCGCTACGGGTAAGCTCCCGACCGAGCCCGCGCCCCGAGCGCCCGAGCGCGCGTCCGCTCCCAAGACTCAGCCGTCTGCGCAGGCTGCGTCGTGGGAATCCGAGCAGGTGCCCTACGACGACGCCATGGTCGGCGGCTTCGCCGGCGATGCGAGCGGGGAGGATCTTCCTCCGTTCGACGTGCCTGCCGCGGTGCCTGCGCCCAGCCCTGCCGCTTCAGTCGCGGCTCCCGCAGCTGCGACGTCCGCTCCCGCAAGCGATGACGCCCCCGCTGCCCCTTGGGAGTCCAACCCCGGCGCCGGCAGTCCCTTCGGCCACCAGGGCGCAGCCCCGAGCATCCCGCAGACCGAGGATGAGGCCAAAGCCCTCATCCGCAACGTCTTTGGCCAGGCCACCATCTTCAAACCGGTGGAGTAACCGTGCGGGCGGACATACTGCTCACGAAGAGCTCTCTTTGTCCGGGCGCATCTGTATTTCGGACATGTGTAGTGTGGTGCCGCGTATATCGCATTCGAGCAGACAGGCACGTGACGGTCGGCCTAGGATGCTGAGGTCGATACGATATGTCGCATGGCTGTCCGTGTACTCGACTTGCTCGGCGTTGACGGTTGCTCCGATTGTAAATAAAGAGCCCAGTTCGGCATCGACAATCTTGGAGTCCTTTATCTTGACCTTGAACTCTTGGTAGAGGGACGGGCTGTTGTAGTAAATGGTTCGGGTTCCGTCGGTGCACTCATCGGCCGCTTCCCATTTGACGACGGGCTGGTCCGAGCTGGCTATCAGCAGTTCTGCTCCAAAGGCTATGGCATGGGTGATGACAACCAGCAATGCCCAGCCGACAAAGAGATAGAGAACCACATATGCAACGGGGTGTTTTGAGCGGATGTTTTGGAGCGCGTCGGGGACATTCATGGGGCACCTCCAAATTGCGATCTTTGACAATCAAATTTTACCATGCCGTCATGAGCGCCACCTCGAGCGGCGGTTTAGCATTTTGCTATCTAGCTGGATGCAGAAAATGCCGGGTTCCGGCCCTGCTAGATTTAATTTGAGACATTTATGCAGATGCGAATTATTCAACTTTGCATAATCTTTGGGCGCGGCTTGCACTCCAGGGCATGTATATCGACTGAGGTAGCGTGTCCGCCCCGCTCGCTGACCTCGTGCCGTGGTACGATTTTTGAGTTTGAAAGCCCCGCCGCGTCCCGGCTGCCTTTGCAGCTCGTCGCGCGGCCGCACGTAAAGGAGCCATCATGGCCGGTATGAACATGCAGCAGATGATGAAGCAGGCCCGCAAGATGCAGGAGCAGCTTGCCGCCGCGCAGGAAAACCTCAAGTCCCAGACCGTCGATGCCTCTGCCGGCGGCGGCATGGTCAAGGTGACCGTTAACGGCGAGATGGAGCTCGTCAACCTCACCATCGACCCTGATGCGCTCGATCCCGAGGACGTCGATATGCTGCAGGACATGATCATGGCTGCCGTCAACGAGGCCGTCCGCGGCGTCAACGAGCTCGCCAACAAGCAGATGGGCGCCATCACCGGCGGCCTCAACATCCCGGGCATGCCGTTCTAAGACACGCATATATATGAGTGCCAACCATAGCCTGCAAAAACTGCTCGATGAGTTGGGCCGCCTGCCGGGCATTGGCCCCAAGTCGGCCCAGCGCATCGCCTACTACCTGCTCGAGGCCGATGCCGAGGAGGCCCGCCGCCTGGCCGAGGCCATTCTGGAGGTTAAGCAGGAAGTGCATTTTTGCAGCCGCTGCTTTAATTACGCCACCGCTGACGAGTGCTCCATTTGCCAAGACTCGATGCGCGACACCACCCGCATCTGCGTGGTGGGTGAGCCGCGCGATGTCCAGGCGATTGAGCGCACGGGCAGCTACCACGGCCTCTACCACGTGCTGGGCGGCGTGATCAGCCCCATGGACAAGATCGGTCCCGAGCAGCTGCACATCCGCGAGTTGCTGGCGCGCTTGGGCCACGAGGATATCCACGAGGTCATTATCGCCACTAACCCCAATATCGAGGGCGAGACCACGGCGAGCTACCTTGCTCGCACCATCAAGCCACTGGGCGTCGAGGTGTCGCGTCTGGCGAGCGGGCTGCCCGTGGGAGGCGACCTGGAGTATGCCGACGAGCTCACGCTTGGCCGTGCTATCGAGGCCCGTCGCGCGATCTAGGATCTAGATATCGGTCCACCGACCTCGCGTTTCCCTGCGCGTTGCACGCGGTTGCCATAATTGGCCCCATGTTTGTGCATTTGTTGTGCAACAAATGCACTTTCCATCCGCTTATCGCGTGGATGCCCCTGTTCGCGTCCCGTATTTGCGCGTTCGTTGCGCAACCTTTTGTGTTCGCTGATACACTCAACTATGGGTTTGAATGAATGCGCCGCTTTCGAGCGGCGTGTTTTTGTTGGAGGAGATCGCATGCGGCCCGGGGGCACTCAGACAAAGCATGGCGCCGCGGTGCGTATGCGGCGCCGGTTGGGCCTGGCGCCTCGGGCGTGTGTGCTGCTGTCCTGTTCGCTGGCGCTGGTCGTTGCCGGCGTTTCTGCCTACGGTTTGGCTGTGCCACCTATGGTGCAAGCGCGTACCGCGCGCGAGTTGCGCGTGGGGCACAAGGCCAAAAGCGATTTGGGCACCACAACCGGATACGCCTGGGCGAGCGTAGTCACGCACGTCGTGTTTGGTGTCGACGACGCGGGCAGCGCCGAGGCGTCGGACAACGAAATCGCGCTTGCCAACGGCAAGACCATCGTGCTCACCAACACCAAGATCATCCATCACCTTTCCGATAACAGCGTTTCGACCGTCGTAAACAAGGCCGAGCAGCAAAAGGGTCAGGATACGCAGCAGTCGGGGAAACCTGGCGGCTCCGGTTCGTCTGGCTCCAGCTCCGATTCGTCGAACTCGAGCGGTGGCTCCGGTTCGGGCTCCGCCTCCGGCGGGTCTGGGGGCGACAGCTCGACGGGCGGCAACACCGGTGGCAATACAAGCTCCAGCGGCCTTTCGACCGCCGAGGAGGAAAGCATACACAGCTGGCTCGTGACCAAGTGCAATATGCTCGACGGCTATGTCTCTCGGGCAAATAGCGCGGTCTCGACCTATAACGCAACAGGCGATACCGGGCCGTGCGATAGCCTGGCCAACGATATGTTTGTCATCCGTGCCGAGTTTGGCCGGCAAACGTTTTCTCCCCAGTCAAAGTGGTATCAGCAATACGCCAACCTATGGGGCTGCTACACCAATCTGTGCAAATGGGTGGGGCATTTCGGCGATGACGACGTCGCGCTCAACACCTTCAATACCAACGTGGCGGCGATCGCCCTATGACGAATAGTCTTGCTTCTAGCGCATCGTGCGCGCTAAACCGCGACCCTATGGTGGGCCTGCGCCTGGCGCGCGTTGGAGGGTTTGAGCCCGCCATTGCGCTGGGTCCGGACGAGCTGCCCGTCTACCAGCGTCGATTTGCGATGCTGTTTGCCGACGACGCCACCATGCGCCGTGGCGGCATCGGCCGCGTGACGCGTGCCGTCAATGCCCAGGGCGAGGCCGTGGCGCTCAAGCAGCTCATCTTGCCGACGCGCGACGAGTTCGATGACGACGTCGCTTACGAGGCGTTGGTCGCCAAGTTTAAGGCGGCGTTTCGCGAGGAATACGAATGCCATCGCGCCCTTTCGGGCCTTAAAGGCTTTCCCCGCCTGTATGGATGGGGCGAGGTCGACGGTGTGCCCGCGATTGTCATGGAATGGGTCGAGGGCGAGACGCTTGCCCGCCTGCGCCCGCGCCTTGCCGTGGACGATGCCGGTCGCCTGTCGCCGCTCGTGGCCGCTCGCCTGGGCCGCGACCTGTTCGACCTGCTCTGCCGCATGAACCTGGTGGGGGAGGGCTTTGTCCATCGCGACATCTCGCCGGCCAATATTATGGTTCGCACGGCGCGCCTGCCGCTCGACCAACAACTTGCCGAGGGCACGTTCGATTTGTGCCTCATCGATTTTGGCTCGTCGCTGGCGCTCGAGCCTGCCTCTGCGGTGGCGGGAACCGGCGGCAGGGAGTCCTTTACAGAGCGCTACGCCACGTTGCGTCGCGCGACGGTTGCCTACGCTCCGCCCGAGATGCTCACCGACGATATTGCCGACCTGCGCGTTTTGCGCATGTCGCCGGCAATCGACGTGTATGCCGCGGCGAGCACGGTCTATGAGCTCATCGCCGGTGTCGCGCCGTACGAAGTAGCGCCGGGCACGTCGGGTACTTCGGGCTCGCGCAAAAAGACGCGCGATATCGCCAGCCCTTATCGTCTCAAGATGGATACGCTGCCCGATTATCCCGTCGGCGCCCACGCGCCCGGCTGCGACTTGACGCAACTGCTGCGACGCGAGCCCGATGTGGCACTTGCCGCGGCCGAACAGGCTCAGCAGCTGGGGCTCGATCCAAATTCCGAGGATCTGCGCGATGCGCTGGCGTTTGTCGACGCTCAGCTGTTCGATGTGGTGATGGCCTGCCTGTCCTGCCATCAGGAAGATCGTCCCGAGCCGGCTGCGGTGGAGGCGGCGCTCTCGGCATTTTGCGACCACTATGCGCAAAATGTCGCCCGCTCGCTTTGCGCCGAGCCGCTCATGCCGTGCCCGATGGAGGTATCGGGGCACGCGGCCCGGCGTGCGGCGATGGTTGGTGCGACGGCGGCGTGCGGCGTGCTTTGGGCTGCGGTTGTGGTATCAGTGGCGCTGTTGGCGTCGGGCGCCCATGTGACGCTCGTCGTGGGACCGCTTGTGTGGTCCGGGAAGCTGCCGAGCATCGTCGCCGTGCTGGCGTTGGCGCTGCCGAGCGTGGCGGGCATTGCCGTCGGAGCCTTGGCGCGCAATCGCCGCGCGGGGTTCCTGCAGGGCGTGTTGGCCCTTTCCGCCTGTGAGGTTCCGGCTCTGGCCGCACTCGCATGCGCCGTGTTTTCCCAGCATGCCGTGGCGGGTGGCCTGGTGGCCGCCATAATTGCAACCTATGCGCTCACGTGGTTTTTGCTGGCGATGGGGTTTGCCTTTGAGCTTCCCGTCGTGTCAGCACGACGTGCGAAAATTCCCATGGCGACGCCGCTTGCCGGCGGAGCCGCGGCTGTTCGCGCCTTTGGCGGGCCGGCCGAAGTATCCGACACTATCTCTGCGACCAAGGAGGGCTAAGCCATGGCTTCTCAAGCTGAGCTCACCCCGTGCGGGGCAATGTTTGACATCTTTAAGCGCGCAGCGCACCTGAGCCATATCGAACTGTGCGGCCTGGTGCTCTCGAGCCGCCCGCTCGCCGACGGCCGTAGTCCACAGAGCCGCGCCGCCGATCGCTCCTGGGTCTCGCGTTTTATCGTGCGCGCTCCGGTCGGCACGCTGCAGGAGCGCTATTTTGCCGATTACGGCACCTCGGCCGCGCGCATCATGTCGCATCTGGCACTGCGCCGCCGCAATCCCATGAATGCCACGGCGGTGATCAACATGGTGTGCGGGCCCGCTGGCGAGCCCATGGTGCGGGCGCTCGAGGAATGCCATCAGGATACGAGCCTCTACCGCAATGCGGTCGAGCGCCTGTCGCAGGCGGCGGAGCTTATGCCCGCCGAACGTGCCGAGGCCGTGCTGGTGCTGTTTGTCGCCGTCGGTTGCTCGGCAGATGTTCGATCCTCGGTGACCTATGCCATCGACTACGCTCATGCGACCTGTGGCGGCACCA
Source organism: Collinsella aerofaciens (assembly GCF_025289055.1). Classification (GTDB taxonomy): domain Bacteria; phylum Actinomycetota; class Coriobacteriia; order Coriobacteriales; family Coriobacteriaceae; genus Collinsella. Next base: position 26,167 of record NZ_JAESIQ010000027.1, read on the forward strand.
CATCGACGCCGCGCTCGCTGAGCACCTCGACGGTCACGGGCGAGCACGAGGCGGCGCCGGCGCATCCGTTGGGACTGCTGCGCGTGCAAAACGGTTACGTGGTAAGTGCCCCGCGCTGGATTCAGCCGAGCGAGCAGGGCGTGGAGATCGGTGCGCTGGCGACGGGGGAGGGCGATATCACCGATGTGGGCGATGACGTTTCGGCTCGCCATGCCCACGTGTGGTGCGATGACCAAAATACCTGGTACGTCGAGGATCTGTCGTCCACCAACGGAACCGTGGTGGTAAACGGCGCGACGAACGTCTGCACCCAGGTCGAGCCTGGCCGCTCCGCTCAGCTCAACCCCGGTGACGAGCTCAAGCTCGGCGAATCCACCACCTACGCCATTCTCCTCGGCGCCCTCTAGCTCATCTCCTAAATAAGTTGAGGTGAAATAGGGACTGTTTAAGGCCGCGACCGGCAAATACAGTCCCCATTTCACCGCAACTGCCGTGTGGTCGGCGATAGAGAAACGAGAGTGGATTTCCGGACGCACGAGAGAGGATTTTCGGACGCACAACCCATGAGAGTGGATAATCTCCCACTTTTGGTCAAGATACAGGCAAAAAGTGGGAGATTATCCACTCTCGATGCAGGCTGCGACTTTTCCGTCCGAGGGGCCATCTCGCCCCTTGGCAGTCACCTAAGGTAAACCTTTACCGCCCACCTATATTTGTCGAAATATGGCTTGGCGGCGGGGTACAATAAGCCCGCATGCGGATTTCCGTTGCGGGCGCTTCCCATCGCCGGGGCGTGCCCGGGAGCATCCGGCATGCGGCCTTTGCGGCGCTCGGTCATGTGCAAGACGGGTAGCTGGGCCTGTGGAGCGCGTGCAGCCCTCCTCGCCTTGGCATGCCTTCTCTCCACGCCATGTGCCTGCTGCTCAGTCTGCCTGCCAGATGATTGGAAGCAACAGCGAAAATCCCATCACGCCAACATCCCGGCAATCGCCGGGGCCTGTATACCTATATGAGAGGAGAGGGGTATATGGCGCGTAAGTTTAAGTCTATGGACGGCAATGAGGCGGCCGCATATGTTTCGTATGCGTACACCGAGGTAGCGGGAATTTATCCCATTACGCCGTCCAGCCCGATGGCCGACCATGTCGACCAGTGGGCGGCCCAGGGTCGCAAGAACATCTTTGGCACCCCGGTCAAGGTCGTCGAGATGGAGTCCGAGGCAGGTGCAGCCGGTACCGTTCACGGTTCGCTGGGCGCCGGTGCTCTGACCACCACCTACACGGCTTCTCAGGGCCTGCTCCTGATGATCCCGAACATGTACAAGATCGCGGGCGAGCAGCTCCCGGGCGTCTTCCACGTCTCCGCGCGTTGCGTCGCTTCCCACGCCCTGAACATCTTCGGTGATCACTCCGACGTCATGGCCTGCCGTCAGACCGGTTTCGCCATGCTCGCCGAGGGCAACGTCCAGGAGGTCATGGACCTTTCGCCGGTGGCTCACCTTGCCGCCATCGAGGGCAAGACCCCGTTCCTTAACTTCTTCGATGGCTTCCGCACCAGCCACGAGATCCAGAAGGTCGCCATGTGGGACTACAAGGATCTGGCCGAGATGTGCGACATGGACGCCGTCCAGGCTTTCCGCGATCACGCGCTCAACCCTGAGCACCCGCATACCCGCGGCAGCCACGAGAACGGCGACATCTTCTTCCAGAACCGCGAGGCCTGCAACAAGGTCTACGACGAGCTTCCCGCCGTCGTCGAGGGCTACATGAAGAAGATCAACGAAAAGCTCGGCACCGATTACGGCCTGTTCAACTACTACGGCGCTCCCGATGCCGATCGTGTCGTCGTGTGCATGGGCTCCTTCTGCGACGTGCTCGAGGAAGTCATCGACTACCTCAACGCTCACGGCGAGAAGGTCGGCCTGGTCAAGGTTCGCCTGTTCCGTCCGTTCTCCATCAAGCACTTTGTCGACGTTCTCCCCGAGACCGTCAAAAAGATCGCCGTCATGGACCGCACCAAGGAGCCGGGTTCCATCGGCGAGCCGCTCTACCAGGACGTCGTCTCCGCTCTCTACGAGGCCGGCAAGACGGGCATCAAGGTTGTCGGCGGCCGTTACGGCCTGGGCAGCAAGGACACGCCTCCCGCGTCCGCGTTTGCTGTCTTCGAGGAGCTTAAGAAGGACGAGCCCAAGCGCGAGTTCACCATCGGCATTGTCGATGACGTGACCAACCTGAGCCTGCCCGAGGCCGAGGATGCGCCCAACACCGCAGCCCCCGGCACCATCGAGTGCAAGTTCTGGGGTCTGGGTGGCGACGGTACCGTCGGCGCCAACAAGAACTCGATCAAGATCATCGGCGACCACACCGACAAGTACGTTCAGGCCTACTTCCAGTACGACTCCAAGAAGACCGGCGGCGTCACCGTCTCGCACCTGCGCTTTGGTGATTCCCCGATTCGCTCGCCGTACTACGTGACCAAGGCCGACTTTGTCGCTTGCCACAACCCCAGCTACATCGTCAAGGGCTTCAAGATGGTCCGCGACGTCAAGCCGGGCGGCACCTTCCTGGTCAACTGCCAGTGGAGCGACGAGGAGTTCGCCGAGCACATGCCCGCCGTGGCCAAGCGCTACATCGCGAACAACAACGTCAACGTCTACCTGATCGACGCTATCGATCTGGCTGCAAAGGTCGGCATGGGCAAGCGCACCAACACGGTGCTCCAGTCCGCCTTCTTCGCGCTGGCCAAGGTCCTGCCCGCCGAGGACGCCCTGCAGTACATGAAGGACGCGGCCACCAAGTCCTACATGAAGAAGGGCCAGGCCATCGTCGACGCCAACCACAAGGCCATCGATGCCGGCGCTACCGCCTTCCGCAAGTTCGAGGTTCCGGCCGACTGGGCAACTGCCGAGGATGCCGCTCCCGTCGAGCTCTCCGAGGAGACCAAGTCCGCTATCGCCCAGCAGGTCAAGAACCTGCTCGAGCCCATCGATCGCATGGATGGCGACAGCCTGCCCGTTTCCGCCTTTGTCGATTGCGCTGACGGCCAGTTTGAGCTGGGCGCCTCCGCATACGAGAAGCGCGGCGTCGCCGTGGTCGTTCCTCACTGGGACGAGACCAAGTGCATCCAGTGCAACCAGTGCGCCTATGTGTGCCCGCATGCCACTATCCGTCCGTTCGCGATGACCGAGGACGAGGCTGCCGCCGCGCCCGAGGCTACCCGCACGCTCGACGCTATGGGCCCCAAGGCCAAGGGCATGAAGTTCACCATGGCTGTGTCCCCGCTCGACTGCATGGGCTGCACCAACTGCGTCAAGGTCTGCCCCAAGGGCGCCCTCGAGATGGTTCCCACCGAGCAGGAGATGGACCAGCAGCCCGTTTGGGACTACATGGTCGAGAACGTCTCCGAGAAGAAGGAGCTCATCGCGGCCAACGTCAAGGGCAGCCAGTTTAAGCAGCCCTACCTGGAGTTCTCCGGCTCCTGCGCCGGCTGCGCCGAGACCGCCTATGCACGTCTGGTGACCCAGGTCGCCGGCGACCGTATGTTCATTTCCAACGCCACCGGCTGCTCCTCCATTTGGGGCAACCCCGCTGCCACCGCTCCTTACTGCAAGGACAAGGACGGTCACGGTCCGGCATGGAACAACTCCCTGTTCGAGGACAATGCCGAGCACGGTCTGGGCATGGCCGTTGGCTATGAGGCCGTTCAGAAGAAGCTGATCGCTGCTACGCAGGAGATCATCGCCGCTGACGGTCCGTCCGATGAGCTCAAGGCCGCCGGCCAGGCTTGGCTCGACTCCGTCAACGATGTCGAGGCTTCCAAGACCGCTGCCGCTGCCTACGTTGCCGAGCTCGAGAAGTGCGGCTGCGACGCCTCCAAGGCGATCCTTGCCGACAAGGCTTACCTCACCAAGAAGTCCTTCTGGATCTTCGGCGGCGACGGTTGGGCCTACGACATCGGCTTCGGTGGCCTGGACCACGTCCTGGCTTCCGGCCACAATGTCAACGTCTTCGTCTTCGACACCGAGGTCTACTCCAACACCGGTGGTCAGGCCTCCAAGGCCTCGAACCTGGGTCAGGTCGCTCAGTTCGCCGCTGCCGGTAAGGTGACCAAGAAGAAGTCCCTGGCCGAGATTGCCATGAGCTACGGCTACGTTTACGTGGCGCAGGTCGCCATGGGCGCCAACCCGGCTCAGACCCTCAAGGCCATCCACGAGGCCGAGGCCTACGACGGTCCGTCCCTCATCATCGGCTACAGCCCCTGCGAGATGCACTCCATCAAGAAGGGCGGCATGCAGAACTGCCAGGCCGAGATGAAGAAGGCTGTCGAGTGCGGTTACTGGAACCTCTTCCGCTTCAACCCCGAGGCTGCTGCCGGCAAGAAGTTCTCGCTCGATTCCAAGGAGCCCGCGGGCGGTTATCAGGAGTTCCTGATGAACGAGGCCCGTTACGCTTCGCTGACGCGTTCCTTCCCCGAGCGCGCCGAGGAGCTCTTCAAGGAGAACGAGCAGGCCGCCATGGACCGCTACGCTCACCTGCTGAAGCTCAAGACGGTGTACAACGAGGCCTAGGTCTCCCACCGCAGGATCTGAGGGCTGACCTTCGCGGACGTCCTCGGACATGAAAGAACCCCCGCTGCGCACTGAACTGCACCCCAAAACTTGGACGGCTTAAATAAGAACTACGCCGCAAGGGAC
>NZ_JAESIQ010000028.1:0-30665 GCF_025289055.1 Collinsella aerofaciens
CTCCGCATGTGGTGATTGAGCCCGAGGGCGCGACGGCGCCGGCGGGGGAGACCGATGGGGGCGAGGTACCGGGTGATAGCGCGGACAAGTCTCCCACCGATGCTAACCCCGCTGCCGGAGAGCCCGCCACAGGGCCCACGGCAAATCCGGCACTGAAACCCGAAGCCACGACAACCAAGACAACAACGACAGTAACCAAGACCACGGTCGCCAAAGTCCCCAAACCCAAGGTTGCCACCGCGACCACTGCGGTACTCCCCAAGACTGCCGACAACAACTGGATCGCCGCTTCCTTAACGCTTTTCATTCTGGGAACAGCGCTCTTGGCTGCCGCATATCGCTGCTAAGGCCTCGTTTAAGTGAGACCAGGGGAGAAATAAATGCAGCCATTGCAGAAGTCTTTAGCCTTCTACTAAATCAATTTATTAGAGATTGGTGCCGTATCAGCTATCGCTGCGACGGCACTATTTTGTTCAGCTCGACCGCCTCTCGATCTATTACCGATGTTGAGCCTTACACCCCATCCGCCAGAGCGATAAGATAATTGCAATCCAAATGCTGCCGTTTATAAAGCTTCTTGTTCCACTAAAGGATTGATATATGTCTAGTGAAGCCAAAGTTGAGGTTGAAGATGTAGCCTCGTATATCAAATACATCAACGGACTTTCACCAACAATAAATGGTGAAGCCAAGACATATGAATCTACATTTGTTTTCCGAGGACAAGGATCGACTAAGTTTGATCTTGTTCCGTCAATCGGAAGAGACAGCTATTGGCGTAAACCGGGATCGAACACCATTTCCCCTATCACAGGCAGCCTTACGCACGAGGCGGATATTATTGAAACTGCCTGCCGCATATTGCCAAATGTCTTCAAGCGAGATTTGCTTCCGATTGATCTTTTAGCCTGCCTCCAGCACTACGGAGTCCCTACCAGGCTATTAGATGTAACTTCAAACGCACTTGCCGCCCTCTATTTCGCCTGCGGCAATCCTGATGACGTGGGCGAAGTATTTATCTTTAGGCGACCGGGAGGGGATAAGCGGGAATATCCCATCTGCCAGGCAATTGCGGACTCTTGGCATCTATTTATGAACTCAAAGCTTCTGTCTCGTTTTGCCTCACTTGCAATATCAAGACCATACTTTGACTATCAACGTGATCTAGTGCTTTCAATTTACCCTGAGCCAACTGATCAGGCAAAATGGTTTAAGAAGTGCTGCGAAGATACATTATTTGTCTACGGAACTAGATATCTTGATAGACAAGCCGCTCAGTCCGGCCAATATATTCTTTTCCCAAATGACATTCGTGGTAAGGATTCTTCTTTGTCGTTTGATGACTTAATAAGTCCACTGCCCAAAGACAGTCCCGTGATAGCCGGTCGTTGCATAGTGCCATCTGATAGAAAAGCATCAATACTGAACGAGTTGAGTAAACTTGGCATTACCGAAGCTTCGCTCTTTCCCGACAGCATTGAGAAGAGATGCGCCGGCATAGTGAGTGAGATTAAGAGACACCGTCATTGAAGATTGCTCTTAATATCAGCGTAGAGAATTATGCTTCAGGCATTATGTCATACGTACTTATAAGGTTCATTGCCTAAAATCTCAATTTAAAACCGATATTTGTTCAAAGTTAACAAATATCGGTTTTAAAACTATATAATTGTTCTTGTTATTTAAGGATGTCTGTGAATAATCGATATATTTGAGAAGGATTCTAAAGATGATCCTCAATTTTTCATTTAAGAACTTTCAGAGCTTTCGAGATACTCAGCAGTTCTCGTTTGAACCGATTTCGAGCAAAAAGGAACTTGGGCCCGTGCGAGTGGCTGCGGTTTACGGCGCAAACGCGTCAGGCAAATCAAATTTCCTAAATGCTCTTTACTTTGTCTCTTACTTTGTTCGTACAGGTTATGCGACAGGCGATGCGAATTCTCAAATACCCATCGTCCCCTTTTTACTTGACTCGGAGTCACGATCAAATGACACAGAATTCTCGATAGATTTTATCGCCAGCAATTTGAAGTATGAGTTTTCATTTGGTGTAAACAAAAATGAGGTTACTTATGAGAACCTCACCGTATACCGATCAAAACAGCCGTCCCTCCTCTATGACCGCTCTTCGATAAACGGCGAACAGTCGATTAAATTTGGTAGCACTTTTACAGGCGTCAAAAAACAACTTTGGGATATCACGCGCAATAATTCTTTGTTCTTATCTGCCGCCGCGGCGGCTGGAAGTGATGTAATTCAACCCGCATTCGCAGCTCTTGCCAATGACATCAATCTCTATGATGCAACGCATTATCTAGCAGAACTCGCCACCATAAAAAAGCTGTTTATCAACGATGACGCACGAGCTCAGATGCTATCTCAGCTCATTAAATATGCTGATATCGGAATTGACGGCATGGATGTCCGTCAATCGGAAGGCGTCATGGGTTTAAAAGAATCACTCATTGGACTCGATGAGATTCCGGAAGAGGCACGTAATAAAATTGCAGAAGACTTTAAATTGTCGTTCGCTTATGACCTAGTCTTCCACCATAAAGGCTCGGGAGATGGCTTTTGGCTGGGCTCCGCCCATGAATCGGAGGGCACAAAAGCTGCGCTGGCGTTTTTCTCGGTAGCCTTACGTTCTTTAAGCAGTGGGGCCACAACAGTAATTGACGAGCTTGATTCGAGCCTTCATCCCACGCTCCTGCGCGACTTCGTCTCACTGTTCGCCGATCCCGACACAAATCCAAAGGGCGCGCAGCTAATCTTCTCGACCCATGATGTCACCTTGATGACGCGAACCAGCCCTATGGAAGAGGTGCTTGAACGTGACCAGGTCTGGTTTGTGGAAAAGGACTCTGAAGGTGCTTCGCAATTAATTGCTGCGATGGAGTATTCGCCTCGTGCAAATGAGAATCTGGGGCGCAATTACTTAAACGGTGTCTATGTGCCGCTGCCCAACCCAAGCTTTCATCAACTTGTGGCCCAACTCATGAAGGAAGGTGCTGACATAGATGGCTAAGACAGAAAGGAGGGGACTTGCTCGCGGCCGCAAAAAGCAGACAAGAGCCAAGCGAAAGCGCCACCTAATTGTGTCCAATGGAAAGGTGACCGAAACCGAATACTTTAACTTCCTTATTACTGAAATGGACGTTCGCGGAAGCGTGCGGTATCGGCATATTGACGGAGACCCTTTGAAGGTGGCCAAGCAGCTTTCGCGAGAGCTCGATTCAGATAAAAAGGCCGTTAAAGCAGGCGAAATCGAAGCATTGAGTTCCGCATGGATCGTAGTCGATTCAGATGAATTCAGAAACCTAGCCGCAGCAGAACGAGAAGCAAAGACAAAAGGGGTTAGGCTCGCGATCTCCAATCCATGCTTTGAAGTATGGCTTATCGATCATGTCTCACCATGCCCGGAAACTTTTGCATCGACGCCACAATGTGAGAAAAGAGCGCGCGACCTTGGCGTTCTAAAATCTACTGACCCCAACAGGTCCTCCGCGTCAAAGTTCAAGTCGGTAAATCTCGAAATGATTGACGGCAACAAGGGCCAGGCTTTGACCAATGCCGCAAAGCACAATACGGATGATAAACGTCGTGCAAGAGAAATGAATCCGGACAACGTTGTCGTCTATCAAGTATGGACTGACTTGCCTGATCTTGTAGATGACGTATTTGGGTCGGGTAACTAGTGCGATTCATCCCGCGTTAGGGGCAGGCTATTAACTCAAAAAGTTGTAAACGAGGTAGCAATGCTTTGGAGCTATGTTCAGCTAGATGACGGCACTCAGTTTGCCTACTCAGAGACAAGAGAAGACGGAACCGTTCGCGTAGCCGTCGAACGTCCGGTTGGCCTTGGCTTTGACCATGCAGAATGCTTCTTGCCTGCGGTCAAATGGTTCAACGTCAAAGGATTTACTGCTGATGACCTCAATTTCTTGACAGAATTTGTTAGATCAAACGCCCCGTTTATCTTCGAGCTCGCCGAACGCCAAAAAGCCGGACCAGCGGTTTCGGCGCTGGCCCCCTGACGTTCTACTGTTAATCGCCCAATTGAGACATAATTTCACTTGATTACATATCATCCGCGTTATCCCGCGTGCTGACTCAATACGACGTCAGCGAAGCATATTTATTTGGCTCGTTTGCCCGAGGCGAGCAAAGGCCCGATAGCGATATTGACTTGCGCCTAGTCTGCGGCAACACCATGACGTTCGGCGCGCTTTACGAACTCTCCCATGAGCTCGAGAAGGAACTTGGACGAAAGGTTGATCTCGTCACCAACCCACCAGAGCACATGCGCCCAGCATTCCGCAAAAGCATCAAGCAGGAAGAGATACGCCTTTATGTCTCAACATAAACTAAACGATGAGCTTACGGATACAACCCTACAGCCCTGTCCTCCCAAAGAACCTAACGCCGAAAGCCTAGAGGCCATCCGCGAAGGGGATGCGTTCTTTGCCAGTGGAGAACTAGGTCGTTTCGACAACTCCGCCGACCTTATCAATGCAGCTCTAAATGCCCCTGAAGTGTGAGAAAACTCAATCACCAAAGAGACGGCCGTCTTGGAGGTGCCAGATCGGCGAGGTACGTACCTCGCCATTTTTGTCCTTCGACGGATAGCGGTACTATCCAGCCTTCTGGCATAGCCCGAGAGCCGACGAGCGCGACCGTGTGACTTCTGGGTTTGCCTTGCAGCTCTTCCCATTCATTTGTATGCTTGACTTTGATTTTGGTCGTAAGGCGCGACCAACGGAATCAAAAGAAAGCCTGCCGAGAAGACCTTGGTCGCAGAGCACGACCAACGCAATCAAAACAATGCTCGCGGAGAAGGCGCTTTCAATCGCATTGATTGGAGGCGCCTCTAATACCAAGAGATATCTACTCTGCCGGAGAGCCAGGAGCAAAGGTGGCGGTCGAACGCGCCTGATAACGGGTATCGCTCTAACGAAACCAGTACTACGCTTGGATCCAGGACCTCGTATCCGGAAACCGCACGACCAGTGGGCTCGCCGAAGAGCTACGCCGCGGTTGCATTGCGGATATGGCCGACCCGTCGCACGTATAGAATCAAAGCATCCGCACGACAGCTATGAAATGGAATGGACGCCACATGGAGATCCCCAACACCCTGTGCAGCAATGTATACGACTTTGCGTTTTGCCCCGAGCCCTGCTACGAACGCTTGGCCGACCTCGCCGATCCCGAGGACTGGGGCCCCGGCAACCGCATCCTCAAAAACTATCTGTCGTTTTCGTTTAGCCGCGCGGTGTTCCTGACCGAGCGCGACGTGGACCAGACTGCCCCGTCCAACTTGCCGCTGGTGTTCGACGACGACCGCTGCCTATTCAACACCGGCCTGTACACGCGCCGCTACGAGACCATCTACGGCCTGTTTGAGCCCAACACCAAGCCCGACGCGCGCCAGCGCTGGTTTTTGAAGGGCTTCTTTAAGGAGAGCGACCCCATGCTGGTCTCGTTTGAGTACCTGCCGTGCCGCGTGCGCTTTGCCGAGGACCCCTCCGAGCTGGTCTTTGACTACCGCCTGCCCATCCGTTCCAACATCGACCACATTCTGGGCGATGAGGAGAACCTGACGCATATTCCCGCCAGTCTGATGGGGGAGGGTAACTCGTTGCTGCTGCGTCGCGCCTTTGAGGGCGCCGTCGTCGAAGCCGCCCGCCGCGCCGCCGCCAACTACACGCTCGCCGTGCCGCAGTTCTACGGCGGCCGGATCCAGCTGCTCTTGCCGCTGTGCCTGACCGGCGACAAGCCCGAGCTGGCGCTGACCATCCAGCGCGAGGACGGTTTCTACGCCGCGCGCACCTGCCTCACGCTCGACATGGCCTACAACAACGCGCGACTTATCTGCCGCCCCGAGACTTCGTGGATTAAGCGGTAAATGGTGGTTTAGCTGCGGTTTTGTCGATTGCTTTGGTTGCTTTGGCTTGGCTAGCACCCACGAATTTAAAATCGGGGGCAAAAAGTTCTTGGTAAACCACGTACGGCTATGTTAGTATCTCTTTTGCCGAAAGGCGACGGGCGATTGGCTCAGGGGTAGAGCATATCCTTCACACGGATGGGGTCACAAGTTCGAATCTTGTATCGCCCACCATCAAAAGAGTAGGTCAGAGGTGTTAAGCCTCTGGCCTTTTTCTTTTTGACACCAAGGGTGACACCAAATTTTGATTTTTATTAGCATGGGGTCCTATATTTTATTGATCGCAAACCCTTCATAGCTCCTACATATTGAATATAATTTTCGTTCGTTGACTAACTATAGAGTGACGTCGTCGAACATTTTGAAAATAGTTCACGCGCTCTTTCAATGAGTTCTTTGCATGATTCATACGCAATTGTGGAGAAAAAGACCACTGGCTCACAGCTCGTACCAGCACATTCACGCCTCGTGGCAACCTTTCAACACATCCCATCCATTTTTTGGTCAGCGTTTGGTCAGCTTCCGGTACTTACCCGCATGATGCCCCAGTAGATAATCGTCCACGACCACAACCGCATGGCCTACGGCCGATACCAGGGGAGGCGCAAATGGACGAAATCGTCTGCGCAAACACTGCATTCCGCTATTGGCGCTGCCCACCGCAGGTGCGCAATCTCTACCTGCGCCTGCCCAACTCCGAAGACGGCTGGCGAGCTCTATCCCAAGCCCCTTTTGTAACCGAAGTCCTCAAGACCCCGATTATCGCTGTTGCTTCGCCAGGTTGTTGTAATCACCACTCGGGATTGCGCTCTACTATTCGCTGGGAAGGGGCATCGGATGCCGGCACAACAATCGACACTAATTTAGGCTTTAGTGTCACCAATCCGCTTAACACGTTATTTACTATGACACGCTTTGTGTCCCAAATAGATCTCGTACTGGCTATGTACGAACTTTGCGGTTGGTTTTCTGTTTTCGAGCCGGCTCCCGCTGCCGAAATGCAGTTAAAAATGGCGATAGAGGAGAATCGCAATTCCAGCACACAGGATCTGGTCGAACTTGGAGAAGGCGAAGACGAGGTTCCTTGGAAACGAGTTTATGCCCGCGCAACCGTAAAGGCCACAGATAAAGAAGGCCAAACGAACAAGCGTGAGGATGGAAGAGAGGTTACGAAACTCAAAGGCACTTCTCTTTGGATGAGAAAGCCGCTCATCGAGCTAAGCGTTCTGCATCGATTCGCCGACAAGGTCAAAAGTCAAATGTGGGGAAAGCAGTTTTATGATGCCGCTCAGCAGGTTATCGGCATTGCTGCGTCTCCACTCGAAGTCGCTGGGGTCCTGCTTCTAAGTCGTTCTCGACGTCTAGGTGGTGCAGGATTCAGATACGTGTACCTCAACGATTTAACCCCTCTATCCGTGGCAGCCCAAAGCATCGCTGGCCAAAAGGTCTGCTACGGCGACATCGTGATCGTAAACCCAATCCTAATGAAGGCAGTTATTATCGAGATCCAAGGTGAGGTCATTCATGGCTCAGGTGCAATACTTGACCACGATGCGGAGCGCATGACTGCGTTGCAGAGCATGGGATTCGATGTATTCCTGGTGACTCACGATATGCTCAACGATTCAAAGCTGCTAGACACCATAGTCAGAAGTGTCTGCGACCGTTTAGGGATTTGCTATAAAGCCAAAACTGAGGCAATGAAGTGCGCCGAGACGAGACTGCGAGCAAATGTTTTGTGCAACTGGTTGGAAATCGGAAATTAGTCGGCGACAAGGCGCTAGAACTACCAAGTTTGCCTGTTAGTGAATTAATGTCATTTCAAAAACCATGCCGGATTACGGGGCTGGACCCGGACCGGCCGTCCATACCCTGCATTTCACGGAATGCGCAAGCCGTCTACCTGCGGTTTTGATTTTACCGATGACGGCATGCTCGGGGGTTCCCGGCCTGGCCCCGTAAACCGGCATGGTTTTGAAATCGCCGGGTCGGCGGGAGCGCGATTGGCCCCGATAATGGGCCTGGCGCCGGCAAGACGGCCGTTGGGCGGATGGCGGCCCGCGCCGCGCCCGCGAAAGTTTTTCCAAAATTGTCCTTGCATCGCCGTCCGAGTTCCCGTATAGTACTTCTTCGCACGGGGGCGTAGCTCAGCTGGGAGAGCGCTTGACTGGCAGTCAAGAGGTCAGGGGTTCGATCCCCCTCGTCTCCACCCGAGCATTGAATGAGGCTCCAACGCAAGTTGGGGCCTTTTTTCATATAGGAACACAAGGTCAAAGGCGGCAGCATGATCCTCCTGGTCGACAAGATCGTGCGTTGAACGGGCGCCGCGTGCATGGTAGTATTTCACGACGTGGTTCAAGATAGGGATCTGTTCTATTGGCCTCTATCGCACACGCCATTTTATAAGGGCTCTTGGCGCAACGGTTAGCGCAGGGGACTCATAATCCCTGGGTTCTGGGTTCGAATCCCGGAGGGCCCACCAGAGAATCAAGGGGCCGGGCAAATAGCCCGGCTTCTTTTTGCCATAGTTCCCACTCCATATGCCTGCCAAATTGCTTTGATAAACGTTTGCAGTTCAAATCCACGTAAAAGATTATGCTGGTTGACAAGAACCATTTCAAAAACCATGCCGGATTACGGGGCTGGACCCGGACCGGCCGTCCATACCCTGCATTTCACGGAATGCGCAAGCCGTCTACCTGCGGTTTTGATTTTACCGATGACGGCATGCTCGGGGGTTCCCGGCCTGGCCCCGTAAACCGGCATGGTTTTGAAATCGCCGGGTCGGCGGGAGCGCGATTGGCCCCGGTAATGGGCCTGGCGCCGGCAAGACGGCCGTTGGGCGGATGGCGGCCCGCGCCGCGCCCGCGAAAGTTTTTCCAAAATTGTCCTTGCATCGCCGTCCGAGTTCCCGTATAGTACTTCTTCGCACGGGGGCGTAGCTCAGCTGGGAGAGCGCTTGACTGGCAGTCAAGAGGTCAGGGGTTCGATCCCCCTCGTCTCCACCCGAGCATTGAATGAGGCTCCAACGCAAGTTGGGGCCTTTTTTCATATAGGAACACAAGGTCAAAGGCGGCAGCATGATCCTCCTGGTCGACAAGATCGAAAAAAGCTTCGGCGCGCGCGTCCTCTTTAGCGGCGCGTCCTTCCAGATCAACCCCGGCGAGCGCTTCGCGCTCGTGGGCCCCAACGGCGCCGGCAAAACCACCATGCTCAAGATCATCATGGGCATCGACAGCCCCGACGCCGGCCAGGTCCAGTACGCCAAGGACTGCCAGGTAGGATATCTAGAGCAAGAAACCAACCTGGAGCAAAAGGACACCACCATCCTTGCCGAGGTCATGGCGGCCGCCAAGGAAATTCGCCGCATGGGCGAGCGCGCCAACGAGCTGCAGGCTCAGATCACCGAGCTCTCCGAGAAGGGCAAGGACGTCGACGCACTCCTCAACGAGTATGGCCAGGTTCAGGACCGCTTTGAGCACCTGGGCGGCTACGAGCTCGAGAGCAACGCCCGCAAGATCCTGTCAGGCCTGGGCTTTAAAGTCACCGACTTTGAGCGCCCGTGCTCCGAGTTCTCCGGCGGCTGGCAGATGCGTATCGCGCTGGCAAAGCTCTTCCTGCGCCATCCCGACCTGCTGCTGCTAGACGAGCCCACCAACCATCTGGACCTCGAGAGCGTCCAGTGGCTGCGCGGCTTTATCGCCAACTACGACGGCGCCGTCCTCATCGTCAGCCACGACCGCGCCTTCATGGACGCCTGTGTCGACCACGTCGCCGCACTCGAAAACCGTCGCGTGACCACCTACACCGGCAACTACAGCAGCTACCTCAAGCAGCGCGAGGACAACCTGGAGCAGATGCGCGCCAAGCGCGCCGCCCAGGAGCGCGACATCGCCCACATGCAGGTCTTCGTCGACAAGTTCCGCTACAAGCCCACCAAGGCCGCCCAGGCTCAGGAGCGCATCCGCAAGATCGAGCAGATCAAAAAGGAGCTTGTCATACTGCCCGAGGGCCACAAGCACATCGACTTTAAGTTCCCCGATCCGCCACGCTCCGGCGATATGGTCGTGGGCCTGGAGGGCGTCTCCAAGTCCTACGGCGACAAGCACATCTACAGCGACATCGACCTCAAGCTCTACCGCGGTGAGCACGTGGCGCTCGTCGGCCCCAACGGCGCCGGCAAGTCCACCCTCATGAAGATCATCGCCGGTCTGGAACCGCCCACTACCGGCACGCGCGACCTGGGCACCAACGTGGGCGTGGCCTATTACGCCCAGCACGCGCTCGAGGGCATGACCGAATCCAACACCGTCCTGCAAGAGATCGACACCGTTACGCCCAAGTGGACCGTGCCGCAGCAGCGCAGCCTGCTGGGCGCCTTCCTGTTTAGTGACAACGACGCAATCGAAAAGCAGGTACGCGTCCTTTCCGGCGGCGAAAAGGCGCGCTTGGCCCTGGCTAAGATGCTCGTGGCCCCCGAGGCGCTCCTGTGCCTGGACGAGCCCACCAACCACCTGGACATCGACTCGGTGGACATGCTCGAGAACGCCCTGCAAAACTTCCCCGGTACCATTGTGCTGATCAGTCACGACGAGCACCTGGTGCGCGCCGTTGCCAACCGCATCATCGACATCCGCGATGGCAAAGTCACAGTCTATGACGGCGACTACGACTACTACCTCTACAAGCGCGAGGACCTCGCAGCCCGCGCCGCCGCCGAGGCGGCAGGGGAGAGTGCGCTGGCCACGGCCAAGTCCGCCAAAGTCACCGCGGCCCAGCCCGATGCGCCCGCCGCCGCTCCCAAGCCGGTCGAGGGCAAGAAGACCAAGGAGCAAAAGCGTGCCGAGGCCCAGGCCCGTGCTGCGCTCAACAAAAAGCTCAAGGGCGTGCGCAACCAGCTCAAGAAGATCGAGACGGAACTCGACAAAAAGCGCGCCCGCTATGACGAGCTTATGGAATTGATGGCCAGCGAAGAGCTTTATGCCGATCAGGACAAGTTCAACGCCGCGCTGGGGGAATATAACGGCCTTAAGCAAGAGCTTCCCAAGCTCGAGGACGAATGGCTCGAACTTTCCACCCAGATCGAAGAGGAGACCGCGCGTGAACTCTCGTAAGGCCGCTGCTGTGGCGATGAGCATCATCGCCATCGCGTGCCGCATCTGCGGCATCTTTATGAGCGCGATGACCGTGCTGCTGTGTTTTAGCGGCCTCACCGCCAAGCTGCAGATCGTGGGCTTTGTCGTTGAGCTTTCACGCGCGCTGCCGAGCGCCATCGCCGGCTACGGCATCATCACATCGCCCTTTGGTGGCGTGTTCCGCCTGGATTACGCCATCGTGGCCGTCATCCTGTTTGTGGCCGACTACCTGCTCACGCGCGCCTCGCGCCGCGTCCGCTAGAGGAGCGCCATGTCCAGCAGCTACCTGATGAACTTGCTTGCCAGCGCCGTTGCCGTTATCGTCGGCATCGTGATCCACGAGAGCGCGCACGCCGCCGCGGCCTGGGCGCTCGGCGACAAGACGGCCCGCTCCCGTGGCCGCGTCTCGCTCAACCCGCTCAACCACATCGACCCGTTTGGCACCATTCTCCTGCCGCTGCTGATGCTCGCCGCCGGCGGCCCGGTGTTTGCCTTTGCCAAGCCCGTGCCCGTCTACCTCAATAACCTCAAGCACCCCAAGCGCGACGAGGTCCTAGTGAGCGCGGCTGGCCCCGCATCGAACATCGCGCTCGCGTGTCTCGCAGCCGCCCTCATGCACGCGGCATACGGCAACCTCTACACCAGCATGTCCTTTGCCGTGGCCTCCCAAATCATGAACTTCGGCGCCACCTTTATCGTGGTCAACCTGTCGCTCGCGTTCTTTAATCTCATCCCGATCCCGCCGCTTGACGGCTCGTCGATCATCGTGCCCTTCCTCAAGGGCAAGGCGCTCAACAACTATTACCGCCTGCAGCAATACGCTATGCCCATACTCATCCTGGTTCTATACCTGCTGCCTATGTGGACCGGCATCGATGTGATCGGCCGCTATTTCGACGTTACCGTGTATCCGCTTGCTGAGCAGCTGCTCAACTTCGCAATCGCCGGTATCTAAGGTAAACTTACAGGTCGTCCGTGTAAAACGGTCGCAGCATGCACCCAAACCGCGCCGCGAAGGCGCCGTCAAAGGAGGTCGAAGATGTCGTATCGCGTGTCGACGCAGGTCTACAGCGGACCGTTCGACCTGCTGCTGCAGCTGGTAACCCGCCAAAAAGTAGATATCGGCGCCATCTCCATCAGCGAGGTGGCCGAGCAGTACCTTGCCGAGGCCGAGCGCATCGAGGCGCTGGACCTGGACGTGGCGAGCGACTTTTTGCTGGTCGCGGCAACCCTTTTGGACATCAAGGCTGCCTCTCTGGTGCCGCAGGAGGCCCCGCGCAAAGTCGATAACGACGATGACGAGTTCGACGAAGACCTCGAGGAGCTCAGCGCGCTCGACGGCGACGCCTTGCGCGAGGTCCTGATTCAGCGCCTGATTGCATACAAGCAGTTTAAGGGCGCGGCGGCGGCCCTCGGTGCCCGCATGCAGGCCGAAAGCCGCATGCACCCGCGTGTGGCCGGTCCCGACCCGGAGTTTTTGGGCCTAATGCCCGACTATCTGGCCGGCATCACGCTGCGCGGTCTCGCCGTCATCTGTGCCGACCTGGACGGCAGGCGCCAGACCTTCCTGCTGGAGGCCGAGCATGTGGCGCCGCATCGCGTGCCGCTCGACCTGACCGTGGCCTCAGTCGACCGCTTTACCATGGCGCACCAAACCTGCACCTTTCGCGAGCTACTGAACGGCGATGCCACCACCGAGCAGCTCGTCGTCACCTTCCTGGCCATGCTTGAGCTCGCCAAGCGCGGCTCGCTCACGCTGAGCCAGGACGAGATCTTCGGAACCATCTGCATCAACCGAGTCGAGGGAGCCGAGGCATACGTGCCCGGCGAGGGCCCCGAGCTCACCGAATAGGAGCCGCAATCATGTCAACCCTTTCCACGCTGGAGGCAAACAGCCTCAAAGGCGCTCTCGAGGCGCTGCTGCTGGTGTCGAGCGACCCGGTGAGTGCGCCCGCGCTGGCCGGCGCACTGGATATCGCCCCGGGCGAGTGCGCGTCGCTGCTCGCCGAGCTCAAGGTTGAGTACGAGGAGGCCAACCGTGGCTTTCAGCTGCGCGAGGTCGCCGGCGGCTGGCGTCTGTTTACGCACCCCGCCTACCACGACGTGGTCGAGGCCTATGTGTTGAGCTGGGACACGCAAAAGCTGTCGCAGGCGGCGCTCGAGACCCTGGCCGTCATCGCTTACCACCAGCCCGTCACGCGCGAAGTGGTCAAGGGCATCCGCGGCGTCAACTCCGACGGCGTCATCGCGTCGCTCGTCGACAAGGGCCTGGTGCGTGAGCTCGGCCGCGACCCCCAGCGCGGTCAGGCCATAATCTACGGCACGACCAACGCCTTCTTGGAAAAGTTCGGTCTGCGCTCCACCCGAGACCTGCCCGACCTGGAGCAGTTTGCCCCCGACGAGCAGTCGCGCCAGTTTATCCGCGAGCGTCTGAGCGGCCACAGCATTCAGTCCACGCTCGAGGAGCAGGCCGAAGATCTGGACGAAGAGCGCGAACTGCTCGATACCGATGTTGAAGATGTTGAGGCAGTCGAGGACTTTGAGGCCCTGGTCGTCGACGAGACCTCGGAGAATATGCATGACGAGGACTAACGAAACAGGGGAGACGCGCGCCGTGGGCAACGCAGTACCCGCAACCGACGCCCAGCACGTCTACCCGCACACCATGCGCCTGCAGCGCTTTTTGGCGCGCGCGGGTGTGGCGAGCCGCCGCGGTTCGGAGGACCTGATGACCGCTGGCCGGGTGACGGTTAACGGTGAGATCGCAACTGAGCTGGGCACCAAGGTCGACGTCGACCGCGACCATATCGAGGTCGACGGCATGCCCGTCAAGCTCAACCAGGGTGCCGTGTACTTGATGCTCTACAAGCCGACCGGCTACCTCACCACCATGAGCGACCCGCAGGAGCGCCCTTGCGTGGCCGACCTGGTCCCCCGCGACCGCTTTCCGGGACTTTTCCCGGTGGGCCGTCTGGACCGCGACACCACGGGCCTTTTGCTCTTTACCACCGACGGCGATCTGTCGCAGGACCTGCTGCACCCCAGCAAGCACGTCTACAAGACCTATCAGGCGCTCGTGGACGGCCACCTGACCGATCGCGACTTAGAACCGCTCCGCCGCGGCATCGAGCTCGACGACGGCCTGTGCCAGCCGGCGATCTGCCGCGTCATTACCGCGCGCGAGGCCGAGGCCGTGGCTCCGCAAGGCGTCAAGCCCGGCACCACCGCCGTGGAGGTCATCATCCGCGAGGGTCGCAAGAATCAGGTCAAGCGCATGCTGAGCAAGATCCACCACCCGGTGATCCGTCTGCATCGCTGTAACTTTGCCGGCCTGGAGCTCAAGGATGTGGCCAAGGGCTCGTGGCGCGAGCTCACCGACCGCGAGGTGCAGATCCTCAAAAGCGGTGGTATCCCGCCCAAGCAGGCCAGCGCCATACGCGGCGGCAAGCCCCAAGACACGCCCGCCAGCCGCACGCGTCACCACGGCAGCCATGGCTCCGCGCCCAAGCGCAACACCTACCGCGAGCGCTACACGGGCTAGGCAACCCGCCGCGCCCCAACGCCCGCGAACCATACCAGCACTTCAACCATCGAAAGGAAGCATTGCATGATCGTCGCCATCGACGGCCCCGCCGGTTCCGGCAAGTCCACCATCGCTAAGGAGATCGCCCGTCAGCTGGGCTTTAACAAGCTCGACACGGGCGCCATGTATCGCGCCGTCACCTTCGCCGCGCTCGACCGCGGCATCGATCTGGACGACGAGACGGCCATCGACGCCCTCGCCGAGCAGATCGAAATCCGCTTTACCAACGGCACCGGTGAGGACACGCGCCTGACCGTTGACGGCCAGGACGCTTCGGCCGCCATCCGCACCCCGCAGGTCGACGCCAACGTGTCCAAGGTCTCGGCCTACCCGGGCGTGCGCACCGCCATGCTCATCCACCAGCGCCGCGCAGCAGAGGACCGCGATATCGTGGCCGAGGGTCGCGACATCGGAACAGTCGTGTTCCCTAACGCGCAGGTCAAGGTCTTCTTGACCGCCGACCCGCGTGAGCGCGCCCGTCGCCGCGTGCTGCAGCGACACCAGAACGATGCCCAGCCGCTCACGTCCGAGCAGCTCGAGGCCGAGGTCGACGAGACCCTCGACGCCCTTAAGCAGCGCGACAAGCTCGACAGTAGTCGCGAGGTCGCCCCGCTCGTGCCCGCCGAGGACGCCGTGCACGTCGACTCCACCGCCCACACCATCGACGAGGTCGTCTCGATAATCGAGGACCTCATTAACCAAAGGAGGTAGCCCATGCGCCTGTTTAAGCAGACGCCCGAGGACTATTACAACGCCCCCTACGCCGAGTTCCCGGCGCTCATCCGCGGCACTGTCGTCGTGGTTATGGCCATCCTTTGGGCCTTCTCCAAGCTCATGTGGCGCTGGAAGGTAGAGGACGCCGACCTACTGTTTGAGCGCCAAGAAGGCCGCGGCAGCGTGGTCATCTGCAACCACACCTCGATGGCCGAGCTCTTGGCCGTGGAGACGGCGCTGTTCTTTGGGGGGCGCCGCATTCGTCCCATCTTTAAGTCCGAGTTCGCCAAGAGCAAGATTGTGCGCTGGGCCTTCAGCCGCGTCGGCGGCATCCCCGTGGAGCGTGGTACTGCCGATATGAAGTGCTTGCGCGCCGCCCAGCATGCGCTGCAGCGCGGCGAGGACGTTCTGATCTTCCCCGAGGGCACGCGCATCCGCTCGCGCGAGATCAAGCCCGAGGTCCACGGCGGTTTTGCGCTCATCGCTCAGATGGGCAAGGCACCTGTGAACCCGCTCGCCATTTGCGGCTGGTCCGACATCACGCCCGCGGGCAAAAAGATCATGCGTCCCAAGAAATGCTGGATCCGCGCCGGCAAGGCTGTCTCGCTTTCCGACGCACCGGCCGGGCTTAAGCGCACGGAGCGCCTGGAATGGTTTGAGTCCGAGGCCATGAACCGCGTCTACGCCATGCGAGACGAGCTGTGCGCCGAGCATCCGGGCAGGTTCTAGCCATGAGCGAGAACGTGACGAACACCGCCGTGACTGCGTCCGATCAGGACGGCGCGCCCACCATCGAGATCGCAGCCCACGCCGGCACTTGCTACGGCGTGCAGCGCGCGCTCAATATGGCTCTGGCTGCCGCGCCGCAGGCAGGGGAGAGCGCTCAGGTCCACACCCTGGGGCCGCTCATCCATAACCCCATCGTGGTACGCGAGCTCGCTGAGGCAGGCGTTGGCTTGGCCGAGAACCTGGATAATGCCGCAACCGGCACCGTGATCATCCGCGCCCACGGTGTGGTGCCGCAGGTCATCGATGCCGCTCGCGAGCGTGGCCTTAACGTCATCGACGCCACCTGCCCTTACGTCAAGAAGGTTCACGTGGCAGCCGAGCGCCTGGTGCGCGAGGGCTACCACGTGGTGGTCGTGGGTGAGCCGGGCCATCCCGAGGTGGAGGGCATCCTAGGCCACGCCGGCAATGATGCGCAGGTCGTGAGCTGTGCCGCCGATGCCAACGCTTTGTCGCTCAAGGGCAAGGTGGGCCTGGTTGTGCAGACCACCCAGACCGCGCAGAACCTCGCCGAGGTCGTGGCTGCCATCACCCCGCGCGTGCAGGAGCTGCGCGTGATCAACACCATCTGCGCCGCCACGAGTGAGCGTCAACAGGCAGCAGCCACACTTGCCAACCGCTGCGACTGCATGGTCGTCGTGGGTGGCAAGAACTCGGGCAACACCCGCCGCCTGGCGCAAATTTGCGCAGACGCCTGCGAGCGCACGTATCACATCGAGGAAGCTTCCGAGCTCCAGGCCGCTTGGTTTGCCGAGGCGCGCCACATCGGCATCACCGCTGGAGCCTCCACCCCACAAGAACACATCGAACGCGCCGTCGCGCGCATCAAGGAGCTTTGCCGCTAACCATGGACCAGACCGTACCCGCATACGCTGCCGAGGTGGCCGATTACGGGCGCAGCCGCGACCCCGAGCCGGGTGAGGGCGCGCTCGTTAAGAACGTGCGTCCCGAGTCGCCCGCATGGGATGTGGGTATCGAGCCGGGCATGCGCGTGCTCACGGTCAACGGCGAGGCGCTCACCGACATGATCGTGTGGCTCTGGGAGGCCGACGATGATACCGTCGACCTCGAGGTTTTCGACCCACGCGACAACACCGTCACCTCCGTCGAGCTCGACCGCTTCCCGGGCGAGGACTGGGGCCTGGAGTTCGATGGCCCCATCTTCGACGGCATGCGTACCTGCGTAAACGCCTGCGTGTTCTGCTTTATGACCATGTTGCCCAAGGGCGGCCGCTCCACGCTCTATATTCGCGACGACGACTACCGCCTGAGCTTTTTGCAGGGCAACTTCGTCACGCTCACGAACCTCACCGACGAGGACGTGCAAAACGTCATCCAACGCAACATGAGCCCTATGAACGTGTCGGTCCATGCCGTGAGCCCCGACGTCCGCCGTCGTATGATGGGCCGCAACGCCCAGCGCGGCATGGACGTACTCGAGGCCATCATGGCCGCCGGCATCGAGATTCACGCGCAAATCGTGTTGTGCCCCGGCATGAACGACGACGAGGAGCTGGAAAAGACCCTGCGCTTTTGCGAGGAGCACGAGCAAATCACAAGCCTGGGCATTGTGCCGCTCGGTTTTACCAAGCATCAGAACCGCTTTAGCTGGTCATACAGCGACAAGCCCGAACTGGCGCGCGAGACCATTGCCATGATTCGTCCCTACCAGGACCGCGCCTTCGAGCGTTTTGGCCGCCACACCTTCCAGATGAGCGACGAGTTCTACCTGGACGCCGGCATCGATCCGCCCGAGGCGGACTTTTACGACGGCTATCCGCAGTACTACGACGGTATCGGCATGATCCGCTCATACCTAGACGAGACGGACGATGTGCTTGCCGCCGATGCCGAGCGACTGGCCCGCGTCCGCGAGGCCATCGCCGCTCGCAGCCAGCACCTGCTGTGCCTCTCGGGCGCCAGCGCACGCGACACCGTGGCACGTTTCGTGGAATCGCCGCGGGGGCTCGCCGGCACCGTCACGGCCATCAAGAATCGCTACTTTGGCGGCAACGTGGACGTGACCGGCCTCATCGTCGCCTGCGACATTCTGGAGCAGCTGCCGCAGGACCTCTCGGGGGTTATGCTCTTTGTGCCTAAGCTCATGTTCAACGCTGACGGCATGACGCTTGACGAGTATCATCGTGACGATTTACTCGCAAGCCTTACCAGTCGCGGCGCCGAGGTTCATGTGGTGTCGACCATGCCACATGAGCTGCTCGATACCCTGGAGCATATCCTTGGCATTGTGCCCGCAGACTCTAACACTTCCACTGACCCTACCCATTAAAGGAGAGCAGATGAAACCTATCGTCGCCGTCGTCGGACGCCCAAACGTGGGCAAGTCCACGCTCGTTAACCGCCTGGCCCAGACCTCGGACGCCATCGTCCACGAGTCACGCGGCGTCACGCGCGACCGCTCGTATCACACGGCCGATTGGAACGGCCGCGAGTTCACCATCGTCGACACGGGCGGCATCGAGCCACTCAAGAGCGATGACGTCTTTGCCACGTCCATCCGCGACCAGGCGCTCGCCGCCGCCGAGGAAGCCGCCGTCATCCTGTTTGTGGTCGACGGCCGCACCGGCGTCACCGAGGAGGACGAGTCGGTCGCCCGCATGCTCAAGCGCTGCGACAAGCCGGTCTTTCTGCTGGTGAACAAGCTCGACAACCCCGATCGCGAGAACGACAGCATCTGGGAGTTCTATTCGCTCGGCATCGGTGAGCCCACGCCGCTCTCGGCCCTGCATGGCCATGGCACGGGCGACCTGCTCGACGATATCGTGGCCCTGCTTCCCGAGGAAGAGGACGAGGTCGCCGATGAGTTCCCCGATGCGCTGAACGTGGCCATCATCGGCCGCCCCAACGCCGGTAAGTCCTCGCTGTTCAACCGCATCCTGGGCGCCGACCGCTCTATCGTGTCCAACATTGCCGGCACGACGCGCGATGCCATCGACACCGTCGTGGAGCGCAACGGCAAGCACTACCGCATGGTCGACACCGCGGGCATCCGCAAGAAGAGCACCGTGTACGAGAACATCGAGTACTACTCCATGGTTCGCGGCCTGCGCGCCATCGACCGCGCCGACGTGGCGCTGCTCGTCGTCGACGCCTCCGTGGGCGTCACCGAGCAGGACCAGAAGGTCATGGGCTTGGCCATCGAGCGCGGCTGCGCCATCGTGGTGCTGCTCAACAAGTGGGACCTGCTCGACGACGACCGCAAGCGCGAGGCCTGCATGGAGACCATCGACCGCCGTCTGGGCGTCATGGCCCCCTGGGCCCAGTACCTGCGCATCTCTGCCCTGACCGGCCGCAGCGTCGAGAAGATCTGGGCAATGGTAGACGCCGCCGAAAAGACGCGCTCGCAGAAGATCAGCACCTCGCGCCTCAACACGTTCCTCACCGACCTGCGCGAGTTCGGTCATACCGTGGTGGACGGCAAGCGCCGCCTGCGTATGCACTACGTGACCCAGACGGGCGTCAACCCGCCGACGTTCACATTCTTCGTCAACCACAGCGACCTGGTCAACGACACCTACCAGCGCTACGTAGAGAACCGCATGCGTTCGACCTTCGACTTTGCCGGCACGCCCATTCGACTCTTCTTTAGGAAGAAGGAGCAAAAGGATGCATAATCCGATTCTGCTGACCGCCATCTGCGCCGTGGTCTCGTTCTTTATCGGGGCGATTCCGTTTGGCCTAATCTTGGGCCGCGTGTTCAACCACACGGACATTCGCAAGGCGGGCTCCGGCAACATCGGCACCACCAACGCCCTGCGTGTAGCCGGCCCCAAGGTGGCCGCGCTCACGCTGCTGCTCGACTGCCTTAAGGGCGCCATCTGCGTCCTTATCGCGCGTCCGCTCATTGCCGACTTGGGCTATGGCTTCCCCGTGAGCATTATGGCCCCCGGCGCCGCCGGCGACTGGATGCTCGGCGTCATCTGCCTGGCAGCGGTGTGGGGCCACATCTTCTCGCCCTACCTCAATTTCCATGGCGGCAAGGGAATCGCAGTTGGCCTGGGCGTCATCCTCGCCTGGTATTGGCCAATTGGCCTGTCGCTGCTGGGCATGTTTATCGTGGCCGTCGCCATCACCAAGTTTGTGTCGGTGGGCTCGCTTGCCGCGGCCATCGGTCTTCCCATCGCTGCTTGCGCGGTCTTTCCGTACAGCAGCCTGGGCCTCAAGTTCTGCATGGCGATAATCGGCATCACCGTGGTGTGGGCCCATCGCGCGAACATCAAAAAGCTCATGACCGGTAAGGAGTCCAAGCTCTCGTTTACCAAGCGCGTCACCGAGCCCGACGATAAGTAGGAGAGAGTCATGAAAGTTGCGCTGATTGGCTCCGGCTCCTGGGGAACCGCCGTCGCCGGCCTTGCTGCCGCGCGAGCCGAGCGCGTGACCATGTGGGCCCACAGCGAGCAGACGGCCGCCGGCATCAATGGCGAGCACCACAATCCCCGGTATTTGGTGGACTACGAGCTGCCCGGCAACGTCTTCGCCACGACGGATCTGACCCAGGCGATCGACGGCGCCGAGGCCATCATCTTCGCCGTTCCTTCGACGCACCTTCGCAGCGTGTGCCACCAGGCCGCGCCCTTTATCGCCGCCGATACCCCGGTGCTCTGCCTCACCAAGGGCATTGAGCCCGAGTCCGGCCTGCTCATGAGCGAGGTCATCGCCAGTGAGATCGGCAACGAGGCACGTGTCGCGGCGCTTTCGGGCCCCAACCATGCCGAGGAGATCTGCCGCGGCGGACTTTCTGCCGCCGTCATCGCCAGCAAAGACGCGCAGGTAGGGGAGACCTTTAAGAACCTGCTCCTATCCACGGCCTTCCGCATCTACCTGTCGCAGGACATGACCGGTGTCGAGGTCTGCGGCGCCATGAAAAATGTCATCGCCATCGTGTGCGGCATCTCCGCCGGCACCGGCGCGGGCGACAACACGCTCGCCCTCATCATGACGCGCGGCCTAGCCGAGATCAGCCGTCTGGTGCACGCCCGCGGCGGACAAGCTATGACCTGCATGGGACTTGCCGGCATGGGAGACCTCATTGCCACCTGTACCTCGGAGCATTCGCGCAACCGCACCTTTGGCTACGAGTTTGCCCACGGCGTTTCGCTCGACGAGTACCAGACGCGCACGCATATGGTTGTCGAGGGCGCCGTCGCGGCCCGCAGCGTCAGCGAACTTGCCCGTTCACTGGGCGTAGACATTCCGCTCACCTTTGCCGTGGAGCAAACGCTCTACAACGGTGTTACTTTGGATAGGGCACTCGAGATTCTTACCGACCGCGTCCCCTCTCAAGAGTTCTACGGACTCACCGACTAGCGCAGAAAGGCTACTACCATGGGTTCCATCAAAATCGCTCCGTCCGTCCTTTCGGCCGACATGGCCAACCTCAAGGGCGAACTCGACAAGATCGCCGGTGCCGACTACGTGCACTTCGACGTTATGGACGGTCACTTTACCGGCAACCTCACCTTTGGCGTCGACATCCTTAAGGCCGTCAAGCGCTCCACCGATGTACCGGTCGACGCGCACCTCATGGTGTCGAACCCCGACGAGACAGTCGATTGGTATGCCGACGCCGGTGCCGACATGATCACCGTGCACTACGAGGCCTCCGCGCACCTGCATCGCACGCTCACGCACCTGCAGCAGCGCGGCGTCAAGGCCGGCGTGGTGCTCAACCCCGCCACCCCCGTGTGCGTACTTGAGAGCATCATCGACGTCGTCGATATGGTGCTGCTGATGAGCGTGAACCCCGGCTTTGGCGGCCAGAGCTTTATCCCGGGCACTATCGCCAAACTGCACGAGCTCAAGGCCATGTGCGAGCGCCACGGCGTGTCGCCCATGATCGAGGTCGACGGCGGCATTTCTTCCAAGAACATTGCCGAGGTCGTCAAGGCTGGTGCCAACGTTCTCGTGGCCGGCTCCGCCGTATTTAAGTCCGAAGATCCCGCCGCCGAGGTTGCGCTGCTGCAGAAGCTGGGCAATGAGGCCGCACAGGAGGCATAAACCCTTATGACCGCAGGTCAAAACCGCATACCCGTGAATCTTGACTACGCCGCCTCGACGCCCATGCGCGCCGAGGCGCTCCTTGCGCAGCGCGAATATGACGACAGCGAGCTTGCCGGCGTCAACCCCAACTCGCTGCACTCGCTCGGCCGCAAGGCCGCCGCGCGCCTGGAGGTTGCCCGTCGCGAGATCGCCCATAGCTTTGGCGCACGCGTCCGCCCGTCCGAGATTGTTCTGACCAACGGCGGCACCGAAGCCAACCAGCTGGCGCTGCTCGGTCTTGCCGAGGGCGCTCGTCAGCGCGATCGCAAGCGCGATCGTGTAATCGTTTCGGCCATCGAGCACGATTCGATTCTGGACAACCTGCCGCTGCTGCGTGCCGCCGGCTTTACCGTCGACCTGGTGCAGCCCTGCCGCGCGGGCTACATTGAGCCTGCCACGCTGAGCGACTTGCTGAGCGACGACGTGTCGCTCGTGAGCATTATGGTCGCCAACAACGAGACCGGCGTGGTGCAGCCCATCCGCGAGCTTGCCTCGGCCGCTCATACCGTGGGCGCAGTGTTCCACACCGATGCTATCCAGGGCTATCTGCACATTCCACTCGATGTCACCGAGCTGGGCGTCGATGCTATGTCCGTCGCGGCCCACAAAATTGGCGGTCCTGTGGCATCCGGCGCGCTCTACGTTAAGACCCGCACGCCACTGCGCCCCCGCATCTTTGGCGGCGGACAGGAAGCCGGACGTCGCGCCGGCACACAGGACCTGCGCACGCAGCTAGCCTTTGCCGCTGCTGCCCGCACGCTGGTGCCCCAAGTGGCTCAGGAGCGCGAAAAGCTGCAAGCCCTTTCCGACAAACTCTACGCCACGCTTACGGCCCATCCACGCATTCATGCCACCATGGGCGACTACGAGCAGGTCGACCGTCTGCCGGGTATGGTTTCGATCTACGTCGACGGCATGGACTCCGAGGAGCTCATCGTCAAGCTCGACGCCGCCGGCTTTGAGGTTTCGGCCGGCTCTGCCTGCTCGAGCGGCAGCATGGACCCGAGCCACGTTTTGAGCGCGATGGGCATCGGTCGCGAGCAGGCATTGGGAGCACTGCGCATTTCCTTTGATGACCGCGTGAATCCGAGCGATCTGGACGAGTTCGCCCGGACGCTGCTCTCGATCGTGGGTGCCGCATGATCGTCGCTGAGCTTGAACGTGCGCTGCTGGCGCGCTACCCCAAGGCGGACGCCGAGGGCTGGGATCATGTAGGGCTCTCCGTGGGCGACCCTGCCGCCGAGATTGCTGGCGTGGCCTGCGCACTCGATGCGACCGAAGCTAATGTTCGCCGCGCACAAGATGCCGGTGCCAACGTGCTGCTGACGCATCACCCCGTCTATATCAAGGCGCCCGAGGCGTTTTGTCCGGCGGATGCGTCACGCCCCCAGTGCAGCGCTGCGCTGTACGAGGCGGCTCGTTGCGGCGTGAGCATTATTTCGCTCCACACCAATCTGGACCGCTCGCACGAGGCGCGTGCCTGCCTAAGTGAGCTGCTGGACGCCGTGCCCGTGAGCTCGCTGGAGCACGTAGACGACCCCGAGTCGACCGGCCTTGGCGCGCTTGCGACGCTCAACGACCCGTGCACGCTGCGCGATCTTGCCGCCCGTGCTGCCACGGCCTTCGGAAGCGACCCGCGTGTATGGGGCGATGCCGAGCGCTCGTGCCGCACCGTCGCCATTCTGGGCGGCTCCCTCGGTGACTTTGGCGAACTTGCCATCGCCGCCGGTGCGGATGTTGTCGTGACGGGCGAGGCAGGCTATCACGTGGCGCAGGACCTTGCCTTGCGTGGGCTACCGGTGATCTTGCTCGGCCACGACCGCTCCGAGGAGCCGTTCGTTGATATATTGATGAACTCTGCAGTTGACGCCGGGGTCGACCCCCGTCATGCGATTAAAATACTGAACCCTTGCCAATGGTGGACTGTGACAAAAGGAGAGAACTTATGAGCGCCGGCGCTACGCTACTCAAGCTGCAACAGATCGATTTGGAGCTCGCCCGCAACAAGAGTGAACTTGCCAATATGCCGGAGCTCAAGGAGCTCGCTTCCAAGCGCAAGACCTATGTGAAGCTCAAGTCCGAGATGACCAAGCTCTACGCCCAGCGCAAGGATCTGGACATTGAGCTCGACGATCTCAATACCACCGAGATTCAGACCAACAACGCCATCGAGGCTGCCAAGAAGCGCCACGTCGACGGCTCCGACTACCGCGAGGTTCAGGACCTGGAAAACGAGCTCGCCACCCTGGCCAAGCGTCTGGACAAGATTGAACACACCCGCAAGGACGTCGTTGTCGCCCATAAGGAGGCGCTCGACCGCGAGGCCCGCGCGCAGGCAATCATCGCCAAGTTCGAGGAGGGCGTGAAGGCCGATACCAAGGCCGCCCGCGCCAAGGCTGCCGACCTGCAGGCTCAGATTGACGCCGCCGCTAAGGAGCGCACCGCGCTTGCTGCCACGCTGCCGGCCGACGTTCTCACCGACTACGAGCGTCTGCTCAAGCAGTTCCGTGGCCTGGCCGTCGAGACCATCCAGGGCAACATCCCCACGGTCTGCCACACCGCGCTGCAGGCATCGTCCATGAGCGACCTCAACCACGACGGTAGGTCAATTACGCACTGCCCGTACTGCCACCGCCTCCTGGTGCTCCCGAGCAAGGAAGCTTAAACGATGGCGGCACCCAACAATTCAATGCAACTTGAGGGAAATACGATCCTGCTGGGCATTACCGGCGGGATCGCCGCCTATAAGTCGTGCAATATCGTGCGCCTGCTGCAAAAGCGCGGCGCGCGCGTCAAGGTCGTTATGAGCGAGCATGCCACCGAGTTTGTGGGGCCGCTTACCTTCCGCGCACTCACCAATGAGCCGGTCGCGGTGGGCCTATTCGACGATCCCTCCGACCCCATCCACCACATTTCGCTGGCGCAGGAGCCCGATCTGGTGGTCGTGGCGCCCGCGACGGCCAATATCATCGCCAAGATGGCCAACGGCGTCGCCGATGACCTCATCTCCACCACGCTGCTTGCGACGCCGCGACCCATCGTGATCGCACCCGCTATGAACAACGGCATGTGGAAGGCGCCGGCGACGCAGGCCAACATGGCCACGCTGCGCGAGCGCGGTGTCCATGTGGTGGGTCCGGGCAGCGGCTACCTTGCCTGCGGCGACGTGGACACGGGACGCATGAGCGAGCCCGAGGACATCGTAGAGGCTGTCTGTGAGGTGCTCAACCCCGCGCCACAGGACCTGGCGGGTAAGCGCATCGTAATTACCGCCGGTCCCACGCACGAGCCGATCGACCCCGTGCGATTCATTGGCAACCGCTCTTCGGGCAAGATGGGCATCGCCCTGGCGGGGGAGGCCGCACGCCGCGGCGCTGCGGTCACGCTCGTGTTGGGACCGACATCACTCGATGTGCCCTGCGGCGTGGAGTGCGTGCGCGTGCAGACCGCCGCAGAGATGCTCCAGGCGGCCCTGAGCGCCTTCCAGACGGCCGATGCGGCAATTTGTGCGGCCGCCGTCGCCGACTACACCCCCGCGGCCCCTGCGGACCATAAGCTCAAAAAGGCCAACGAGCGCCTGGATCGCATCGAACTGGTCGAGACGGTCGATATTTTGGCCGAGCTCTCGCGCCAGAAGGGCGAGCGATGCGTGATCGGATTTGCGGCCGAGACCGATAACGTTGTCGAGTACGCAGAGCGCAAATTGGCCCGCAAGGGGTGCGATGTAATAATCGCCAACGATGTCTCACGCACCGATTCGGGCTTTGGGACCGACACCAACAAGGCCTGGATTGTGAGCACAACGGGTACGCAAGAACTTCCCGTACTAACAAAACCCCAGCTCGCAGATACAATTTTGGACTTGCTTCAAAAATTGTAAAAAAGTTCTTGCACAAGTCTAAAGTTTCGGGTTAATATACTCCCTGTTGCGAGCGAGAGCAGAGCAACAAACAAAAGCTTCGGGACGTGGCGCAGCTTGGTAGCGCACTTGACTGGGGGTCAAGGGGTCGCTGGTTCGAATCCAGTCGTCCCGACCAGAAGTTTCGCAGGTCAGGCACCTAGTGCCTGACCTTTTTTGTTTTAAGCAATTGCTTAATTTTGATTAAGCAACAGGGTGCCAAAAATCTACCTGCGCGATAATTGCCTTTTGCGGCTACTTGCGCGTTTTGCACGCGCTTGGGCCGATTTATTAAAGCGGTAAGAATCTACATACGCGTAGCTGGTATACAGCCGAGTACAGTCTGTATTTATCGGGGCGATTTATACAGATATAGCAACTATAACGAACAAGCGTGTCGCTGTATTTATTCCAGTAGTTCACTTGATCGGTGGACAAGTGAATGGTTGCAATGAAACGCAAGGCAGGATGAACTCTTTACGAGGGCGCCGCAGTAGTAATGGTGGGGGAGTGCGGCAGGCGTCTGAGAGCCGCTGTATGACCCCATTTCTCTTCAACCCGATTACCTGTGCCATGAACCCCAAATTGTTCGTATGCTTGCCAAAAGAAAGGCCCGCGCGGGGTTGCACAGGCCTATATCCATATGTCGGCTTATAGGACAAAATGTCTAGAAGCACCAAGCCGGGCAGACGAAACTCGAACCCGCCGCAAAGTTGCTATCCCCGGGAAAGCCGTCGTTTCCGACGCTTCCGAAGAACACAGAATACTGCGGATGCAGCGAACGCTCCCACCACTCGCCGCGCGCCGGCAACGTCAGGCAATCGTTGTCCCCATTGTTATTGATATCCTTATCCCTGAAAGCCTCGTACTGGGTGCCCTCTTTGCCAATCCAAGGATACTCAGACCAGCCGAAGCTGATTTGGGGGGTCTCGACGATCTCGGAGTAGCTGAGCAGGAACAGTTTGTCGGTTGTTGCTGTGATGGCGGCATTCTTGTCGGCTCCGTCGACGTTATTCGTCAGCTTCCTGACCGGTTTCACCTTGGACTGGAAGTCTGAGGGCATCAGGTTCCAGATCTCGCCGGAGTTCATCTTCGCGCGGAGCTCGCACTTCTCCCATCCGCCGACGGCGGTATTATCGGCATTCATGAGATATTTGCCAATTGCTTCGTTCTTGGTCAAGAACGTAAGACCAGCCTTGCCCGAGCCGTCGGCCAAATCATCATGGTTGATGCCGATAATCTTATACTCGAGCGTCTTGCCGTCGGTGAGCTTCATCGTGAACTTGGTGCCGGCATCCATGGCGGCCTTCGCCTTGGCGTACGCCGGCGATGCCTCGCCCTTGGCGGCGATATCCTCGGCGACCGCCTTCTGCTCATCAAGCGTCCAGTCCTTCGCGTCCTTGGCCACAGCCGCCTGAACGGTCGCGGAATCGGCCCCGGCGGAGCCTCCGCCGAATGCGCCGCCGCCCTCCATGCCTCCATTAGTCCCGCTATTGAGTGTGTTGCCGACCAGGTTGAACTGGTTTCGGATGGCTCCGGCCACGCCGGGCCCCGCGAACACGATCACCAATCCGATGACCGCGATAATCAGGACGTACTCGATGATTGACTGTCCTCGGAGGCGGGTACTCCTAGGAGATACCCCCCCCCCGAAGGTTCCGTGCCGCTGCATACATATGCGACACTCCCTTCGTATGGGGATTGATATTGCAAGCAGGAGCGTACGATGGAGCGAACCGGTCAATCCGCAACGTGCCGCAGCGGCAACGATGACGGTAGGGGAGAAAACCGAGTGTCTTGAATGCAGTCAATTGCCCTCTCGAAGCCCCCACACGGCTGCACCTTGTCGATATGGAGGCGATTGTGGGTGCCCCCCTGTACCGCCCAATGTTTGACAATCTTGCTCGAGTTTCCTTCGCCGGGTTTGGCAGCTGAACCAAAGGCATAAAAACGCAAAGCTATAATAGCGCTCGTATGAGAAACAACGCGATTCGGACTGTCTATCCGCCCACGAGAAAGAATCGTCCATGAGCATATTCGACAAAGGCTTCGACCCGCTGCAGGAGATTCAGAGGGCCACTAAGACTGCCGGCGAGGCGGCGACCATGATTGCCGAGGGGGCATCTGGTGTGGCGGTAGCGGCAGGCGCTACGATCGTGGACGCGGCGACAACGGCTGGCGCGGCGGTCGCAGGGGCGGCGGGCGGCGCGAAGGCCGCCCTCGACGAAATAGAGGCCGAAAGACTTGATGCGGGGAAGGCGGTGTACGCGCCCAAGGTAGAGGAAGCCCTGAGGGCGATTGAGGGCACCCGCGCACAGGAGCTACTCGGCTCGTTCCAGGAGTCTCCGCTCCCGTTGACGGAAGCCAATGCCGCCAAGGTGAAGTCAACCTTCCCGATACCGAGGGAACAGACCGACGTCTGGGCCGACGCCGAGTTCGACCTCAGGCCCAGCGGCATCGCCATGACCGAAAAGGGCGTCTACATCAAGGCGGACGCCGACGCGTTCGCCGTCCCGGGGAAGGAACAGAGGCAGTCCCGCCTTTTCTACTTCGAGTGGGCGTATTTCGAGCCCGGCTCCTTCGCCTCCGACGGTGAAGGCAACCTTGCGCTCACCGTCGACGAAGCGTGCCGGGGCCAGTTCGTATCTCGCTGCCAGGCGCTCCGCGGCCTCGAGGATGACCGCGCCGCCGGCATCGACAGCGGGTTTGCCACGGTGGGCGATGCGGCGGTCAAAGCCGCGACAGTCGCGGCGGCGGCGACCATCAACAGCAACGGGGAGGTCTTCGTCGAGCAACGTGCGGCGGTCAACAACCCTGCGGGCCACGGAGAACTTGCCGAGGAGGCGAACAGCATCATCGACAGGCTCCAGGGACACCAGGCCGAGATTCTGGGGAGGGACAACGCGAAGAACGGCCCCGACCGAAGTGTCGACGGAGTTCTGATCCAGACCAAGTACTACAAGACGGCACGCGGCTCCCTCGAGGCATGCTTCGATTCGAGCAGCCATCAGTATCGATACCTCACAGAAGACCGCACGCCGATGCAGCTCGAAGTCCCGAAAGACCAGTACCAGCAGGTGCTCCGCGGTTTTGAGAAGAAGATTAGCCAAGGCAAGGTCCCCGGCGTCAGCGACCCCAAGGACGCCAAGAAGATCGTCCGCAAGGGCAAGCTCACATACGACCAGGCGGTGAACCTCGCCAAGCCGGGAACGGCGGAATCGTTGAAGTATGATGCTGCGACCGGCGCGGTCACATGCTCCTGCGCATTCGGCCTGTCGTTTCTGGCGACGACGTTCATGGCATACAGGGAGACCAGGGACATCACCGGCGCCGTCCAGGCGGGCATCGCTGCCGGCGTCCAGGTGTTCGGCCTGTCCTTTGCCCAGCATATGGTCGTCTCGCAGCTCTCCAGAACGGGGCTTTCCAACGCTTTGATGGCGCCCAGCCAGGCGGTGGTCGGCAAGCTCGGATTCAAGGCGTCCGCCACAATCGTCAACGGCCTGCGCGCCCTTACGGGCAAGACCGCCATCAGCGGGGCGGCCGCCTCCAAGCAGCTTGCGAAGATGCTAAGGGGCAATGCCGTCTCGGCAGCGGTGACTCTCGCCGTGTTCTCGGTCCCCGAGACCTACAAGCTCTTCCAGGGCAAGGCAAGTGGCGCCCAGTACGCCCAGAACATGGCATGCCTAGCCACCTCGGTCGCCGGGGGAATCGCCGGCGCCACCGCGGCAGGAATCGCGGCGGCTAAGGTCGGTGCCGTGGCCGGCACGGCGGTGTCGCCCGGCGTGGGGACCATCGTCGGCCTCGCGGGCGGCATGGTCGGCGGAACGGTCGGCACAGTGGCCGCGGGCGTAGTCGGCGGGATACTGTTCGAGGGCGACAGCGCGTCTTTTGGGCGGTACTTCAACGCCACGGTGTCGTGCATGGCGGTCGAGTACCTGCTCGACGGACGCGAGATGGACGAGCTGCTTGCCGTCCTAGACGGCGTAAAGCCGGAAGAGTTCAAGGCGCTGATGGAGGAAACGCTCCCATCGCAGTTCCAAGAGGCGAAGGTCCGGGCGTTCCTTGTCCCGATGTTCGATGAGATCGTGTCGCGCAGAGAGCGCTTCGCGCTTCCCACCAGCAGACAGATATCCGAAGCCCTTGTCGAGTTCGAGCAGGATGCCGAGGAGAAACCGACGGTTTAGCACATTGCGCTCGACGGAATCGAAGAGGTTGGCATTCCTTGTATTCTTCCAGTCCATCGAATCGCTTTCCGGGGAGTCGGACTTGACTGTGATTTCGCACATCGCCATGGTCGCTACCGTCAACTCCGCCATCGAAGTGAATCCATTATCCACCCGTTGGAAATGCCCCCAGCTTTATAAATCAAGAAGGGGAAAACAAGGAAATCCCCGAGAGCCTTCTTCACACTCCATGCGCTCTTGATTGGATCAGATGTACTATTGAGGTCGAATCGTACCAGAAGCTACCAGAAGAAAAGCCCCTGCAGAATGAACTGCACCCCAAAACTTGGACGGCTTAAATAAGAACTACGCCGCAAGGGAC
>NZ_JAESIQ010000029.1:0-30188 GCF_025289055.1 Collinsella aerofaciens
ATGAGTTCGGATTCATCGTGAGCTGTCTCGTGGCAATTGCCGCGGGTATAGCGGTTTCGTATACGACACCGGCAAAGAAGTAGCTCAACTAACAGGGCCTATTTGGAATCCGAATCATCCATGGAGCCGTCGATGCCGGTTTTGGTGTTGTCCTATAAGCCCCAATCAATTCATACTCCTCATCCTTGCCGAATTGCGAGTATGGCAGAATCGGCACTGGATGGCAGCGCGCTAGGCCGTGTCCGCGGAGTTACCCCCTGTTTTTATCGTAACAGTTGATTCTAGGGACGTTTCACTGTGCCCCTTTTGGCAATTTCCTGTGTCCTTTTTGGAAACTCGAGCGCCTATCTGACCGATGGGAAAGATTTAGCGAATTTAGGTGTACCACTTTGTGTTAGTTTGTATTTTAGACAGTATTTGTGATACGCTTTGTTTCAATCAGTAGTGGTACGATTTCGCTTGTTCAACGAAGGAGGTAATTGTCTATGGCAGTGGCCGAGGAGAAGAAAAGAATCCAGGTTACTCTGCCTCTCGAAATTTGGCGTGATCTCGATGACTACGCGAAGAGTCGCGGTGTAGCTAAGTCGTCTATGGCGGCGATCGCTATCGCCGAGTTTTTGGAGCGTGTTAAAGAGCAAAAATAGATATGAAAAAAGCCCCCTAACCGCCAAGTAAGAAGGGCTTCTTTCATGTTCAAATGTGGCTTTCTGGCCTGTTACCTGCAATCCTAGCACACGTATGCTTCGATTTGGGCCCCTATGTTGAAGTACTACCAAAATACTATGGCATCACTTCGGCTGATGGCTAGATAGCCTCAACGAGAGGCTAGTTTATGGATACCAAAAATTTAAAACCGGATGTGGGCGGTGGCTATCCGTGGGACACGGATAGCCACCCGTCCGGTCCCGCAAACCCGTCTGGAATGGGGACGGCGTCCGATTTCGCGAATCAGGCCGTCACAGATGCCGCCATGGCCAATAGTGAGAGTCACCGCGAGGTACTTCGCCGGGCATCGGATGAATCGTCCCGTGTCGCCCACATGGTGCAGGATATGGTCAGCGAGAAGGTCGCGATCATCAAGCCGCCATGGATGCTCGAGCTCGGTCTGCCTAGGCTCGACACCGATATTATGGGGCGGATTTGGTCGTTCCAGCGCAAGGACGTCTACAAATCAACCTGCTACATCAGCCTTGCCACCATGGCGGCTGACGTCAAGTCGGATCGCTCGAATGTTAAAAAGAGAATCGACAAGCTTGTCGAACTCGGTCTTTTGATTAAGTCGCCGCGCGGGAATAACAAATCGGTTGAGTACCGGCTCGATATGACGGCGATCGCTAAGCGCAGACTCGAAGTCGAGGAGGGCAAGAAAAAGCAACGTGCTGAGAATTCGGCGAAACGCAAAGCTCAGTGGGACGCAAAGCATTCTGCCTAGTTTGAAGGGCTATGGGTTCATACAACCCATAGCCCTATTTCTTTTCCTTACAAGCTATGGGTTAAACCAACCTACAGTCTAGCTATGGGTTGGTTTAACCCATAGCTAGACGAAAAATAATTTTATTGATAGGGGGTTAAATAACGGTTCTTCAGCAAGTCTATCGGTTAGGACAACCCATAGACTTGCTCACAGGGATCGCTGATGCTTTTCTGTGACGGTAGAGCTATGGGTTGAAAGAACCCATAGAAAATTTAAGCCACTTTTCTGGCTATGGGTTAATTCAACCCATAGAAAGCGATCGGAAAACGCTAAAAAGTACCGAAATAGTTATTTCAACCCATAGTTTGAGCCTGTGTTAACCTGGGCCAACTTATCAACTATGGGTTGTCTCACGAGACTATGGGTTGAAATAACCCATGCCAACTATGGGTTCATTTAACCCATGCACTATGGGTTGAAATAACCACAACTATGGGTTGAAATAACCACATCTATGGGTTCATACAACCCACCAAGTCTGACTAGAGTGAATTAGATTCACTTAGTCTGAGCTCAAGAGGGAAACAGAGAAATCCACCAGAAAGCATTTAATAATCGAACGATATACAAACAAGAAAAGCCATCGTCCTTGCCCTCCGCTCACTGCGTTCGCTCCGCGTCACTACCGCTCCTTGGCGCTCGCTACGCTCGCCCTCCGGTCGCCTACGGCTCCCTGCGCGTCGGCTGCGCCTCCTTGCCCTCCGTTCGGCTATGCCTCACTCCGCGTCGCCTACGGCTCCTTGGCATGGCCTTCGGCCAAAAGTGTGGGGGCTAACGCCCCAGCTCCCCGACTACGTCGCTGCCAGCCCTCAGCGCCGGCGTCGCCTTCGGCTCCCCGGGCGAACTAATCCCACTTAGTTGCAAGCCCTACAATTCGGCAATGACGCCGAATCCGTTTTCCGGTTGATCTGGATACCGACATTTGGTCAACCTCACTTCAATTACCGGCAGGGAGCTACAGAATCGAAAATAAGACGTCCTATCGGTGAGGTTCGACCGTTTTCTCACTGATAGATAAAACGGGGTCTTAAATCGGCTCTCAGTGGCCAAGGTAAAAGAAAAACGGGCACCTTTCGGTGCCCGTTAACTCAACTAGAACTCTTTTTCGGCCAGATAGCGATCGAAAAGCTCCCGAGCGATATCCGATACGGACTTGTCCTCCTCGAGCGCCACTTGCTTCAAACGTTTTCGGTAACTCTCCGGAACGTACACGGACAGCTGAACAAGCCTCTCAGATGCCCCTTCAGCGCCCTTTTTGGGGCGCCCGGCTTTCCGCACCTGAGGAGCCGGTTTCTGGGGCTCAGATGCGCTTTCAACGATTTTCTGCTGCCTCTCCTCGGCCTTCTCCGCTGCGACGTCGAAGTATGAGGTCGCCTTTTTGAACTTTGCCATTTACAGCACCTCTTCCAGCTCGTTCAGGATGTTTTCAATCGCCTGGGCGGCCTTGCCGTTTTTCGCGATCTCGTATACGGGCTTGCCCAGGGCCGCGCCCTGTTTGAATGCCGCCGCGGTCGGAACAGTGCCCAGCACGGGAAGGTCGTCGGCCTCAAGAAGCTCGAGGAATTGTCTGTCAACGGTCTGGTTCGCCGCGAAGTTGTTGACGATGATCGCGAACGACAAGTCAGGATTGGCCTCGGTGATGACCTTGATCGTGCGTTTCATGGGCTTCAGGCCCAGCGTGCCGGGCTGCACCGGGATGATTGCGATATCCGCATTCTTGGCATACTCGGCGGTGTCGTCGCTCAGGAAACCCGGCGTGTCGATGACATTCACGGCGTCCTCGTCGTCGAGCAGGTTCTTCTCGTGGTTCGCGCCGCCCTGAGGGTCGAGATTGCCGAATCCGACTTTGTGGCCGCGGCGCTCGAGACCCCAGGCGATCTCGTCGGCGAACGTCGTCTTGCCGACGCCGCCCTTCTGATTGACTAGCAGGATGTTCGTCGCCATGTCCTCCCCTTTCTGAAATAGCATAGTCATATATTAGCACATTAACGTATGACTACATTAAGTAATTCTAAGTCGCAGTTAGAAATATATGAGCATGTTAAGTAATTAGTATAGTACTACGTTACCGTGCTCATGACTGTGGGTTGGTTTAACCTACAGCCGGGCTAAAGTTGCCAAAAGGGGCACAAAGGACAATACGTTTGCGCAGTGCCGGCACAGCGACCTAGCATCGTATGCACCGGCGGAATCATCGCTGGCCTGCAAGGAGAGCATATCCACGGGCTCATGGTCGCCGGAGGCCTCGTGATACAGCACGCGCCGGGCGGCGACTGGAAGCGCATCGATTGGGATGCGCTTGCCGCCGGGCTCGACAGATACGGTTACAAGGTCGCTGATTGCGAGACGGAGACCCTTCCGACCGCCGACGCGGCGAGGCGATTACGCGAGTGGGAACGCAAGGGTAAAAACGCATCGTCACTGAATCAGTGAGTCAGTATTCTTTAGTGTTAGATGATGGATATTGAAATTAATTAGCGAGATAATGTGCATATCTCATAATGTATGCGTTTCACCATGAGAGAGGGGTCTGTCATGAGCTGGAAACCGAGAAAATGCGTTATCGCCGGTCTCGTGACAACCGGTCCTGGCAGCGGCTTGTTTGCAACTGCAATGACATCGTACCGACTTTTCACTTGCATGTTCTAAAAGGCGGTTGCCATGCTGTCGCAAAATCAATCGAGATACTTGAACACAATCGGCTTTGCCCTGCTTGCATTACTCTTTGCTAGCGACCTTTTGCTGAAACCGCCCAAGGAACTCGTTTTGCTTGCCATAGACTGCATTTCCGCCCTTTACTTTACGGCAACCCTATTCGTCGGACTAAAGGAGAGGAAAAAAGGCGCAGTTGTTGCATCTGCCGTAGGCGTGATCATAGCCATTGCATCATTCTTTATCTGACACATTGGTGATTTAGGGGCGATATCGTAGGAATACGACCGGGAGAGTCGGGACCATAGGCTCCGGTAAGAACCTTCGCCATGCCCACGCATCGAGCCCGATGATTTCCCCGCCGGACGCCCTGACGGCCACGGCCTCCGGCGTCCACGGGATCCCGTCGTCCGTGAGGCGGATGGGTGTGACGTTGCCGGCGTCCATCCGCCTTACGACCTCATCCCACTCATCGCACCAGCCCGGCTTGAGCCATTTGATGACGGTCGGACGCGAGACGCCAAGGACGCACGGGCGCGGCTCGAGCTCTAATCCATGAGGTCCCAGCTTGTAATACGTGAACATATGACTACATTAACATGGTCATGTATTAACGAACGTTATATGCTGAGCTGGATCCGCCCGTCTGTTATCTTGGCTGCTGACCGCTGAGAACATGGCCGCCGTCATCGGCAAGGATGGCGTGGAGACGGAGATTCAGGTGGGGCAGATGCGCCAAACACTGGGCAAGCCTGGCTTCGATTGGCTGTTTAATAAGCACTAACGGTTGAGTTATTGCATCATAATCGCAGCTGTAAATAGGTGACCATATGACCATGCTAACATGTGCGCACAGTTGTAGATCGGTTTAATCTGTGGCCCTTAAGCTGAAGCTGCCTCAACGAACCGTGGCTGGCGAGACGAAAAAGGGGAATCCCTTTTGCGGGATTCCCCTTTTCCGAGTCGTTATGCGATTTGCACTACATCTGCTCGCGGCGCTTCTTTTGATCGAGGAAGACGCCGGCTGCCACGAGGACGGTACCGCCGATGACGAACGTCTCGCCGATGAGTCCCGCGCGGTCGCCGGTCTGGGCGAGGCTGCCGGGCTGGGCGGTATCCGTGCCGGCGAGGTGCTTCGGGGTGTATGCCGCCTGCTGCTTTGCGGCCTCCTCCGCCTCCTGTCGTGCAATTTCATCGGAAAGCTTCTGTTCCGCTGCGATGCGGTTGGACTTCGCCAACTCGTAGGCGGCGAGTGCCGCATCATAGCCGGGCTGGAGCCCGTCCACCGCGGCCTGCTTCTCGTCCAGGATAGCCTTGGCGGGCGCGACCTTGGCACGTGCCTCGACTGCTGCGGCGAAAAGCGCGTTGAGGGCGTCATCCGCGTTCGCGTCATGACCGGAAGCGATCGCCGCGCCGGCATCGATGGAGTTCAGCTTCGACAGCTTGGCGTCTGCCTGCGCCTTTGTCTGCTCGGCGGCAGAGACCAGGGACTCGGCGGCGATGGCATCCGCCTTCGCGGCATCGAGCGCGGCCTTGGTGTCATTGACGGCCTTTACTGCATCCTGCTCACGCTGCTGTGCCTCTGCGAGCTTCGCGGCAAGA
The DNA here is from genome assembly GCF_025289055.1 of Collinsella aerofaciens. Classification (GTDB taxonomy): domain Bacteria; phylum Actinomycetota; class Coriobacteriia; order Coriobacteriales; family Coriobacteriaceae; genus Collinsella. The sequence continues at coordinate 5,729 of NZ_JAESIQ010000029.1, forward strand.
CCGGTGAGGATGTCGAGGTTCGACTGTGCGCCCACAAGATCGGTCTGGGAGCCGGTGAGCTTGTCGGCGGCAACGCCGGTGTCGGCCTTTGCGGCATCGACGGCACGCTGGGCATCCGCGAGGGCGCGTGCGGTGGCGTCTGCCTTTTGCTCGGCGGCGGCGAGGACGGTCGCCTCCTCGACCTGATCGGCTGTCGCCGCGTCATGGACGCTCTTTGCGGTATCGAGCGCCTTCTTGGCGTCGGCGACGTCCTGGAAGAACTTCGCGAGGTCCGCGTTCGCATCCGTAATGCCCTGCTGCTTGGATACGGTGTCCGCTTTGGCGGAATCCAACTTAGACTGTGCGGCCGTTACGGCTGCGTTGGCGGCATCAAAGGCGACCTGCTTCTGCTGGACGGTCGACTTTGCCGTATCGACGGCTACGTTGGCGGCATCGAGGTCCGATTTCGCCGCATCAAGCTCGGTCTGGGCATCCGTGACGCCCTGCTGCTTGGCGGCGACATCAGCCTTGGCTACATCGACGGCACACTGGGCATCGGTGACATCCTGCTTCGCGGCATCGACACCTGTCTGTGCGGCATCGAAGGCATCCTGCTTCTGCTGGACGGTTGCTGCGGCGCCGGCGGCTGCCTGCTGCTTGGCTACGAGATCGGCCTTGGCTGCGTCGAGTGCGCTCTTGGCGTTCTTCAGGCCGTTGATGTAGGAGGTCAGCTTCTGCTCGTACTCGTCGACGGAGATGGCTCCGGTATTCCAGCCCGAACCGGCCCAACCGCCGTATTGCAGCGTGAGCGAGAACGTCAAACGGGTGTCATCGTTCAGACCGCATCCCATGACAGCATAGTCAGGGTTGATGATGTTCATGTAATGACCGATACGGTAGTAATCGAACTTGTCCTGGTTGGCGTACCAGAAGTCGTAGGCGTCCTTTCCGGAAAGATTCGTCGCACCAAGGGATGCTGCAGTCTTGTCAAACAGATCCTTTTCCTGATAGATCCAGGCCTTGCAGGGGTCGCGATAGCTCCAGGCAAGGTTTTCACCGACATCGAACTGCTGGGCATGCTCTACATTTTTTGTCGAATAGTTTGCATCTGCAATCGCTGCCGCAATGAGCTTATAGCTTACCTCAAGCTCGGAAAGGCCGACGGACTTACGGTAGGCGTTCACGTTCTTCATGACCGTGATGGACGAAAGCATGTTTTCAAGGCCCGTTGCGTCGAGACTGTTTCCGATCTCGGTGTAGTCTTTGTACGTGCAGTTCTGGATGATCTCGATGGCTGAATCGGCACCCATGGCCTTGAAGAAACCGATGGCTCCCTGCTTGAGCTGCGCGCCTGCGAGATCCACCTTCGTTTGTGCCTCGTCGACCTTCTGCTGGGCGGCGGTCACGGCCGCGTCTGCGGTATCCTTTGCGGTCTTGGCGTTCGCGAGCTCTACGTCTGCGGCTGCCTTGGCGGACTCGGCGTCCTTGACAGCCTGCTTCGCGGCGTCCAGCTTGGCGACGGCGTCGGCATTCGCCTGCTTGGCCGCATCGAGGTCGGCGTTCGCGGCATCGAGGGCGGACTGGGCGGCGTTCACACCGGATTCGGCATCAGCCGCGGCCTGCTGCTTCGCGGAGAGGGCCACCCGGGCATCATTCAGCTCGGTCTGCGCCGTTGCTGCAGCGGACTGCGCCTGCTCGAGCTCGGACTCGCACTGGGACTGTGTCGCCTGTGCGGCAGCGAGGGCTGCCTCCGCGTCCGCGACCTTCTGTTTTGCCGCATCGTACTCCGGGCCGCTCGCGCCTGCCTCCGCTGCAGCGAGGTCTGCTTTCGCCTTCTCGTAGGCGGCGCTGGCGGCTGCGGCCTTCGCATCCGCCGCGTCCTTGTTCTGCTGGGCTGCGGCGAGGACGGCATCGGCGGAATCCTTTGCAGACTGGGCCGCAACCAGCTTGGACTGGGCATCGGCAAGCGTCGCGTTGGCGTTGGCGAGATTGGCCTGTGCCCTGTCCACGGCAGCCTGGGCATCGCGCACGGCCTGCTCGGCGGCACTGATTGCCTCCGGGGTGGCGCTTACGGCATCGGCCTTGGCCTTATCGAGGGCATCCTTGGCATTCTGGGCCGCCTTGATGGCGGACTGGTACGCCTCGTCCTTCTCGGATGCATCCGCCTTGGCGTCTGCGAGACCCGCCTTCGCCTGCTCGAGGTCCTTGCCGGCGGCATCGGCGGCGTCCTTGCCCTCCTCGACCTGACGGGCGTACTCGTCCATTGCCGCTCGGTCGGCTGCCGTGCCGGCGCTGACTGCCGAATCGTAGGATGCCTTGGCCTGGTCGCGGGCGGAAGCCGCCTCGTTGTAGGGACCGGCGGCCTCATCGTAGGATGCCTTGGCGGCGTCCTCCTTCGCCTTCGCCTCGTCGACCGCCTTCTGCAGGTCCGCAATGGTCTGTGCGGCGGATTTTGCGCCGGTACCGGATGCCGCGCCGGCGTGGGCGGCGATCGGCGACATCACGGCGGGGTGCTGTGTGCCCCCGTCACCGGTCTGGGCGAATGCCGTGAACGGTGAGATGAGGCTCGATCCGGTCATGGCGGCCATGGTCGCCGCGGTGACGGTCAGACGCGCGATCCCCTTCGGAGCGTGAATCTTTTTGCTTGGCAGTGCGGCGAAGTGATCGCCGCCGGCAGCGAAATGCTTTCCCTGAGTCATTGTGCTGTTCCATTCCTTTTCCGTGCCCTATCCGACTGGGCATCAGAGTGCTTTCCAATAGAGATAATTATGCGCCTTAACTGGGATTATTGTATATAGTCCGTTGGCTTTTATACAACAATCCATGACTCTTTTTGTCATGGATACGACGCTTCAGAAATCATTCGGCATGAGATGCAAAGAGCTCCGCGCTGGACTCGGGTGCAGTCAGGAGCAGTTCGCCAATTTGATTGAAATGGATCGTTCCTACTACGCGAGCATTGAAGTCGGGCGGCGTAATGTCAGCCTTTCAAATCTCAAGAAGATTGCCGACGGATTTCAAATCAGCATTGCTGAACTCATGAGAGGCGTCAGCTAAATTTATCCGTCTCATAGTTCACAGTGGGTCTCGTTGATTAGTGCCTTAAGAAAATGGAAATCGTCCCAACGAACCATCGTCAATCGTCCCAACGAACAATCGTCAATCGTCCCAATAAGTCATCGTTATTTGTCCCAACGACGCAGATAGACAGTATAATTTCAAGTGGATGATTGGAGGGAAAGGCGATGGATAGGTATATAAGACGGTGCGTCGACTGCTTGGTCGAGCGCGACCTTGGCATTTTCGGTGCCGTGCTCATTCAGGGGCCGAAATGGTGTGGAAAGACAACGACAGCCCAGAGATTTGCCGAGTCATCGTTATCTCTCTCCGACCCATCTGGCGGTTTTGCGGCCCTCCAGCTCGCTCGTCTCGATCCGGCCCAGGCAATTGTCGGACCGACCCCGAGGCTTGTCGACGAATGGCAGGAGGAACCGAAGCTATGGGATGCCGTGCGATTCGAATGCGATGCCAGGGGAGGGGAGCCCGGACAGTTCATTCTCACCGGATCTGCGACGCCGCGAGCCGAGAACCAGCCGATGCACAGCGGTGTGGGTCGAATCGCCCGTTTGCGGATGGATACCATGACGCTTTTCGAGCTCGGCATTTCGTCGGGAGCGGTCTCGCTTGGGGCGCTGCTCGCCGGCGATCCCGTTGCGGCGTCACTCGGATCCATCGCCGGTATCGCCGGTATCGCGGATTTGCTCTGCCGCGGCGGTTGGCCCCAAGCGGTCGGTAAGACAACTGCCGACGCGATGCGGATAGCCGCCGCCTATATTGACGGTGTTTGCGAGTCTGACGTTTCGAGGGCGGATGGAGTGAAACGCGACCCGATTAAGGTAAGGGCCTTGCTCTCCTCGCTTGCGCGCAATGAATCGACCCTTGCCGGGATGAAGTCCATCGAAAGGGATTTGGGCGTTGACGTCTCAAAGAATACGATTACCGGTTACATGGACGCGCTGCGCCGTATCAATATCGTCGACGATGTCCCCGCGTGGCATCCGGCTCTCAGGTCGCCGGTGAAGCTGCGGCAGGGCGCGAAGCGGCACCTTGCGGACCCATCGCTCGCCGTCGCCCTCATCGGCGCGGATCCGGAGTCGTTGTCATCCGATCCGAAGACCCTTGGCTTGCTCTTCGAATCCCTTGTGCTACACGATCTCAAGGTTTACGCGGCGGTCAGCGATGCGACCGTATCCCACTACCACGACGCTGACGACCTAGAGGTCGACGCGATTGTCCATCGTCGTGACGGCTCGTGGGTTGCTGTTGAGGTCAAGCTTGGGAGCCCCCAAGTCCCAGAGGCAGTGGAAAATCTGCTTCGACTCGAGCGAAAGCTGGTCGATCGCGGGGAGAGGCCGCCTGCGGCGAAACTCATCGTCATCGGGTTTGGTATGCCGGCTTACGTAACTAGCGAAGGCATCGTTGTTGCTCCGGTCGATACGCTCGGAATCTAAAGCTATTTGCATTTCCAGAAATCCTCTAGAAGGTGCCTGGAGGATTTCTGGAAACAACCGGTATTTTGATCTGGGCTAAGAAAGGTTGCGGGTCCAAATTCCGTGCTGCGTGGAGCCGGTGATTTTGTTCAGGAACTCGCGCTGCTCCTCGGTTGCGAGGATGTAGGTAGAGCAGCCACTGAGCATCTGGTCGACGTCTGTGATTCCGGACGCCTCCCATCCCAAGATGCTGACGGCCTTGAGCGTCAGGCAGTTGAGGAACATGTAGGACGTGTTCTCGACGTTCGAGGCGTCAAGACGGTCGAGATCAAAAAGCTCCGTGACGCTTGAGCATCCCCTGAACATGCCCTCCAGGGTCGTGCAATCCGATGTATCGAGTTTCGATAGGTCGATTGGGTCAGACCGTCGAACAGGTATCTACCGCTCTCTGGATCCCAGGTATCCAGGACAACGACCTCACGGATTCGATTCCTGTAGGAATACCACGGTTGCTTTCCGCATTCGTCCGTGTGTGTACGGATGAATGCGGGGTTCGATACCCCGGCGGCCTGATCGGCAGGCCGACGGGAACTCTCACTCCTCGATAAAAGCCGGCGCTCGGTTAGTTCTGCGCATCTTGAAATCGTCAGTTTCGTGGGAGACGTAGAGGATGCCGTCCATCCCATCTCGCGATGCATATGAAAGGTGAACAGAACCGCAATCCGCTCCATCATTGTCGAGAAGATCGAACGAATTCGGATCGCTCGTTGCGGCCAAACGACCACTCAGACAAGAGCCATCGTCATTACAGATTTGCCATTCCATGTCTTCGCCTGCAAGAATCGCCATAGACGTCCTGGTCGCGCCATCGTTGACATACATCCCGTCTATGCCAAAACCGTTTTCAGCGCCATCAATAAACGATTGCTCGGACCTATACTTCGCAAATGATGCACATAGCACCATTGCAAGACAAAGTGCAAAGCCAACAATAACGATCTTTACGTAGCTCTTGGCTGTCATGCCATCCCTCTTTTCGCTTGCCTAAAGAAATGCGGAAGAAGCTGTTCGTCGCGGCTTGTTTGTACGCCTTTCTGCCCCGGTTCGGTTGCTTAGGTTACTTGAGAGATCCTATATATGATGATTACCCATATGCGTAATATGAATTTCGAACATGTCGAAATCAATCAATGGTTGCGGGAGTTTCCGACCTCAGCGAAATGCCGCCCTATACCCACAGAATCAGACGGGTTTGACATGTGCTAATGGACGCTAATGGCACTTGGTCGGCAACGGTCTTAGCCCATCGGCCCCAACAGTGTCTCCTTCTGTCCGCCGCGGGCCAGGAGCACGGCGGTGGCGCCGTGCCGCGGCAGCTGGACGACCGCGTCGTCGACCGTGGCGATTACACTCGCGACGGCACGCCTCGCTAGTTTGCCTCGCCCTATTGGCCCCAGCGCGTTGCAGTTCAATCAGCTGTTACAATTACCCACCCACAAAAAGCCCATCTAGCAGGTGCTTTGCTGTTATAGAGTCCTGGAAAGAAAGGGCTGAACCGAAGTGTCTGGCCGAACGCCAATTGTCTGGGAACTGCTTCGGATTCGACCCTCTTTAGCTTTTGCCCACTCGGTGGACTTCGGGCTTAATGCTTAGGGGCGGGGATTTACCAAAGTGAAATTTCAATGGAAAGAAACCCAGCTGCAACAATTGCCCTGGTGAGGGCCCGAATTGGCCATATAGATCTAAAATAGTCACGATATACAAATGTCGAGAGACGTTGGGGATATAGATGAAAAGAACTAAGGGTTTTCTTTTGTTGGTAATGATGCTGCTCGGACTGTTCTGCCTGGGTGGCCCTTCTTGGGCCGAGGCTGCCTGTCCTGAAGGTGAGCCTCAGCAGTCTTATACGGGCAGCCTGCTGATAACTGCTAAGGAGGGCGATGCCGACTCTCAGTCTGGGGTAAATCCCCTTGCCACTTTTGAGGGGGACGGCGGAACGGTCAAGCTTGACCATATTGGTAGCGGGATTTTGAGGTGGCAAGTTCTTCCGGACAAAATTGCGAACGATCCCTTCTCTTTTGCTGGAACGATATATCTATACAAGGTTGTGAGCGGAAAACAAAAATACGTCGATTGCTATCCGACAAACGGGTCTGGAATTGCATTCACCGGCATTTCGGGGCAGATTGATACACATGTACGAAAGGGAACCTATGTGGTGCGTTGGGTTGGAGCTGCTGCAGGCCCGATATGGCTTGCGGTCTTGCGCCCCGATGTCCAAATAGGTTTCTCTCTCTAGACGGGAAGTTGCTCATGGACGCCATATATGACGGAGATGACTGGGTCGATCATTATACTTGGCGCCTGGTCGGCTCGGATGACAATGGGGATGTGGTGTTTGATGGACTATGTCCAAAGCATCTCCATCCTTTTGTCTCGTCGTTAATTGAGAGTTCCGCTCGTGTTGCCCCCTACAGCTCGGCGTCGCTTCATGATACGGACGTTTTGAAGACCATAAGGGAATCAATTGACGATGGCACGATGAGCGGCCCGCTGTTTTCTCGGCTTGTGGGGCTAGATGCGATTGGCTCGAAACGACTGCTTGCGGGCGAAAAAGTGGAACTCACTTATCGGTCGATGATTTCAATCCTGCGGCTAGCCGATGTTCTTCGCAAATAAATGAGGCTTCCATGGCCATGCAGCGGTCTAGTACTCCTTTACGGGATGCTCCTCGCCGAATCCACCGTCGATGCCGAAGCGGCACAGTCTGTCGATTGCTCGAAGATGCTCGTCAATAGCAGCTGCAATTTTGGTGTCGATCTCGCTGTCATGGTCGTTGAGGCCGCGAACTGCCTCGTCGGCGGCCATAAAGGCCTTGATGGCCCGTGCGAGCTGGTTCTTAAAAGCATCAACCTCCTCAACTGCGGCAGATCGGTCTGCTATCTCGCGTTCGAGTCGTTGAACGATTTCCTGTGTGTTGCTCATGCTATTCCTTTCCCTCGGGTGTTTTACCTAATATATCGCCCTGTGCGGACACGATTCTCGCTCACGACACGGCGGTAGCAAATATCACAAAGTCGCAGGTAGACGACTCAACAGGATTCGATTTACGGGGCGATTGAACCTAGGGTGGTGGGATGTTCGCGACACCCATTTTCTGTGTCGTAAAACGCATCTGGTGAGGTCGTTTTTTCGGCCTTGACCTGCGTGGCGGCACTTTGTGGTGCTTTGGGTGTGCCCTTAAGCAGTGTTTGCATCTACCAGCGCGCGAAACATTTCGACGGTAATTCGTGAAACAAATTGCGGAACTATCGCTCCAACGGGTGCTGCTGCCGCTCAACGCGAGCGGTCAGCTTGGCCCCGCAAACGGCTACTCGCCCTTCATGGCCATACAGATGGCCACCTCCTGCTGGATGCGATCGAGATCGAGCGGCAGCGCAACCGGATGATGCGTCAGACGATGGGATTTCGACATGCAGTTGTTGATGCGCACAACGGAGAGCTTGTTGCCGTGATGCGCAGTCCCGATGATGCCTATGACTACTGCGACTATTTTGCCACGGCTCGTCGGGACGCCACTGTTCTCGATTTGTGGCTGAGATTTAAAACATCTCGCCTGTTTCAATGCGTTTTTTGGGTTTATAACTGTTCGCTTTTTCGGTTATGTCGCAGTTCACTAGTTCATTCATTACGTTCTTCATATCGTCTGTAAGTCAGTTATGCTGCGGTTACACAGCTCTGTTGTTGCGTTTTGTCGTAATTCAGCAATGGCATAGCCGGAGCTCGCCCGCAAGTGTCGTACGCTGCCGTACAAAACTGCGTTTCGGCCGTCCGCGTACTGCCAAGGCTCTGCCCTAGTACCCGGCGCCTGCGACGGTTGTTCATATCTGAACTGCGACACAGCCGAACAAAGCAATTGCGACACTACGTAACTGTGTAATTGCTGAACTACGTGATAACGACAAAACTGAAAAACGTAACTGTTGAATTGCAGAACAATGAGCTAACGCCGCGAGTGCCGGGTACTAGGGCAGAGCTCTAGCGTGCGCCGCTTGCGGCGGTACGCTGCCGGGCATTTTGTACGGCAGCGTACGACTCTTGCGGACAGATTTCAGGGCCGAATAGTCCGATGTTCAATAGTTCTGTTATTACATGGTTACATAGTGCGGCTATTCCGCTTTGTCGTTATTGCGTTATGTCGCATTGTCGATATTGCGTAGTTCGGTTTTTCACTTTTTACGCCGTTCACTTATTCATTTGTTACATAGTGCTGCTATTCCGTGGCGTCACTTTTATGCCCACCGCGTGCGTATTCGACGGTGTGGGCAGCGTCTCCGAACACCTCGACTGCTGCCGCCACGAATTGCGGTGTGGTGCGCCTCGGGATATAGAAAGTTTTGTTACCGAACACGATTGCGATCCAGGCGTTACGGTAGATGAATTGATATGCCGCCTCTCTTGAGCGCTTACCGCAGCATTCCTCTGCAATCTCGTCGATCTGCCAGAGATGACCGAAGCCGACGATATATTCGGCGATGTACGCGCTCGTCTTGATTCGTACGCGCCGCGGGCGGCGGTATGGAGCATAGCTGCTTTTCCCGGGGTCCGCTTTAACGGGCACGGAATAGACCTCGGCTCGAGCCTTTTCGGCGACCACGCGCCGCGCATCATCGAGGCTATAACGCTTGCACAGGCGCTCGCCGTCGTCGGTCGAGCACTTCACGGTGATTGACTTGATATGCGGCGCCAGATACTTGTACATCCATGCTCGCGACGCGCCGAACTCCCACCGCAGATCTTCAATACTCAAGAACTCATCCATCTTCTGACCTCGATTTTCTGCCGATAAACGAGAAATCCCGCAAGAGACGCATACTTGTACCCCCATCGTAAATGTGTGTACAAATCTGCCGCCGACCCGGGCGGTTCGGCGCTTGCCAGGGCTCCGCCCTTGGACCGGGGAAGGATACTCGCGCGCCTTGTTATTACGATAACGGACAAGGGGGAAAAGGAGCCAGTTCTCAAATTATTACGATAAAAGACACAGATACGGCGGCGTGCGCGGTGGTGCCTACGGGAGATTATTACGATAACGGACGCAGCGGCAAACCATGAATCGCGCCCCTGAGACGGTGCAAAATGGCCTTGTGAGGCCATTTTGCACGCCAGCTTCGTTCAACGTCAGACATTCAAGATGTCAGACGTTGAACCTGCGTCAAAGACGCAGCTGGGGCTGCTAGTTGCCTACAATCGCTCGCGTTACTCGCTTGTCCCACGCGTAGATGTCCGACAGTGCCGTCAGACATTGTCAAGCCAATGCTTCACAGGGATTTTTACAGAATTCGTATCATTCTCGCTGCCAACCCTCTTGTACATCAAACCCTTAAAGTTCATGAAGGAGCAGAAGCATGTATGTTGATGTATAGGACTCGATCCTATACAAAGATATCGGTATATCTCCATTGCAAGCGCAGTTCCCACGAGACTGTTCGTAAAACAAATTGATCCCTTTGGCACGGGCATGTGGACTATGTTTTCTTCAGCTTGTTGGAGGAAAGAGAGATAGGATTTCATATCGTTCTTCTTTTCGAGAATAGGCCCAATTTCCCCATCAGCTACTCCAACAGCACAAAATGCACAGGGAATGTCCTTTTCTATACATGCTTCAAGAACTATTGACCTGGGATTGACCCCTTCCCCACAGTCTGCAGCGCAAACAAGCATTGAAGTCCTCGAAGGAACGCAACGCATGAGATCTTCGGCAGAGCGGACGTAAGACGCAACTGGATTAAGCGAAAGATCCGGATAGCGATTGACGAGTGTTTTGGAAACTGCCTCTACTTTTGCTTCTCCTATTTCGTCGGGACCAACAAGAAACTGACGATTTACGTTTGACCTCTCAACTCGATCCCCGTCGATTAATGTAAAATGCCGAACTCCAGCAGCAGCCAAATGCTCCACCACCACCTGCCCTATGCCGCCCATACCAACGATGGCAAGATGAACGGCACCGATTTGCTTAAGTAACGTCAGCGGAGCGTCGGAATAATAAGACAAAAAGCGAGCTGTCCTCGAGCGGGGTGATTCCAGCTCGTATTCTTCAGTTTCTAGAAAACCAAGTTCGTTGAGCCTTAGCAAGAATCGTTGCTCGCGAGATTCAAGGCTCGTCTCATCTATCATATTTTGTTTGGCGAGCTGTTCAAAAAGATTCGTACTCAAATCAGAGATTTTGACCCTCACTCGCGATTTTAATCCTTGCAATATAAGTTCGTTGGAATCTCTCCTGATATAAGCACTATCGTTCCAATAGAACATTTAATATCCTTTCCCTCAAGCCTTCTTCTGGAAAAGTGTTTCGCATGAAGAAGGCGCTGGAGAGTCGTCCGATCGGCAGAAAACACGCAGCCTCGCCAAACAGTTCGACGGCTCTCTCGTTAAACTCCTGGCGCGAAATCATGCCAGAAAAATACCTGCTCAAAACCGATAAATACTTTTGGAGACGCATTCGGTTGCCCAAGCCCGTCAGTAGTGCGAGTTGATAGTAGATAAAAATAGGGTCATTGAAAGTATTCGGAATTAAAAGCAGGTGCACATCCGCCTGATCCGATTGAGGAGAGAAATAATCACTCGACATGAGCTTTGGATAATACCTGCCTGACGATGATAATTGAAGCGCTATAAGTTTTACAATCTTTTTATTGGGGTAGTATTTGTCGCATGAAATTGATAATTTCGCAGTTATCTCTCTTTGTTCATCGGATTTATTCACGCCGTAATCGAAGGAGGGGTCTTTCAGTTTCGGCGACAGAAGTCTTCTGATTGCCTCTGTGTCAACGAGAGAGAGGATGTTCCTACGTCCTTCTTCGTCAGTGAAATAGGGAGAGTGCTTGTTTGAAAAAACGATAAAAGCCTCTATGCCAGATAATCCATGGTGCAGCCGCGCGCTCTTGCAATAGCGCTCAATTAATAAGGGCATGTTTGTATTACAGCTTGCCATGGTTCTTCCGAGAAGAAAACACAAGACGTCAATCCATCTATTCTCGATGCGCTTTATCGTCATAGTCTGAGTGCACGCAGCGCTGCTCAGTTTGACTTCCTGCCTTCCGATTCGCGTAACAGAAAAATCATTGACACAAAAATAGTGAGAAGAGAGGAGATGTAAAAATGGTCCCACCCTTCCTCCGGTCCGGAATGCAATGGACAGCGACTTTGCATGATTGCTTAGCGAATAGCAGTGACCATCAATTACATCTATTCTCAAAAAGAAAGTCTTTAGAAAGCCGCTGCAATTGTGATGGACGTAGTCAAGCTTCCTCCCCAACTCGACAATATGCTCATTATCATGTCGACTTGTAAACCTAATCGTCCTGTCATCATATTCAACTTCGAAAAAAGGGGAATGAGGGCATCCCGATGCATCGAGTATTACTGGAACCCCGGCGATACGCTGAATGATTTGTGACGAATAGTCATGTCCATCAAGAAGGCTCGACGCTTCGGGCAGCTCGTCAATCGATATATCAATTCTTGGAGACATGTATTCCTACCATTTTTAAAGAAACAACGGCGGTAATTGCTATCGCGATTGCGCCAATAACACCGAGCGCTATCTGAATGGGATATAACCCCAACACATATCCAAATATGGAGAAAAACATTGCAGAAAAGAGAGCCCTTACCAGAGACGCGACGGAAAGGATCGTCGCGCGGAGATCGTCCGCTATCGCGTCTTGGATTAAGTTTTCCGAAGTGATGTACACCACTTCTGGGAGAAAACAAAGCACCATGCTAAGGCCAAACAAACACAGCGGATTTGAAGCGAACCACGGAAGAATCATGAAAAGACCGGCCTCGATTAGCATCGAGCCGAGCATGGTATTTCTTTTCCCGAAACGCGATGAGAAGAAATCTGCTGCAATGTAGGCCGTCGCATTTACTGCATAGGATGCACCGAAAAAGATTCCTATTATGGAGACGGGAGCATCAAATGCGTCGAATACCAACTGATTCAAGTTGTAATAACTCCCATAGAATCCATCGAGCATGCTTGTGCCGATTAGAAGAAGCAACACCGCAAAAGCGGATTCTCCAATGCACCAGGTTTCGCGTCTGAAGACCTTGGCTACGTCAAACCTTTCCTCCCCAGAGTTTTTGGAATGGGTCGTTTCCATCCTCTCAATGGGATACAGAAGGAAAAGCTGCAGGAGATAGAAAACGGAAACGCATACGTAGAGGGCACTCCAAGATACTTGGGCAATGAATGATCCAAGTACGATTGCCACTCCCGTCGCGATTGATTGCGCGGCAAGCAGCCGAGCGTTGATGGTGAGGAAGCGCTCTCCTTGACCGGCATTTCGGGCAATTTCATATAAAAGTGCTTGTTCGGATCCCGATTGAAGGGAGTAGGCGAGTGCCTCAACAAGGGAAAGCGCGACGAGAAAGGGGCCTGAGAGCAACAGCATGCCAGCCGTATGGAAGAAAAGCAGCAGCACGCCCACTTGAATCGAGAACTTCTTTCCAAAGAAATCGCCTATCAGCCCTGTTGGCAGCTCGAGGACGACCGTTGCAATGTTAAACAGGGCTTGATAAAGCGCGATTTCCGTGACAGACATTCCTTTCTCCGCAAGGAAAAGTAGAAACACTCCCCGATTTAAAACAAATCCCGCGAGAACGAAAAAGGCGGAATAGATGTGCAGCTGCGCAGTGGCATTCTTATTCATTTGGCACTCCTAACGACTATTTTTGTCGGGGTGCTCGCCACTGATTCGAAGCCTGAAATGTTCATAGTCTCAATGAAGAGCTGATAAAGCTTTTGAACAGGGTATCGATAGAATAGGACATCCTGCGCTCTTTCTTCTCGACGAACTATTGCCAGCCGGTCGATTTCGAAACAAGAAACCGCATAATACACACCAGCTTGATCTAGAGTTGCCGTATAGCTTTCTGCAACGGCAAATGCATCACGATCGCGACACATTTCAAAAATATCTTCAATGCTTCTACCATCTCGATGAATCATAAGGTAGGTTGCGAATTTAAAATGGTTTATCAAATCAAAATACGTATCGGCACGCGCGAGCACGTCAAGAATGTCGTAATTTTCATTTCTGACTGTGTACAGATGATTGAAATGAAGAGGTGACAGGCTGTTTGGGTCAATTCCGGCAGCAAGTAAATCTAAGTAATACTGAGATTCTTTTACGATGATATAATCCTCTTTATTCACCCCTTGAGCAACATCAGTAAGAGGCTCTGGGCTCATATAGGAAAAGTCAACGTTTGACATAAAACTGGTCGACGCGACTTCTTGAGCAAGGGCAAGGGTGTCGAGTACTTCGGAATATGTTTCTTCTGGAAAACCGATGATAAAATTGGTTTCGAATCTCATGCCAGAGGAAATGATGGATTTTACGGTAGGAATTACTTTTTTAAGATTCAAGTTTTTCCGGCAGATTCGCTGTATTCTTTGCGAGCCAGTTTCCAAGCCAACAAATACGGAGATACATCCGGTTGCCTTAAGTAGGCCAATGATCTCGGGAGTTATCGTATCGATTCGTCCCTCACAGTTGTATTTGAAATCATAATTCATTGCATATTTTTTGACTGCAAATTCAAAGAAGTACTTGTGCGATGCTAAAAAGTTATCATGATTATAGTTAATTGAAGAAAGAGTGCCGGTTTTTGCCATGCAATCGTAGACACGCTGCGAGGTTTCGAGCAGTTTGTCGACATTAAGAAATCGCGCTTTCTGACCGAGAAGCACTCTGGATGAGCAATAGTAGCAATTAAACGGGCAACCTCTACCTGCCTCAATGTTGACCACGTTCATGCCGTATGAATTGGAGTAGTCGAGTTCCGGAAGGTTGTTAATGTCGTATTCAATCAACTCGCATAATCCAGAATCCCCGGTTTTAGAAATCGAATTTTTAGGTAAATCGCCCTGAGCGCCGCAAGCAATATATTCGAGTAGAAGCGGGAGGGTTTCTTCCCCATCAAAGATCGATAGAAAGTCAACCTCGGGACAATCCTGAAAAACCATTTCTCGAAGTGAAGTGATCTGGGGACCACCAAATATGATAACCGATTCGGGATGCGCCCGTTTAATAATCTTCGCTATCATGATGCCCCAGATATAAGAGGCGTTCATGATCGAAACACCAAAAACATGGGAGTCGATTGCTTTTATTTCGTCGGAGAACCACCGATAGATTTCTTTTGAAAAAGTCTTTTCTTCTTCGAGGAACTTACGCTGAAAGTCAATAACGTGAGTTGAAAATCCCGCTGCTTCAGAAACGGCCCTTAGATTCAAGATGGCCAGATTATCAACAAGGGTCTTCCTGTAGTGATTCACCGGATTGATCAGAGTGAAATCAACCTTCAACTTGAGCTCCTTTCTTTCGGGCGAATAGGAATCGCCTCCGTCACATTGAACGGAGGCGATTGTGTTATCAGACCTTAGCAGCGGCGCTGTATAACCTGATCAACATCAATGTCGAAGTCCAGAAGTTCTTCAACAGTGATCTCGATGTCGGAAGCCGATTTATCGCTGGCCAGCTCGATTTCCTCTTTCTCCATTTTCGTCACCTCCTTTTCATGTATGAGTTAAAAAACTAGTGGCTTTCTGGAAACAGCCAGGATCAATGCTAAACGATGATTTTAGATTCAACGTCGGGACCGGTTGTTTTTATGAATATGATGCCAATGCACGAACAAAAGCAGTTAGCCTTTTCAGCACTGTTGCGGCTTATGCAATCACATGAGTCCTAGGCCCTTTCGACACCACCTGTATTGCGAATCAGCACCGCTGTCTTCCTGACCGAATATTGCCGTCAGGCACCGCTATTAAATGCATCTCCAGGCATCCCGTTACACTCGCGCCGCCATGCGGTCGACTGAACGAGGAGGTTTCACATAGACGCGATCTGGGCCGACATGGGAGAGGCCATCATGCGGCAGTGCTGCAGATGGAGCGCTAGCAATAAAAGGGCACAAGGACCAGCGTCTGCCCAGATGCCAACACATGATAACGGCGGTGCTGTTACGCGATATTCAGCAGTGTTTAAGCTAGCGGATACTCAATCACGCGCATAGCAGGAGTAACAGCACAGGTGTTCCTATAGTTTTGTCAACCGGGGAATGCCGTTCGCGAGATTGAATCGCGAAATGCTGACGCCAGGCCTTTCGACCGGCGGACTCCAGTCTGTTCGGAGTGCTGCGTTTCGACTAGGCGGCTTAGGGCACCCTGTCCCGCATGATCGCGTAGGTGACCTTCAACCTCTTTCGCGCCAGCGTTTTGAGCGCCTTGCCGTGCGGCATGCCCCGTTCTCGGCACCTGGCGTAGTAGTCGCTCCATCTTCCCTCTGTCCGGGTAAGGTCGTTGCACGAGAATATGAGCAGGTTCTTCAGCCTTTTGTTGCCTTGGCGCGATGCCGTCACCGAGGAGATCGAGGTCCCCGCCTGGCAGTTGCGCGGCGCCAGGCCGCAGTACGACGCGAGCCTGTCGTGGCTTGACTCGTCATGTTTAATCTGTTTCGTTAACTGAAATACGAAAATCTGGTTAATCGAAAAAGCAAAATCTGGTTAAATGAAAACAGTAAATTTAGTTAAACGCGCTGGTAAACAATGGTGAAAAATATGCCAAAAAAGTACTACACTAGAATTATCGAAACTGAGCTCGACCAGATGCTAGGGATATTCGGTGCCGTTCTCATCGAAGGACCGAAATGGTGTGGAAAGACAACCACAGCCGGGACCCGTGCGGCGTCCAGGCTCCTTCTCATGGATCCGTCGCGCAACTTCGAGAATCGTTTGCGTGCCGAGACGGACCCGGCGCTTGCCGTTTCCGGCGAGGTGCCGCGGCTGATCGACGAATGGCAGGAGGTTCCGAAACTTTGGGACGCGGCACGGTTTGAGTGCGACAACCGCGGCGGCGAGCCTGGCCAGTTCATATTTACGGGGTCGGCGACACCGCGAGACAATGAGCGGCCGATGCACAGTGGTGCTGGAAGGTTCGCTAAATTGCGCATGGATACCATGACGCTTTTCGAACTTGGGAAATCTAGCGGTGCGGTTAAGCTGTCGAGCATTATTTCTGGCGAAAAGTTCAATGGCGCTTTCGGGTCGTTGGATTCTGCCTCGATTGCCGAGTGCGTTGTTCGCGGCGGATGGCCCGCGGCGGTCGGGCGCGATGTGCTGGCTGCGTCGGCGATGGCAAAACGTTATATCGGCATAGTTGCCGAAGAAGATTTGTCTCGTGTTGATGGCTCTCGACGCGATCCCGAAAAGGTCAAAGCTGTCATCGAATCGCTTGCGCGCAATGAATCCACTTTGGCGACACTCAAGACGCTCGTAGCTGATCTTGGTGGAGAGGTATCGAGACAAACAGCGGCATCGTATATATCTCTTCTCGCTCGGGTCAGCTTCGTTCGCGATATTCCCGCATGGAATCCAGCAATGAGATCTCCTGTGCACTTAAGAGAATCAAAGAAGCATCATCTTGCTGACCCGTCACTGGCGGCCGCTGCGCTCGGGGCGACTCCGGAGACCTTGCTGCTAGATTTCAAGACGCTTGGACTACTTTTTGAATCGTTGGCACTCCATGATTTGTGGGTCTATGCGCGAGCAAACGGAATGAGCCTCTACCACTATCACGATTCTCGTGATTTAGAGGTCGATGCAGTCATTGCGGCTCCTGGCGGGACCTGGATCCCAGTTGAAGTTAAGCTCAGCTCCGCTCAAATCGAAGAGGCATCTGACAATCTTGTTGCTGTCGAGGAACGTATGGTTGCCGCCGGAAACAACCCACCGGTTTCGAAAGTTGCAATCATTGGATTTGGTTCACAAGCCTATGTTACCGACCGCGGCGTCCAAGTTATTCCGTTGGATGTGCTCGCGCCGTAATGCTGTGGGCGAAGTGAAATTAACGCCGCAGTTTTTAGATCTGGTTTCTGAGATCTAAAACGCGAAACTCAAAATATCATCAGCTTGATTTTCGGCCGATCCGAATCGCGCCCGCGCAAAAGTCAAAGCGACTCGCGCTGGCGTTTCGTTTTTCATTTCGGATTTCAAATTGATTCAAAACAAAACGGGAGTTTTGAAAATCGATAGCGACCGGAGGGAGCGATCATAGGCGGATTGGCCGCCGCATGAAAATCGAATCGTTAATCCGAACCGTAATTCAAATCGCGTTACCTTTCGACAATCCAACAACGCTACGAGTCTCACCAAAGACTCTCCGCGTCATTGAAATGTCGAAAGCTGCCTCAACTTTTTCGCTGGCGTTACGAAAAACCTTCGACAAAGTCGAAGGTTTGCGTCGCGGGCGCCGCAAACCCGCTGCGCGGTGATGCAAATACTCGGCATCCCTCGCATTCGCATCACCGCTTCGCCCTCGCTACAGCGAATCTCTAACACTCAGCATCCTTCGCGTTAAAAATTCGCTTCCGCTCACGGTCTTCACGCAGTTACAACGCCGCGAGGCCTCTCGCTTGGAATGAGGCCTCTCATTCCACGTCTATACTGCGTTTCGCCCAATCACCGTTCCGGAGATTGCAAGATGTACGTAAATCATGATAACCGGGCCCGTAGTCCCTGTTATCATGATTTACGAATATTGCTTTTCTCCTGTCACGGAGAAAAGGGAAAGAGTGAACTACAGCACACTTTTTGCGTGTTGGGTTCACTCTTTCTAAAAAATTAGGCAATCATAGCAAGAGGTGACGGATGCCAATCCTCAATTTCTTGCTTACTTTTCCGGAAGCCACTCCGGAGAAAGTAGAAAAATGGCACGAAATGAATTCGTAAAGGCTCGTGTTTCTCCTGAAGAGAAAGAGATCTATCAACAACTTTGCGAACAAGCCGGTTGTACGGAAGCTGAGTTGATTCGATCTGTGCTGATTCATCGGGAAATCTCACTTGATGATCTCGATGATGAAATGCAAGTTCTCGATCGGAAGAAAAAGGCCCTCCATAAGCAACAGGAGGATTACAGGAGAGCACAGGCATCGCGTGAAACCGATGAACGTGGCGAGCCGATTTCTGAAAAAAGAAGTGTTCCGTTCCAAGTAATGCTCACTGCTCCAGAAAAAAAGGCAATTGAGCAGCGTGCAGCGGCGCTCGGTATTTCTGCAAGCGAACTGGTTCGCCGCAGCGCGATCTACGGAAAGATCGAATCATTCAATTTCGATATCGCTGAAGTGGAAAAGCTTCATCACGAGTTATTGAAGGAAGGAACGAACCTCAACCAGCTGATGTATTTTGTGAATGCTCAGGGCCTTCCCGCGTACAACGAGAAAGCTGTTTTTCGTACGCTTGAAAAGGTTTATCAAAATGCTCGAAAGGTCGACCGGTTCATCGAGAAACTTGAAAAGCGTTATCACGTCGACTATATTCCGCGCGATTATCTGGCAGATGAACCTGACAACAGAAATCTTTAAGTCGGAACGCAGTTGGATCAGTTTTGCAATTGAGTGTAATTACCCGGTTGGCAATTCCGATATTTCAAAAAACGTCTTTCTGAAAAGAAAGGACGATTTTATATATCTGAGAACGTTCAGTTGTAACTACTCCGCAAAATCGAAAAGGGCCAAACCGAAGTGTCTGGCCGGACGCCAATTGTCCGGGAACTGCTTCGGATTCGACCCTCTTCTACTTTACTTCCATGGCCATGCGGAAGGCTAGTACTCCTTAACCGGATGCTTCTTACCGAAACCACCATCGATGCCGAAACGGCAGAGCCTGTCGATGGCGCGAAGGTGCTCATCAATGGCGTTGGCGATCTGAGTGTCAACGATGCTGTCATGGTCGTTAAGGCTGCGGACCGCCTCGTCGGCGGCCATGAAGGCCTTGATGGCTTGATTGAACTGAGCCTTAAAGATGTCGACCTTCTCAACTGCGGAGGCTCGGTCTGCCATCTCGCGCTCGAGCCGATGTACGGCTTCCATTAAATCGCTCATGCTATTCCTTTCCCTCGGGTGTTCTGTCTAATATATCGCCCCGTGCGGACACGATTCTCACCTAAGGAATGGCAATGGTGTGTTCATAAACACGCAGATAGACGACTTAACAGGATTCGATTTACGGGGCGATTGAACCTGTGGTGGTGCGGATGCCCCGACCCGCGGCACGACTTAACCGCCGTTATGTTAGCGACATGTCTAACATAACGGCGGCGCAGGGCGCTCACTCCCTGCGGCAACGCCGATTCCGGGAAGGCACGCCGGGGCTATGCCGACCTGAGTATCCTCTCGGCCTTCTCGATCGCGGCCGAGCGCAGAAACTCCGACTTCCGCATCCCGCACGCGGCGGCCGCCCGTTCGATGAGGTCGGCGCCCGTCTTAGGGCACTTGAAAGACAGGTTGGCGTTGGCCTCCACCTCGGAAAGCCTGGGGCGGCCGACTCGGAGGTTCACCAGGCTCCCCTCCCAGGAGCCGGATTCGTATTCCGCGCACTCGCGCTCGATGTCCTCATCCGTGATAACGGATCCGTTTGCAAGCCTATATTCCATCAGTAACCTCTCCTTCTCGCGTTCTCGATCTCCCTTAGCGTCTTCTTGCTCGGCGGCGTCATGGCGTGGTAGACGAGCCACGCGCCGTCGGCCAGGAGGACACCGACCATCTCGATGTACCGGCCTTGCGGGTCGTAGCCCGTCCGCATCTCGCACTCCCCGGGTATGCGGACGGCCGCGAAGCGGTAGCTCTCCCACGCCGCCTCGACATCACCGTCATCTAGCTCGGGGTGCCGCTCGTGAACTCTCTGGTGTATCCGGACCATGAGCCTCCAATCTTTACGATAATATTCTACTACTATTTGGTAGTAGAATATTATCCGTCCCAACATATTCCATTAGCCGTTCGTCCCAAAACGTATGCCGCGCGGCACCCGAAAACCGAACTCTCGATGCCGTGGACGGCGAGTGCCAAAACCCAGTGCCAAAACCTCCCCCTGCATTCCCATGAGAAAATCAAAAGACAAGGAAGGAGGCTGAAAATGACCAGATACGGATACGCTCGCGTGAGCACGAAGGATCAGAAGCTAGACAGGCAAATCGAGGCGTTGGTTAACGCCGGTGTGCCCTATGGCCATATCTACAAAGACAAGGTCACGGGTGCCAAGGACGGGGACCGAACTCAGCAGAAGCGTCTGTTCAAGAAGATGAAGGCCGGCGATGAAGTGGTAGTCGAGTCCTGGGAGCGCCTAACCAGATCGACCAGGCAATTGCTGAACTACGACCTTATGTTCCGAAATCTCGGCGTGAAGCTAACCTCTTTGAAACAGCCGGTCGACCTCGATACCGCCTTCGGCCGATTCGTTCTCGGTACCCACGCCTGTACAGCCGAGCTTGAGCGCGATCTGATCAAGCAGCGCCAGGCCGAGGGCATCGCCGTCAAGCGAAGCCGCGGCGGCAGCGTCGGGGGCCGCCCGCGCATTGCAGACGTCAAGGCCGACGCCGCCGTGAAGCTCTACCTCGCTCGCGAGACACCTATCCCAGACATCTGCACCGCCACAGGTATCTCTAAATCGACTTTGTACCGCATCCTCCGTGAACGCGGATTGGTGGGCGTCAGGAAATGAGCCCGTCCATCGTTTCGCAATCTGTCTAATAAGCTCGAGTGCAGCGGCGTTACTATATAAGTGTGCGGTATTTCTCCAACCGAAAACCTGCGTGAACGCATGACCTGAGACGCCTTTTTAGAACTCACCGATCGCAGGGCGAACACAAATCAACAGCGGCCGTGCATTGTTCCCAGCCATATGGCATGGCGGAGCCATGCCCGTTGTTGATTGGAGTGTCGCACCATGGCAGACGAGAAGAAAATCAGGGAGATCTACGGCGTGAAGTCCGTTCTTGATGAGGCCGCCGAGCGGATCGAGGCGACGTGGCGGGAGAAGCTGCTGCGCGAGACGGGCGACCTCAGAACCGAGAACGCGTTGCTCAGGGCCCAGCTCGACGAATTCAATCGCAAGCTCGTCGAGGCGAGAGACCGGAACGAAAGACTTGAGGCCGACTGCAATGAGCGGGTCGCCTTTATCGAGGAGAAGTTTGAGCTCGATACCGCGAGCCTCGAGCTCGAGAACAACGAGCTTCATGCCGCGAGCGTCAGATACCTCGCCGATGCCAGGGAGCTCGACAGGCAGGTCGTCCAGCTCCATGCCGAGGCCGTGGCCATGGTCGATGAGATCGAGCGCCTGCGCGGCGAGCGTGACGCCGCGCTGAAAGCCCAAGCCGAGTTGAACGACGCACTCCTGGCCCAGCGCGACCTGATGGCCGAGGTCGCCGCCCTCAAGGACCGCCTCGCTGCAACCGAACAGCGGGCGGCCGTGGCCGAGGCTAAGGTCGAGGTCATGACCCAGATGAAGGACGAGTAGCCCCGCGCTTCTCCTGTCAGGCTGCTGATTTCTAGGAATCTTCTAGAGCGCTTCCAGAAGGTTCCTAGAACCGGGCGCAGCATCTTCGATCGGCACGATGTCTCGATAGACCAGACGGTGCCTGTCGTCACGCCACTCGTCACCGTGGTAGTGGCCGAAGAACCAGGCTCGGTAGCCGAGCCGGTCGTCGAGCTCGGCAAGGAATCGCTGAAGTCGGTCGCCCCGATACTCGCGTCCGCGCTCCCGGCACAACCCCTCAGCAAGGGCAGCAGGGGCCTCGTGAGTCACAACGCAATCGACCCTCCAGCCTACGCGGTTGAGCGAGGCGCGGCAGTGGTCCATCTCCTCCTCACTCGGCATCTCCTCTGGCCACCAGCTCCTCCCCTCCCTGCGATACTGCCTGTCGTTGCTCGCGGCGCCGCCCATGGCAAGGACCGTGGTTCCCGCGATGTCGAACACCTCTCCGCGCATGAGGTGCAGCACGTGCGGTCGCACCTCATGGACGAGCCCGCCGTTCCACTCCCGCACCGGCAGCCCAGCCAGGGCATGGTGGTTCTCATGGTTGCCGTCTACGAAACACGTGGTCCACGGCTTCGACTCGAACCAGTCGAGCCAGTATTTCTCGGCGTTGGATCCATCCCAGACAAAGCCGAAGTCGCCGGCCACGATCACCGCGTCATCGCGCGTCAGAGTCCGGCCCAGCGGCCAAGACCTGAAGGCGAACCTGCTGGCCCCGTACTCGGCCCTGCCGTGCACGTCTCCTGTCACATAGACAGCCATCAGTACGCACCCCACGGCAGGAGTTTGTCCCCGAGCCTCACGATCCGGTCGTACAGAACGGTATGACGTTCGTCCGGGTTGCCGTCTCGGTGAAAATGGCCGTAATACCAGCGCTTGTAGTCCAGGCGATCCTCGAGCTCGTCAAGGAATTCGGTCAGCCGGTCCACATCAGGGCGCTCCCAGCCTGGGTCCGGGTAGAGCGTCGGCGAGAGCATGCGCGTCGAGCAGGTATGGGTGATGACGCAGTCGACCTTCCAGCCGACTTCGTCGAGCTTTGTCCGTGCGGTATCGAAATCGCGCTCGTCCGGGAGCTCCTGAGGCCACCAGCTGGAATAGGGCACGCGGTATTCCCTGTCCGCGCTCGTGGCACCGCCCATGGTGAAGACCGTCGAGCCGTCGAGCTCGAAGACCTCCCCGCGCATGAGGCGGCGGATAGACGAAGTATCCGACAGGCGCTGCGTCAGCCCGCCGTGCCACGGTTCCATGGGGCGTTCCTCCCAGTGGTCGAAGCGCTCGTGGTTGCCGTCGACGAACAGTACCGTGTAGGGGCGCGACTCCAGCCAGGCGATGTCGGCGCATTCCTCGGCAGAGAAATCCCACGGAAAGCCAAAGTCGCCGGCGATGATCAGATAGTCGTCGCTGCCAAGGCTATCCCCAAGCTCCCAGTCGCGGAGCTTTTGCATGTCGAGCCCACCGTGGATGTCGCCCGTCACATAGACCGTCATCGGATCGCCTCTTTCCGCTTGTAAGCCGCCAGCTCGCGCTCGACCTGCCTGTCGCCGGTCTCGTTGACCCACCAGGGCCATTTCACCCGGCCGCACGGCTCGTCGACTCCGGCGAACCATTCCCTCAGCTCGTCGAGGCTCACCGGGGAGTGCCCGTTGGCATCGCAACCGACGTCGTAGCGCAGAAGGCCCTGCTTGCGGTTGGACTCGTTGTACGCGCCGCCGCTGCTGTGGATGTGCCCGTGGAGGTGCCACGATCCATGGTTCATGCCCTGCCAGTCGGCCATGGGGTAATGGCTCAGGACGATCTTCTGCCCGTCGATCTTGAGCACGCAGATCGGCGGCTCCACGGTGAAGGCGCCCGCGACCGCCGGTTGGGTCCAGTCCTTGTCGTGGTTTCCCGGGACGAGGTGGATGCGCCTGCAGGCGATCCGCTTGCGTAGCCCGTAGGCGTCCTGGGCGGTCATCTTGAATGAGAAGTCCCCCAGGATGTAGAGCTCGTCGTCCATGGCGACCCTGCCGTTGATGCTGTCGACGATGGCGTCGTTCATCTGCCAAATCGTCTCCCACGGGCGGTCGGTGAACTTCAGCACGTTCTCATGCCCGAAGTGGGTGTCGCTGGTAAACCAGATCATTCCATTGTCTCCTTGTCGCTAAAAACCGTTCTCCTTTGCGCAGTTGAGGAGACGTATTTTGAGCGACATGAGGCGTTCTGACCTCATGTTCTGTGCTCCAATCTGCCGGATTGTTCCAGCTAAAACTTTAAAACCTCGTGCGGACATAAAACCTTGTCCCGTTTGTGGGGTCATAGTATAGGCACTGTTAGAACTAATAGCCCAAATCCGTTGCCAACTGGCCGCTATTAGCAACTATTAGGCCTTTTGGACAGCCGAGCTGACTAATAGCCGCTATTTGTTGGGCTGTTTTGCAACCACGAGCGCCACGAGCGCTGCCGTGGATTCTTGATACGGCGCATCGACAACAGCAATGTCAAGCGGGTAGAATGGTGCCGACGGCATCCCAAGTTGTAGAGAGCTGGGCAGAGCCGTTGCGTTAGAAAGTTAGGTCATCGTCTTAGCGACGGTGACCTTTCTTTTTGGGCTTCGAGCCCTGCTTGAG
>NZ_JAESIQ010000002.1:0-119318 GCF_025289055.1 Collinsella aerofaciens
GAACGCCGCCATCGCCTCGGCCTTCGTCATGCCGCCGTCGACCACGGCCGAGGCGGCGGCGACCTTCTGCTCGTATGTGTACCTGGCCTGCTTGCCGTCCATGGATAGCAGCACCTCGCTTCCGAACGACCGGTATACGTAGAGCCATTGTCTCACGGTGTCGCGCGGGACCGACAGCGCCTTCGCCGCCGACTCGGAGCCGTGGCCTCGCTCGAAGAGCCCGATCGCCGCCTTCCTGGCCACGATGTCGTGCTTCACCCTCAAGTCGACACGCATAAAAAGCCTCCCATTTCTCATGTCCAAGAAATGGGAGGCAGTTCACTCGCATGGGCTGTGGGGTTTTTCCTTTTAGCGATTGAGCACGCCGACAAGATAAAAGGACGGCCCCGCATCTCCCCTATCTGGAGAAATGCGGAACCGTCCCGTATATCGAACTACAAGCGAAATCGCCGATTAACGGCGCGCAGCCTTCACAAGCTCGGCGACCTTGGCGACGACCTCGTCGATCGCCACGTCCTCGCGCTCGCCCGTGGCACGGTCCTTGAGCTCGACGGTGCCGTTCTTAAGGCCACGCTTGCCGAGCACCACCTGATACGGGAAGCCCATAAGGTCATTGTCGGCAAACTTAAAGCCGGGACGCTCATCGCGATCGTCGACGACAACCTCGATACCCTCGGCGCACAGGCCATCAACGATCTGCTCGCAGACGGAAGCGCACTCCTCCTTCTTGGGGTCGAGCGGAATCACCGCGACCTCGTACGGAGCGACGGAGACCGGCCAGACAATGCCGTGCTCGTCGTTGTGCTGCTCCACGACGGCAGCGAGCGAGCGAGACACGCCCACGCCGTAGCAACCCATGATAAGCGGCTTCTCCTTGCCGTCCTCGTCCATAAAGGTGGCCCCCATGGCCTCGGAGTACTTGGTGCCCAGCTGGAAGACCTGGGAAACCTCGATGCCGCGGGCAGCGGAGAGCGGCTTGCCGCAGTGCGGGCAGGGGTCGCCGGCGACAACGGTGACCAGATCGGCCCACTCATCGACGGTAAAGTCGCGCTCGGGGCAGGCACCGGTAAAGTGATAATCGACCTCGTTGGCACCGCAGGCCCACTGCTTGGAATCGCGCAGGCTCTCGTCGCACACCAGACGAATGCCATCGGGCAGGTTAACCGGTCCGATAAAGCCCTTGTGCAGACCGTTCGCCTGAAGCTCCTCGTCGGTCATCATGCGATAGCCCTTGCCAAAGACGTGCTCGGCCTTGCAATCGTTGAGCTCGTGATCGCCCGGAACAATGGCCACGACCGGCTTGCCCTCGGCGTCGATGAGTGCCAGCGACTTGCGCGTGCCGTTCTCGGGGAACCCAAAGAACTTAGCAACAGCCTCAATGGTGCCCATGCCCGGAGTCTCAACCTTGGTGAGCGTACCGTCACCAGGACCCTCGGTCACGACGACCTTGGTGCTTGCCGCCTCGTCATCGGCAGCAAAGCCGCAATCGTCGCAGTAGACGAGCGAAGCCTCGCCGGCGTCGGCCAAAGCCATGTACTCGACGGAGGTATCGCCACCGATCTCACCGGAGTCGGCAACAACGGGCAGGGCCTTGATATAGCAGCGCTCGCAGATGTTAGCGTAGGCCTGCTTCATCTTGTCATACTCCTCCTGCAGGCTCTCCTGCGTGGCGGAGAAGCTGTAGGCGTCCTTCATGATGAACTCGCGACCGCGCATCAGGCCAAAGCGGGGGCGGAACTCGTCGCGGAACTTGTCCTGAATGTGGTACAGGTTGACGGGCAGCTGCTTGTAGGAGCGCAGCTCGTTGCGCACCAGGGCCGTGACGGTCTCCTCGTGCGTGGGGCCCAGGACGAACTCGCGACCATGACGGTCGTCAAAGCGCACAAGCTCCTTACCATAGGCGTCGATGCGGCCGGACTCACGCCACAACTCGGCGTCGACCATGATAGGCATCATAAGCTCCTGGGCACCGGCGGCATCCATCTCGTCGCGCACGATGTTCTCGATCTTACGGATCGAGCGCCAAGCAAGCGGCAGGTAGGAATACAGGCCGGCGGCCTCCTTGCGGATCATGCCGGCACGGAGCAGCAGGCGGTGACTGGCGAGCTCAGCGTCCGCCGGATCCTCTTTAAGCGTCGGCGCGTAAAGCTTAGACATGTACATTGCTCGGGTCATTTATTTCTCCTCAATAAGTTTGTCGACCTCGGCCATCAGCGCGTCGACAATTTGGTCCTCAGCTACTTTACCAATGATCTGGCCATGCGAAAAGAGCAAGGCCTGACCACGTCCGCAAGCAACGCCCAGGTCGGCATCAGAAGCCTCGCCGGGGCCATTAACGGCACATCCCATGACGGCAATCGAAAGCGGCGCGGCATAGTTCTTAAGCCGCTCGGTGACCTCCTCGGCGATGGGAATCAGGTTAACCTGGCAGCGGGCGCACGTGGGGCACGAGACAATCTCGGGACCACGGCGACGCAGGCCCAGCGACTGCAAAATCCCCCAGGCGACCGGCGGCTCCTCAACCGGATCAGCTGTGAGCGACACACGCATGGTGTCGCCAATGCCTTCGGAAAGCAAGATACCCAAGCCTACAGAGCTCTTGATGGTGCCCTGGAGCTTGGTCCCCGCCTCCGTCACGCCCAGGTGAAGCGGAACGTGTGGAATCTCACGCGACAGGGCTCGATAGGTATCGAGCGTCGTTTGCACGCTATGGGCCTTGGCCGAAAGCACAATGTTCGTAAAGCCGCGGTCCTCAAAGTGCTTGACGAAACGCTCGCTCGACATCACGAGCTTTTCGGGCTGCGTGAGGTCGTCGCGCTCAGCGATATCCTGCTCAAGCGAACCGGCATTGACGCCGATACGAATCGCACAGCCCGCGGCACCCGCGGCATCGATCACGGCATCGACCTTGGCCCAATCGCCAATGTTGCCGGGATTGATGCGGAGCTTGGCAGCACCGGCCTCCACAGCGCCGATGGCGAGCTTATGGTTAAAGTGAATATCGGCGACGATCGGCACCGGAGACTCAGCACAGATGGTGCGGAAACCCTCAAGCGCGGCCTCGGTGGGCACGCTCACGCGCACGATATCGCAGCCAGCCTGCACCAACGCGCACACTTGCGCAAGCGTTGCCTGGGCATCAGCGGTATCGGTACAGGTCATGGACTGAACCACGACCGGAGCGCCACCACCGATCTGCACGCCGCCCACATGCACGGGGCGCGTCAACTCGCGAGGCAAAGGATGGGATAAAGACAATCCAAACACTCCCCTACAGAATAAATCGAAGGATGTCGGAACGAAGCATATAGACAAACAGCAGCACAAAGAGCGCGATGCCCACATAGCTCACAATCGTCTGGACCTTGAGCGGAAGCTCGCGGCCAGCAATCTTTTGAATGATCTCGATGACCAGCTTGCCGCCATCGAGTGGTGGAATGGGCAGCAGGTTCATAAAGCCAAGCGAGAACGAAATGAGGGCGGCAAACGAAAGGAACGTGGCAGGGCCGGCAGCAGCAGCCTGTGAGGACATAACGCTAATGCCCACGATCGAAGAAGACTGATCGAGAATCTCCATCGTATGCTGCGGCTGGAGCAGGCGCATCACGCCCTCCGCTGTCTGCACGACATAGGAGAACGAAAGTCGAGCCGACGTGATGGGGTCTAAACGGACCACCTGCGTAGAGGCATACACACCTAGGCGCTCGTCCTCTTTGAGCGCAACCGCGGTCGAATGCTGCTTGCCGTCACGCTCGTACTCGATGGCGATATCGTCCTTACCGGCAGCCTTACCGATGGCATCGTAAACGTCCATCCAGGTAGAGCACGATACTCCGTCAACCGAAAGGATCGCGTCGCCGCCCTCGATACCCGCCTTGGCGGCAATAGACCCCTCGTCAACCTGACCGATCACGTTGGTATCCATCGGCACGGTGACACCCGCAATAGAGTAGATGCTCATAAGCAGCAAAAAGCCCGTCAGGATATTGACGAGAATGCCCGCGAGCAGCATAAAGGCGCGCTTGAGAAAGCCCTGGCCAAGATAGGTGTGCGAACGCTCTTGTGCAAGGAACTCGGCCTCGCCGCACGGCAGCTCCCACACATCGCCCTCGGCAGTTGAATGTTCGCGATCGAAACGGCGGCCGTCAAAGGTAGTGTAACCCGCCGCATCTCGCGGCAGCGTCTGATACTTGGTGGGATAGTAGCTCGGCAAGGGCTTCTCCCCTTCCTCATACCAGGGTGCGATGGAACCCCAGCCCAGCAACAGGGCGCATGCCTCGAGCACATCCTCCTCGGAAAGCTCAAGCTCGACAGCAAGGTCGGCCACGGTCACGCGACCATGACGATAGATAGCCGCGAGCACGCGATCGGCGCACGAGACGTCGGTCGGATCCATACCGCAGATGGCAGCGTAGCCACCCAGCAGCAGCGGGGTCACGCCAAACTTGGTTCCAATGCGACGCGACGTGTAATGGATGTCAAAGCGGCACGGCAGGCCCAAAAAGAACTCGGTCACACGGACGCCGCAGGCACGCGCCGCCAAAAAGTGGCCGCCCTCGTGCAAAAACACGAGGACGGAAAGCATCAGCAGGCCCCAAAAGACCGATGAGAGAACGCTCAGAACAGTATCCATAAAACGAAAAAGCAATCCTTATGGGTTAGGAACGGGTTGCGGCGAGTACCTGCGCAGCCTTTTCACGCGCCCACGCATCGATGTCGCGAAGCTGCTCAAACGAATCGACCGCCTGCATATCGTGGGCATCCATGCAGGATTCCACAATGCGATCGATATCGGTAAAGCTGCAGCCATCGTGCAGGAAGGCATCGACGGCGACCTCGTTGGCGGCATTGAGCACGCACGGCATGGTGCCACCCGTCTTGCCGGCACGCTCGGCCAGTGCCAGACAGCGGAAGGTATCCATGTCGGCAGCATCAAACGTGAGCTGTCCCAACTCGCGAAAATCGATACGAGGCGCCGGGGTATCCCAACGCTCGGGATACGAGAACGCGAACTGGATGGGAATACGCATGTCGGAAGCACCGAGATGCGCCATCACGGAGCCGTCGGCGAACTCGACCATAGAGTGAATCTTAGACTGACGCTGCACGACCACGTTAATGAAATCGAGGTCGCAGTTAAACAGATGCATGGCCTCAATGCGCTCCAGACCCTTGTTCATGAGGGTGGCGGAGTCGATGGTGATCTTGGCACCCATGGCCCACGTGGGATGTGCGAGAGCATCGGCACGCGTCACGCGATCGAGCTCGCCGCGCGTGCGGCCAAAGAACGGACCGCCCGAGCAGGTAAGCCAAATACAATGAGCCTCGCGTGGATTCTCCCCCAGATAGCACTGGTAGATGGCGGAGTGCTCAGAGTCGACTGGAATAAGCTGGCCCGGTTGCGCCAACGGCATAAGCAAGTCGCCACCGACGACGAGGGACTCCTTGTTGGCAAGGGCAAGGCGCTTATTTGAGGTCAAGGCCGCATGGCTCGCCTCGAGACCGGCGGCGCCCACAATAGCGACGAGCACGCAGTCGACATCGTCGCGACGCGCGAGCTCGCAAACCGCCTGCGCGCCAACGCCGAGCTTCGTTCCCTCGGGCAACTCCTGCAGCACGGCGTCATCGCCGTGAGCGACATCGGCCACGGCAACCGCCGGAACCGAGAACTCGCGGGCAGCGGCAACGAGCTCAGAGGTGCTGGAATTAACGGACAGCGCCGTCACCTGCAGGCGATCAGCATGCTGACGGCACACATCGAGTGCCTGGGTGCCGATAGAGCCCGTACAACCCAGGATGGCAACACGGAGGCGTCCATCGGGGCCATACGTCGTCTGGAATGACATTACAGCACGCCTCCGATCATCAAAAGCAGCTGAGCGGTAATGCAGCCAAAGATAAGCGAGTCGCTACGGTCGAGCATGCCGCCATGGCCCGGGATAAGGTTGCCGGAATCCTTGACGCCCACACCGCGCTTGATGCGCGACTCGATAAGGTCGCCGATAACGCCCAAAATGGACACGACCACGCCGCACAGCAGCGCATAGGGCAGGCTGAGCTTGTAGAAGTGCGTCGCCCACAGGATGAGCCAAATCAAAACCGAGCCCAGGATGCCGCCGACAAACCCCTCCCAGCTCTTTTTGGGAGAGATCTTGGGAACCATCTTGTGCTTGCCGATACGGCTGCCCACAATGTAGGCAAACGAATCGGAGACCCAAAGGGACGCGCAAACGCCCACTGAAAGCAGGGCGCCGGCAAAACCGGGCACGGCATCGCGCAGCAGCACGATAGCCGACAGCATAAAGCCAGTGTAGATGGGACCCATGAGCGTCACGGCCACATCAGAGATGCGGGTGCGCGGCGACCAGACATACCAAATGCCCACAGCGAGCATCAGGGCAAAAAGCAGGGCATTCAGCAACATCGAATCGCCCAACGCCGACAGCGGAAAGAGTACGGCGGCAGCGATACCCATGCGCTCGTTAGCCATCTTGCCATCGAGCCTCGTCATACGGAAAAACTCATAGCAGCACAGACCGCTCATGACGGAAACAAAGATGGCCGTGGGCACGATACCCAAAACCAGGCACAGGATAAAGACAACGGCGTAGACGATGCCAGCGGCGGCACGGGTAATAAAGCCCGCCAGCCACGAACCGGTGCCGCTCTTCGCTGCAGGCGCTCCCGCAGTGGCAGCTTTACGCGCAGGCGTCTTGGGAGCAGATGCCTTGGGACGATCGGACACGATTAAGCCTCCTCGGTCTTGCTCAGTCCACCAAACCTACGGTCACGGCCCTGATAGGCCAAAATGGCGTCGACAAGGCCCCAACGATCAAAGTCGGGCCAATAGGTATCGGTGACGTAGAACTCTGAATAAGCCACCTGCCACAGCAGATAGTTCGAAAGGCGCAGCTCACCAGAGGTGCGAATCACAAGCTCAGGATCGGGAAGACCAGCGGTATAGAGGTGGGAAGCCACCATATCGTCATCAATTGCGGCAGGATCGATCTTACCGGCGGCAGCGTCGAGTGCGATCTGACGGACAGCACGGGTAATCTCGGCGCGCGCGCCGTAGTTGACAGCAAGCGCCAGCGTCATACCGGTGTGATGGGCGCACTCGGCAAGACCGCGTTCAAAAACGTCGCGGGTCTTCTTGGGTAGCGCGGAAATGTCGCCCAAAAAGACAACGCGAACGTTTTCGCGCTTCAGAAGCGGCAGCTCGTCGATAAACGTCTTGGCAAACAGATGCATCAAGACGTTGACCTCATGCTGCGGGCGGCTCCAGTTTTCAGTAGAAAACGCATAGGCCGAAAGCACGTCGACGCCCAGACGCACGCAGGCGGTAATAATCTCGCGAAGGGAGACGATACCCGCCTTGTGGCCCTCGGTGCGTGCAAGACCGCGCGACGTGGCCCAACGACCGTTACCGTCCATGATGCACGAGATATGGTGCGGAATGTTATTGAGGTCAAGGTCGGAAAAACCGACGCCCGCAGGGGCGTCGGCAAAGTACTCGACCAGTTTATGCTCGTCGTATTGCACCTTAGATCTCCATGACCTCGGCTTCTTTTTCCTTCAGAAGCTCCTCGACCTTGGCGACATACTCATCAGTGTGCTTCTGGACCTTGGCCTGCTCGCGACGGACATCGTCCTCGGTGAGCTCCTCATCGCGCTCGAGCTTGTTGTTGAAGTCGCGACGGATGTTACGGATAGACACCTTGGCCTGCTCGGCGTACTCGCGGCACTCCTTGACGAGCTCGCGACGGCGCTCCTCAGTGGGAGCCGGGAACGGAAGACGGACGACGGTGCCATCGGAGTTGGGGGTAATACCCAGATCGGAAGCGCCGATGGCCTTGACGATAGCATTGATGAGCGCCTTGTCCCACGGCTCGATGAGCAGCATGTGGGCCTCGGGGGTCTTGACAGCGGCAACCTGCGTAACCGGCGTGGGAACACCGTAATAATCGACGGTGATGTCGGACAGAATGTTGGCATTGGCGCGGCCGGTACGAACCTTGGAGAAGTTATGCTTGAGGGACTCGAGCGACTTGTCCATATGGGCGGTGATGTTCTCTGCCATGCTTAATCCTCCTGATAGACG
This sequence comes from Collinsella aerofaciens, assembly GCF_025289055.1. GTDB lineage: Bacteria > Actinomycetota > Coriobacteriia > Coriobacteriales > Coriobacteriaceae > Collinsella. Next base: position 8,102 of record NZ_JAESIQ010000002.1, read on the forward strand.
AGCGTGCCGACGGGCTCACCCGAAAGCGCGCGCTTGACGGTGTCCTCGCCATCGATGTTGAGGACCAAAATCGGCATACGGTTGTCCTGGCACAGTGCCGTAGCCGTGGAATCCATAACCTGCAGACCGCGGACGAGAACCTCGTGATAGGTAATCTTGTCAAAACGGACGGCATCGGCGCACTTGACGGGATCCTTGTCGTAGATGCCGTCAACCTTGGTGGCTTTAATCAGAATCTCGGCGCCGATCTCGCACGCACGAAGAGCCGCGGCGGTGTCGGTCGTAAAGTACGGATTGCCTGAACCGGCGGCAAAAATAACGACGTTGCCCTTGGAAAGGTGGTTGATGGCGCGGCGGCGAATATAGGGCTCGCAGATCTCGTTCATCTGGATAGCGCTCATCACGCGGCAGGGAACATCGTTATGCTCGAAGGCATCCTGCAGGGCGAGCGCGTTCATAACGGTTGCCAGCATGCCCATGTAGTCGGCCTGAGCACGCTCCATGCCACCGGCAGCGCCGGCCATGCCGCGGAAAATATTGCCGCCGCCGACAACGACGCCGACCTCATGGCCAACGGCTAGCAGCTCCTTGACCTGCTTGGCAAGATGGTCGGTAACCTTGGGGTCGATGCCATATTGGCCGTCGCCCATCAGTGCTTCGCCGGAAAGCTTAAGAAGCACGCGTTTATATCGGATGTCGGACAAAGCGATCCTCCTTTAATTAGACTCTCAATATGATATCAAAGGCTCTGATAAGAGCCATGAAAAAGCAGGCTGTGAGTAAAACCCACAGCCTGCTCATTACCAGCTACAAGAGCTTATTTACTCGCCACGGACCAGACGGTCAAAGGCAACGACGGTAATGGTGTCGCCGAGCTCCTTGGAGACCTGCTCAGCGTACTTCTTGATGGTGAGGGAGCTGTCCTTGATGAACTCCTGCTCGGTGAGCACGGACTGCTTGTAGAACTTCTCCAGACGGCCGATAGCCATCTTCTCCTGGATAGCCTCGGGCTTACCGGACTCGGCAGCCTGAGCCATGTAGATCTGCTTCTCGTGCTCGACGGTCTCGGCCGGAACCTGATCGCGGGTAGCACAGATCGGGGCGACGGCGGCAACCTGAAGGGCAACGTCGTGAGCGAAGGTCTTGAAGGATTCAGCCTGAGCGGTCTCAGCCTTCTCGAAGGCGAACTCGACGAGGACGCCGATCTTACCACCCATGTGGATGTAAGAAGCGAGCGCGCCGTTCTCAGCCTTGCGGGCAGCGAAGCGGGAGATCTTCATGTTCTCGCCCATGATGTGAATCATCTCGGTGAGCTCGGAGGAAACGGTCTCCTCGCCCATCGGCTTCTCGAGCAGAGCATCGACGTCAGCAGGCTCGGTGGTAGCGACAACCTCAGCGACCTTGGAAGCAAAGCCGGTGAACTTGGCGTTAGAGCCAACGAAGTCGGTCTCGCAGGAGAGCTCGAGCAGAGCGCCGGTCTTGCCATCCTCGGAGACGAACGCGGCGACAGCGCCCTCGTTGGTCTCACGGCCAGCCTTCTTGGCAGCCTTGGCAAGGCCGTTCTTACGCAGAACGTCGACAGCGGCGTCCATGTCGCCGTCAGCCTCGACGAGAGCCTTCTTGCACTCCATCATCGGGGAGTCGGTCATCTCGCGGAGCTGCTTGACCATAGCGGCGGTAATCTGGGCCATTGTGGTTCCTTTCAAAGAGATGAAAAAGAATTAACTAAGACTGATTTACTCGGCCTTGGGCTCAGCGGCCATCTCGGCCTCGGAGACCTGCTCCTTGCCGGAGCCAGCGAGGCAGGCGTCAGCCATGAGCTCGCACATAAGGGTGACAGCGGAGATAGCGTCATCGTTGCAGGGGATGCCGTACTCGACCTCGTCGGGATCGGAGTTGGTGTCGATCAGGGCGACGACGGGGATGTTCAGGCGCTGGGCCTCCTTGATGGCGTTCTCCTCGCGCTTGGTGTCGATGACGAAGAGAGCCTGGGGCAGACCCTTCATGTCGCGGGCGCCACCGAGGTTGGTCTGGAGCTTAGTGAGCTCCTTGCCGAGAACAGCCTGCTCCTTCTTGGGCAGAACAGCCATGCGGCCGTCCTCGACCATGGCCTCGAGCTCCTCCATGCGGTTGATGCGGGAGCGGATGGTGACGAAGTTGGTCAGCATACCGCCGAGCCAACGCTGGTTGATGTAAGGCATGTTGGCGCGCTCAGCAGCGTTCTTGACGGCCTCCTGAGCCTGCTTCTTGGTGCCGACGAACAGCACGTTGCCACCCTTGGCGACGTTCTTGACGAAGGTGTAGGCCTGGTCGGCGTCGAGGATGGTCTGCTTGAGGTCGAGGATGTAGATGCCGTTGCGCTCACCGAAGATGAACGGCTTCATCTTGGGGTTCCAGCGACGGGTCTGGTGACCGAAGTGGCAGCCGGCCTCGAGCAGGGTGCGGATATTAATCTTGGTAGCCATGTTAAACCTCCTGTGGTTTGCCTCCGCGCGGGGTCATCCTCCAAAACCAACCCGGACATGTGCTACCAAAGCCCGGGCACCACGGTATGAAGTAGCCGCGCGTGCGTGATAAAAACATGTTGCCGTGAAGCAACCCGATGAATGATAGCAGGAATGCATCTTCCTGCCAACCCGCAATCAAAACCACACACCTGAGTGCGGCGCGGGACGTCCCAGCCACTATTCGCCGCGGGGATGGGCTTGAGCCACGGCACGTTTGAGCCGATCGGGCGTGAGATGCGTGTAAATCTGCGTTGTAGACAGGCTCGCATGGCCCAGCAGCTCTTGAACCGAGCGCAGGTCCGCACCGCCCTCGAGCAAATCGGTCGCAAAGGTATGGCGCATCGCATGCGGGGCAATGTCGGCCGGAATGCCGGCGAGCGTCGCCAGCGTATGGAACCGCCGCCTGAGCATGGCGGCACTCATGCGATTGCCGCGCGCCGATATAAGCAGCGGATGCGGCCCGGTAGCGGGGTCACGGCGCTTTGCCTGAGCGAGCAACTCCGGCCTCCCCTCCTCAATATAGAGACGCGTCGCCTCGAGTGCGCGACGATACAGAGGGACGATACGCTCCTTGCTCCCCTTGCCCCAAAGTCGCAGCGTTCGCTCGGACCAACCAATAGACTCCACGTTGAGCGCCGCGAGCTCCGAGATTCGCGCGCCGGAGGCATAGAGCAACTCAAGCATCGCCGCATCGCGCAGTCCCGCGGGCGTCGAGGTATCAGGCGTCTTGAGCAGCGCCTCGACCTGCTTGGTCGTAAGGACGCCCGGCAGGTCACGCGGCAGCTTGGGCGATGCGATCGCCGAGACCGCATCGCCCTCGACAATCCCCTCGGCAGCCATCCAGCGATAGAGAGATCGGATAGCCGACAGGTGCGCCGCAAGCGTTCGGGGAGCCACCTGCTCACGCGAAAGCTCAGCAAGATAGCGACGAATGGTGCGCACGTCGGCAGCGAAAGCATCGATATCCTCGCGCTCGCACCAGGCAGCGAAGCGCTCCAGCCTCGAGCCATAGGCCGTCACCGTGTTGGGAGAAAGTCCCTCGACGCGTGCGATATAGGCGATAAACGAGTCGACGGTGTCGTACAGGTCAAAGGCTATGACCGGTCGCCTCCAAACAAGTCGGAACGCGTGGCCAAGTAGGCATCGAGGGCCTCGAGCGCACGGTCCGCATAGGCCTGATAGCGGTCGCGCTTGCTGCGGCGCTTACCGTCCTCGAGCGGCGGCACCAGGCCAAAGTTGACATGCATAGGCTGATAGCCCACGGTGGCAGGATCGGTCGCGTAGCCCACGAGCGCACCCAGGGCACCCACACGCGGCAACTCGACGCCCGCAGCACCGATAGCCTCGGCATAGGTGTTGAGCGCCGCGAGCAGACCTGTCGCCACGGCTTCCATGTATCCCTCGGTACCGGTGATCTGACCGGCCAGACGCACGCCGGTACCGGGCACGGCAAAGGTGCCATCGAGCACGTGCGGGGCGTCGACAAAGGTATTGCGGTGCATGACACCGTAGCGGAAGAACTCAGCGTTCTCCAGGCCCGGCACCATATGGAAGACGCGCTTCTGCTCGCCAAAGGTCAAGTTGGTCTGGAAGCCCACCAGGTTATAGGCGGTCTTCTCCTTGTTCTCGGCACGCAGCTGAATCGCCGCCCAGGGGCGACGTCCGGTACGCGGGTCGGTGAGGCCGACGGGCTTCATGGCGCCAAAGCGAATGGCGTCCTTGCCGGTGCGCGCAACTTCCTCGGCAGGCTGGCAGGCCTGGAACAGATCGCCGCCCTCAAAGTCTTTGAGCACCACGCGGTCGGCCGTGGTAAGCGCCTCGATAAAGGCCTCGTACTCCTCCTTGTTGAGCGGAGCGTTGAGATAGTCGCCGCTCCCCTGCTCCTCGTAGCGCGACTGCGAGAACAGCACGTCCATATCGAGCGTGGAGGCATCGACGATCGGCGCCGCGGCATCGAAGAACGCAAGGGCGTCGCCACCGACGAGCTTCATGACCTCTTCGCTCAGCGCCGGTGAACACAGCGGGCCCGCGGCAATGACCACGTGACCCTCGGGAATCTGCGTGACCTCGCCGTGCACGACCTCGATATTGGGACGAGCGGCAACCTCGGCCTCGACAAGCTCGGAAAACTTGACGCGGTCGACCGCCAAGGCGCCACCGGCGGGAACAGCCGCGCGATGGGCGCAATCGAGCAGGACTGAACCCATGCGCTCAAGCTCAGCTTTCAGCAAACCAGCCGCGGAATCCGGACGGGTCGACTTAAACGAATTGGAGCAGACGAGCTCTGCCAGATGATCGGTATGGTGGGCCGGGGAGCTCACCTGGGGGCGCATCTCGCACAGCTTTACGGCAAACCCGCGGTCTGCAAGCTGGATCGCGCACTCCGAACCCGCCAGACCGCCACCGATAACCGTCACCTGATCGAACTGCATCTGCAAACACCTTTCTAATTGACACGTTTTCCATTGTGACCGAAGGGTGTCTGGGCGTGAAGGGCAAACTTGGAGGGCGCATACCTTCCATCCATCATGCGCTCGATAAGGCCCTCGAGTTCAAGCGAACCCAAGAGTTTGAGTACGCCGACAGCATCGAGCGAGACGAGCGCCGCAATGTCGTCGACCTTGAGTGGAGAGGCGATGAGCGCATGCATCACGGTCTGCTGCGTTGGATTCAGGTCGGCAATGCCGGGAGCATCGGGGCGCGAGTAGCGCAGGGTGCCGTAGATGCGTGAGATAGCCATCTCGATAGATTCCTCGTCGATGATGCAGCAGGCACCGTTCGCAATGAGGTAATTCGTGCCACGCGACTCGGGCGATAGGATCGACCCCGGCACGGCAAGAAGTTCGCGCCCCAAATCCATAGCAGCCTCGGCTGTGGAAAACGTCCCAGAAGGCATACCCGCCTCGGATACAAAGAGGGCTTGCGACAGGGCCGCGATTACGCGATTGCGGCGCGGAAAGGCGAACTTGCGCGGACCCATGCCCCACGGAGAGATCGACACGACCGCGCCACCCGTATCAAGCGTGCGCGTAATCAGCCCCGCGCTCGAACGCGGGTAGACCACGTCGGCGCCCGTCCCCAGCACCACAACGTGTTTGCCGCCGGCGTTGACCGCAGCCCAACCCGAGGCCTGGTCACAACCGACCGCACCGCCCGAAACTACCGTCACTCCCGCCTCAACCGCCACCTTCGCCGCAAGCTCTGCCACGGCAAGACCATACGGCGAGGCCTTTCGCGCACCGATGATGGAGAGCGCGGGCGTCGAAAGCGCCTCGGGGTTGCCGCGCACATAGAGCGTCTGAGGTACATCAGAAAGCTCCAAAACGGTCTCGGGATACAACGCGTCACCTGGATGCAGCTCGAAGGTCCCCTCAACCATCATTGGTCCCTCCTTCCCTGGTACATCGCCGCCTCGAGCACGTGGTCCTGCGTCACCTGCTCGCTCTCGGCGACATCTGCGATCGTGCGCGCAATGCGAACAAGGCGCACGATGCCACGCCCTGTGAGATGCGTGCGCTTCGACAGGCCGAGCACACACTTCTCCGCCGCATCATCGAGCTCAAAGGTCGAAACGACGCCGTCAATGGACCGTGTCTCGTCATCCTCGGCCTCGGCATCCGCATCGTCCATGCGGGATTCGCGCCAAGCGCGAAAGGCGCGACCGCGCACAACGTAGTCACGTAACTCGGCCGACGACATGCCCTCCGCACCCTCGATAATCACTTGAGGGTCGGGACGGGTCACATCAATCATCATGTCGATACGGTCGGCCAAAGGACCGCGCAGTTTAGACCGATAGCGCTCGACCATCGCCGCCGAGCAGCGACACGGCACCTCGCGATCGCCCAAAAAGCCGCAGGGGCAGGGATTGCTCGCAGCCAGCAGCTGAAAGCGCGACGGGAAGGTAAAAGCCCCGTCGACGCGTACGATCCTCACGTAGCCGCGCTCGATGGGCTGACGCAGCGTCTGCAGCACGCCAGTGGGAAACTCGGCAAGCTCGTCCAAAAAGAGCACGCCGCCATGAGCAAGGCTGATCTCACCCGGGTGCACCGGGCGCCCACCGCCGATAAGGCCTGCGGTCGAAATACTGTGGTGGGGACTGCGGAAGGGGCGGTGCCCCGCCAACAAGCCATCAATGTTCTCACCCAAAACCGAATGGATGCACAGTGCCTCCTGCTGATCCTCAACGGAAAGCTCGGGTAGGATGCCGGTCATACGGCGTGCGAGCATCGTCTTGCCCGATCCCGGAGACCCGATCATGAGCAAGCCGAGTTCTCCTGCCGCCGCAAGCGCCATGCCGCGTTTAGCGACTTCCTGCCCCAGCACGTCGGCATAGTCGAGCTCGGGCTCAAAGGTCGCCTCGACACCCTCGGAATCCAAGTAGTGCCGTGCGGCATCGCCCATGCCGTGAGCAAGCTGAGACAGATGGTCGATAAAGCCGCAATCCACGCCCGCGAGTGGCACATGCTGGTCGGACCTGCCGGCGATAAAAGACAGCCCCATGTCGCGAGCCAATAGCTGAAACGCCACCTCGCCTTTGACAGGAAGCACCGTGCCGTCCAAGCCGAGCTCGCCGGCGATAAGACAACGATCGAGGTTGTCGCGGGGAATCTGACCATCGGCCGCTAGAACCGCGATGGCGATGGGCAGATCAAAGCCGCTACCGGTCTTGCGAATATCGCCGGGCGCCAGATTGACCGTAATGCCCGAGCGCGGGATCTCAAAGCCGGCCGAGCGCATCGCACAGCGAATACGACCACGTGACTCCATCACCTCCATACTCGGGATGCCGAGCATCTGAATGCCCGGAACGCCGCCGGCAAGCGAGACCTCGACCGTGACGTGAATCGCCTCGACGCCGCGGATGCAGGCCGCGTGAACGGCAAACGTCTCGAACGCCATCACGACACCTGCCAATCGAACGCGTTGTACTGGTGCTCGATCTCGGCAATATGCCCGTCGCGGATGGTGACGCCCACGGCATCGAAGCGAATCGCCTTGAGCGGATAATGCTCCATGAGATAGCAACTTGCGATGCGGCGGTAGCGGCGTTGCTTTTGGGCGTCCACGGCCTCCTCGGGAAAGACCCGCGTGTTGCAATCCAGCGCAACGCGTCTGGTCTTGACCTCGGCCATCACCACGACATCGTCGAGCTCATCGAGCAGCACCAGATCGGCCTCGCCCTCGGTGCAACGATAACCCTGCTCCAGCAAGGTGTAGCCGCGCTCGTTAAAGTAGTCGATGGTGATCAGCTCGCCCAGCATGCCCAGCTCGCGGGGACTGAGTCCCTTGATAAACTCGGGCGTCATCGCCCCGCAGTCGAGCTCGCCGTTTTCCCAACGCTCCTTGAGCTGCTGCGTCTTGCTCTTTTTGCTTGCGGCACTCATGGGGTCTCCTTTCCCGCACACTGCATTGCCCCGATGATGAGGGCACCTTTCATGCGGGTAAGTACCGGAAGCAAACCAAAAGCTGACCAAATGCCGACAAAAAACGGGCCGTACGCAGCAATGGTGCTGCATACGGCCAGCTACCAGCAGGTTTATAAAACCCCAGAGGTCCCTGTCTCCACAATTGGCCTAGAAAAGGCGCTCAGTCTGCAGAAAGTTTCCGCAAAAGCTCACGCGATGCAGCGGACAAAGTCCATGTTTGCGAATGGCCTCGATGTGCTCGGGGCTCGCATAGCCCTTCGACTCGGCCAGATGGTACTCGGGGTACTCGGCGTCGTACTCGACCATCATCTCGTCACGCGTGACCTTGGCCATGATGGACGCTGCGGCGATGCAGGCGATCTTGGCATCGCCTTTCACCACATCGCGCTCGTTAGGAACAGCGCCCAAGGGGTTGCCATCCATGAGGACCCAGTCGGGCTCGAGCCCCGTATCGGCCACGGCGCCCGCAACGGCGGTACGGATAGCACGGGCCATGCCCATCTCATCGATATCCTTAGGCGCGATATGGCAAAAACCAATCGCCGTCGCCACCTCGGCAATCTTCACTGAGAGCAACTCGCGGCGCGCCGGCGTGAGCTTTTTGGAATCGTTGATGCCCCAGACGCGCGGCTCCATGGGAAGGCACACGGCACACACCGTCAGGGGACCGGCCACCGATCCGCGACCCACCTCGTCGACACCAACGACCACCCCATCGCCGCCAAACTCATGCATAAGCTCGTACATGTCATTGACGCGCTCGCGCTCGGCAAGTTCCTTAGCATGGCGTTTGAGGGCGCGTTCACAAGCCTTGATCACCTGCTGGCGCGGGTCCTCGCGATAATGCTCCACGAGGGCGGGGATCTCCTCAAACGTTGCGCTCGCTAGCTCTCCGGCAACCTGCGATGCCGAAACCGAGCTCGTCATATTGGCCATACCAGGCCCTCCTTGCATGCAAATCAGATAAAAAGAAGGGCCACCCGAAGGTGACCCTTACGTCCAAACGAGTGGACAGACGCTGCGATCTTCTTAGCGCTTCTCGGGGATGCGAGCAGCCTTGCCCACCTTGTCGCGGAGGTAGTACAGCTTGGCGCGACGGACGCGACCATGACGAACGACCTCGAGCTTGGCGATCTTGGGGCTGTGAAGCGGGAAGGTACGCTCAACACCGACACCGAAGGACATCTTGCGGACGGTGAAGGTCTCGCGGGCACCGGCGCCGGCCATGCGGATGACGTCGCCCTGGAAGACCTGGATGCGCTCGCGGTCGCCTTCCTTAATGCGGTAGTGAACCTTGACGTTGTCGGCGACGCGAACCTGAGGAATGTCCTCGCGGATCTGCTGACGCTCGATTGCGCGGATGTAATCCATGTGCAATTCCTTACTCTTCTAGAGGTGCCGTACCACCATGGCCGGCACGTAGTTGAACAAACATATTCGAGTATACACGCGCGGGTTTCTGCTGCAAGAACAATTTTTTACGCAGACAAAAAGACAAAACCCGCACATGATAACCGCCCGTCTCACAAATGAGACGGGCGGCATGAGGGGGGGCTACACTAGGCGTCTACGCCCAAAACGTTAGGCGGAACGCTTGGCCTCGAGCTTGGCCTGGGCGGCCGCAAGACGTGCGAGGGGTACGCGATAGGGCGAGCAGGACACGTAATCCACGTCGGCCACGTTAAACAGGCCCTTGATGGACTTGGGGTCGCCGCCGTGCTCGCCGCACACGCCAAAGTGCATGTCGGGATTGGTGGCGCGACCCTTCTCGACGGCCATGCGCACCAGCTCGAGTACCGCCGAGTCGATGGTCTCGAAGGGGTTGTTCTTCAAGATCTTCTTGTGCATGTACAGCGGGATGAACTTGGCCTCGGCGTCGTCGCGGGAGAAGCCGAAGGTCGTCTGCGTGAGGTCGTTGGTGCCAAAGCAGAAGAAGTCGGCATGATGGGCGATCTCGTCGGCAACCATGCAGGCACGCGGCAGCTCGAGCATCGTGCCCACGGGAATGTTGAGCTCGACGCCCTCCTCGGCGGATACCTCGGCGATGACACGCTCGATGACCTCGCGCGTCTGGACATGCTCGGCCGTGATGGAAACGAGCGGAACCATGATCTCGGGGCGCGGGTCGACGCCTTCCTTGATGAGGCGGGCAGCAGCCGTGGCGACGGCGCGAACCTGCATGAGCGGCAGATCGCTAAAGACGACGGACAGGCGCACACCGCGCAGGCCGAGCATCGGGTTGGACTCGACCATGCCGTCGATACGACGCAGGCGGGCGCGCAGGGCTGCAAGCTCTTCCTCGCTGGCGCCGGCGGCTTCCTTCTTGGTGATGACGACCTCGAGCTCGCGAGGATTATCCAGGAACTCATGAAGCGGCGGATCGAGCAGGCGGACGACCACATCGCGACCGGACATGGTCTTGAACATCGCCAGGAAGTCCTCGGTCTGAACCTTGAGCAGGTCGGCCAGGGCCTGCTGCTTCACGGCCTCATCGTCAGACAGGATAAAGCTCTGGATGATGTTCTTGCGATCGCCCAGGAACATGTGCTCGGTGCGGCACAGGCCAATAGCCTCGGCGCCAAACTCGAGGGCGAGCTCGGCATCCTCGGGATTGTCGGCGTTGACGCGCACATGGTTGGCATGGCCACAGGTCTCGTCCAGGCGAATCTCGTCGGCCCAGGACAGGATGGTGTCCAGGTCGCCGGTAAGCTCGGCGGAGACCAGGTCGACGGGACCGTCGACGACGATGCCCTGGGTGCCGTCGATGGAGATGACATCGCCCTCGTTCAATACGCGGTCGCTGCCCTCGATGCGCACGACCTTCTCGGCGGCGTCGATGTGGAAGCGCTCAACGCCGCAGACGCAGGGCGTACCCATGCCGCGGGCGATAACGGCGGCATGGCTCGTCTTGCCACCGTGGCTGGTCAGGATGCCCTCGGCGGCGACCATGCCCTTCAGGTCGTCGGGGTTGGTCTCCCAACGAACCAGAATGACCTTGTGACCCTCGGCGGAACGCGCGACAGCGTCGTCGCTCGAGAACACGACCTCGCCCACGGCGGCACCGGGGCTGGCATTAAGACCGCTGGCGAGAGCCTCGTACTTCTTGGAGGCGTCAAACTGCGGGTGAAGGAGCTGGTCGAGTTGCGCGGGATCGATACGGCTCACGGCCTCTTCGCGGGTGATCAGGCCTTCCTCGACCATTTCGATGGCGATGCGCAGGGCGGCGGTGGCAGTACGCTTGCCCACGCGGGTCTGGAGCATCCAGAGCTTGCCCTGCTCGATGGTGAACTCGATATCGCACATATCGCGGTAATGATCCTCGAGCGTCAGGAACACGCGCTCGAGCTCCTCACCTGCGGACTCGAGGCCCGGGGTGGTCTTGAGGTCGGCGATGGGCTCGGTGTTGCGGATACCGGCGACGACGTCCTCGCCCTGGGCGTTGACCAAAAAGTCACCGTAGAACTCCTTGGTGCCGTCGGCCGGATTGCGCGTAAAGGCGACGCCCGTCGCAGAGGTCTCGCCCTTGTTGCCAAAGGCCATGGCCTGGACGTTGACGGCGGTGCCGAGCTCGTCGGAGATGCCGTGCTGTTTGCGATAGATGCAGGCGCGCTCGTTCATCCAGCTGCCAAAGACGGCCTGGATGGCAAGGCGCAGCTGGAGCTCCGGATCGTGTGGGAAGACGGGCTTGCCGTCAGCGACCTCGAGCTCGGGATACAGGGCGGCATCGACGTTCTCGGAGAAGATGCCCTTAAAAGTCTCGACGAGTTCCTGCAGGTCCTCGGCCGAAAGCTCGGAATCGACGCGAACGCCGGCGACCAGACGGGCCTGGGTCAGGGCGTTCTCGAACAGGTCGGCGTCAACGCCCATGACGACGTTGGAAAACATCTGGATAAAGCGGCGGTAGCTATCCCAAGCAAAGCGCGGGTTTTGCGTCTGGGCAATGAGACCCTGAACGGAGTCGTCGTTGAGACCCAAGTTGAGGACCGTGTCCATCATGCCGGGCATGGAAAACGGAGCGCCCGAGCGAACCGACACGAGCAGCGGATCGGAGGCGTCACCGAGCTTTTTGCCGCAGCGGGACTCGAGGTCTTCCTCGGCGGCAACGATCTCATCGAGCGCGCCTTCGGGCCAGACGTTGCCGGCACCGGAGTACTCGACACAGGTCTGGCAGGTAATGGTAAAACCACCGGGAACCGGCAGGCCGATGCGGCTCATCTCGGCAAGGTTTGCGCCCTTGCCGCCAAGCACGAAGTTCATGGACTTGTCGCCCTCGGTGACACAGGTGCCCTGGGCGTCGGTTCCAAAACGGTAAACCCTCTTGCAATCGCTCACGATACTTCCCCTTCCATGCGCTTACGCACACGACCGTGGTAACGAATCGACCCGCCAGATGCGGGCCATGAGGGAACTATACGGCGGGTTTTGAGCGGGCTTAAGCAGAGGATGCGCGGTTTGGTAAACGTGCTAAAACTGGCGGTAAATGGTAGGTAAAGGTGGTTACCTTATGAAGATACCACTGTAAGAAAGTGCAGGTCAGATGCGATATTTTTGCTAAATCGCTTTATCAAAATGCTGCTACTGTTAGGCTCGACGGGCGGCGCGGCGGGCACGGGCTTCTTGGATTTCCTCCAAGTGGCTAATGATCTCGGCAGCGCTCTCCTCGAAGGCCTTGCCGTCGGTACGCACCACAAAGCAGCCTAGCCGCTTCATGAGGGAACGGGCTTCCTCGAGCTCGCTGCGCACGCTCTCGGGCTCGGCATAGGAGCCGGCAACGGCACGAGCGTAGTCATCGCCCAAGCGGCTATCGCGAATTTCGGAAATCACATCGACGGTCGAAATCAGGCCGAACAGGCGCATCGGGTCGACCTCGTAAATCGACTTCGGCGGCTCCATGCCATGGGCCAACGGAACATTGGCAACCTTGTAGCCCTGATAAGCCAGATACATCGACAGCGGCGTCTTGGACGTGCGCGATACGCCCAGCAGCACGATATCGGCACCCGACAAATCGTCGCAACCGCGCCCGTCATCGTGCTCAACGAAATATTCCATGGCCTCGATACGATGGAAATAGCGGTCATCGGTCCTGTGAATCACGCCCGCGACGCCTTTGGGCGGCACACCGATGAGCGACGATAGCACGGCGAGCGTCGGGCCGATCAGGTCGACCGAGCGGATATGCAGCATACCCAGGTAATCGAGCACGCGGGCGCGCAGCGCCGGATCGACAATGGTATGGAACACGGCAATATCGCGATGGTCTGCATCGACACGCGGGCCCACAAATGACTTGACCTGCTCCACGGAGGTCACCTTGGGCAGGCGTAAAACGCGAAAAGCCCCTCCATCAAATTGCCCGGACGCCGCAAGCACCACCTCACAAGCGGTATCGCCGAGCGAGTCGGAGATAACGATAACGGTGGGACGAGCGGTGACCGGGCAATCCATGCGGGGCTCCTTTTGCGCTTACGCGCAGGCTGGCTTACTTTTTGCGGGCAAGCTCACCGATGTTGGCGATACCGGAGAAAACGGCCTCGAAGCGGTTGAGCAGCTTAAGGCGATTATCGCGAAGCTGCTCGTCCTTGTCCATGACCATGACCTCGTCGAAGAAGCGGTCGATCGGGGCGCGCAGGGCGGCAAGGGCGGCAAATGCGGCCGGGTAATCCTCGGCAGCAAGGGCGGCGTCGACAGCGGTCTGAGCAGCCTCGGAGGCATCGGCAAGCGCGAGCTCGACCTCGCCCATCAGGCTGCGGTCGTACTCCGCACCCAGCTCAGGCTTGGAGATGTGCGCGGCGCGGGCATAGGCGGTAGCCAGGTTATCGAAGGTCTCGGCGTCGTTCTTGCGGGCCTCGTCGAGGGCGGCGCAGCGGGCGAAGAAGATGGACGGGGCGATGATGTGCACCGCAGAGACGGCGGCAACGGTATCGGCCGGGATCTTTTCCTCGCGGGCCATGCTCACCAGGCGGCCATGGAAGAAGTCGCGAACCTGCTGGGCGACCTCGGCGGCGTCGAACTCAATGCCCTGCTCGCTATAGAGCTCAAGGGCAAAATCGATGAGCGACGTGGGGTCGATCGGCAGGCGATCGCGCAGGATGTTGATGATGCCGATAGCGGCACGACGCAGCGCGTAGGGGTCCGAAGAGCCGGTCGGGGGCTCGCCGATGGCAAAGATACCGGCGATGGTATCGAGCTTGTCGGCGCAGGCCACGATGCAGCCGGCGGTGCCCTCGGGCAGCTCGTCACCGGCAAAGCGGGGACGATAATGATCGCGAATGGCGTGGGCGACCTCGTCGTTCTCCCCCATCGCGGAGGCGTAATAACCGCCCATCACGCCCTGCTGGCTCGTGAACTCAACGACGGCGTTCGATACCAGGTCGGCCTTGCACAGGTGAGCGGCGCGAGCGGCATCGGCGGCAAGGTGGGCGCCCAGATGGGCCTCGCGGGCGATGGCGAGCGCGAGCTGCTCAATACGCTCGGACTTGGCGAGCACGCTACCGAGCTTCTCCTGGAAGGCGACCTTGGCCAGACGCTCGCGGAACTCGTCGAGGGAGATCTTCAGGTCCTCCTCGTAGAAGAACTTGGCGTCGTCCAGACGGGCGCGCACGACGCGCTCGTTGCCGTCAATCACGCGCTCGGCATTCTCGGGCTTGCTGTTGGAAACGACCACGAACTCACGCGTGAGCTTGCCCTCGCCGTCATAGATCGGGAAGTAGCGCTGGTTGGTGAGCATGGACTCGCAGATGATCTCGTGCGGGACCTTGAGGAACTCCTCGTCAAAGGTACCGACAAGCACCGTCGGCCACTCGCAGAGGTTAATGACCTCCTCGAAGACCTTCTTGGGCGTGTCAACATGACAGCCGGGGCGAGCGGCCTCGACCTCGGCGATACCGGCAAGGATGGCCTCGCGACGACGCTCGGCAGAAAGCACGCCGGCGTCCTCGAGCACCTGCTCGTAGACGGCGGGGCTGGCAACCACATGGTCACCAGGGCCAAGCACGCGATGACCACGCGTGGTGTTGCCGCTCGTCACGTCGGCAAACGACACGGGCACAACGTCCTCGCCCAGAAGGCAGCAGATCCAACGGACCGGGCGCACGAACGTCGCGTGCTCGTGGCCCCAGCGCTGGGAGCGGTAGTTGGGCCACTGCAGGCCGGCGATAGTCTTCTCGCACAGAGCGGTCAGAATCGGCGTAGCCGGTGCGGAGGGAATGTTCTTCTCGGCGAACACATACTCGCGACCGTCAGTGTCCTCGCGACGGACCAGGTCCTCGGCAGCCACACCGCACTTGCGGGCAAAGCCCTGGGCGGCCTTGGTGGCGTTACCGTCAGCGTCGAAGGCAATGTTGGCCGCGGGGCCACGCTTGACCTCGTGAACCTCATCGGTCGCGGTGGCGACGTCGGCAACGAGTGCAGCCAGGCGGCGCGGGCTCGAGATCACGCGGACCTCGCCGTGGGCCAGACCGGCCTCGTTGAGACCCTTGGCAATCATGGAGCCAAGCTGCTTGACGGCATTGTTCAGCGGTGCGGAGGGCATTTCCTCCGTACCGATCTCAAACAGGAAATCCTTAGCGTCTGCCATGGCTTACGCCACCTCGCCTTCCTGGTCGGCATTCTCGTTGACTCCGGCGACCACGGCCATGTAGGCCTCGCAGCACGCCTTGGCGACGGCGCGGACGCGCAGGATGTAGTTGGCACGCTCGACCGCGGACAGCGCGCCACGGGCATCGAGCAGGTTGAAAGCGTGGCTGCACTTCATGACACAGTCGTACGCCGGCAGCGGCAGCTTTCGTTCCAGGCAGGAATGGCACTCGGCCTCGTAGTCGTCAAACTTCTGACGCATCATCTCGACGTTGGCGACCTCAAAGTTGTAGGCGCTGAACTCGCGCTCGTTCTCGAGGAACACGTCGCCATAGGTCATGGGCGTGCCGTCGGGCAGGTAGCTCCACACCAGGTCGTAGACGGAGTTGACGCCCTGCGCATACATGGCGATGCGCTCCAGGCCATAGGTGATCTCGACAGGAACGGGGTCGACCTCGATACCGCCCACCTGCTGGAAGTACGTAAACTGCGTGACCTCCATGCCATTGAGCCAGACCTCCCAGCCAAGACCCCAGGCGCCAAGGGTTGGGCTCTCCCAGTCGTCCTCGACAAAGCGGACGTCATGGTCGTTGGGGTCCAGACCGATAGCGGCAAGAGACCCCAGGTAAAGCTCCTGGGCGTTGACCGGTGAGGGCTTGATGAGCACCTGGAACTGATAGTAGTGCTGCATGCGGTTGGGGTTCTCGCCGTAGCGGCCGTCAGCGGGACGGCGGCAAGGCTGCGCATAGCAGGTGCGCCACTCGGCGGGACCGAGCGAGCGCAGCGTGGTCGCGGTATGAAAGGTACCGGCACCGACCTCGGAGTCATAGGGCTGCATAATGACGCAGCCCTGCTCGCCCCAGTACTGTTGGAGGCGCAGGATGATGTCTTGGAAGGAAAGCGATGAAGCGTTCATGCCTCTAATATCCCCTCGTCGAAACGATTACACGGTTAGGTACTGTACTATAGCGGTTTTTAGTCGATAGCGCCGATGCGGTTGAGCGGCCAGTAGCGCACAAGCGCCACAGCGATCAAATCAGAGCGATCGACGGGACCAAAGTAGCGTGAGTCGGCAGAGTTTTCGCGGTTGTCGCCCATCACCCACACGCACCCGTCGGGAACGGTGTAGGGATAGCTTACCTGAGCACCGGGCGCTTGGACCGAAAGTGGCCAGCTCATGCCCGTCGTATAGTCCTCGTCGAGCGCTTGGCCGTCAACGACCACCTTGCCATCCTGCAGGTCGACCGTCTGCCCGGCCGTGGCAATAACACGCTTGACAAGAACATCATGCTCGGAGGTGCCATCGGGGTTGTGAAACACCACGATATCGCCCTGCTTGACGGGCTGACCGAGCTCGAGGCTCACCTTTTGTGCCAGGATCTGGTCGCCAATCTCGATCGTGGACTCCATGGAGCCGGTGGGCACCACAAAGGGCTCGACCACAAAGGTGCGGATCAGGAACGTGGCCACGAGCGCGATCGCGATGACCGCAATCCACTCAAAAGCGCCCCTCAACGCGGAATGCTGCGATGGAACCATTCTCACTCCTCGCTCTGCGAATACGAAGCGTCCAAAATCTCCTGCGCGTACGCACGCTCCTGGGGCGTAAGGCGCGCCGTCTCGATCAGATCGGGACGCCAGCGGCAGGTGCGCTCGATGGCGTTCTTGCGACGCCAGGCATCGACCTTGGCGTGATCGCCACTCACGAGCACCGGCGGCACGCCCTCGCCGTTGAACTCGGCGGGACGGGTGTACTGCGCGTACTCGAGCAGGCCTCCGTCCTCGGCGGTCGAGAACGACTCGTCCACATTGCTCATCTCGTCGCCCAGGGCGCCGGGAATCAGGCGTACGACGGCATCGGCAACGACCATAGCGGGAAGCTCGCCGCCCGTAAGCACGTAGTCGCCGATCGACAGACGCTCATCGGCATACGCATACGCACGCTCGTCGACGCCCTCGTAGCGACTGCACACAAACAGCAGACGCTCGCTTTTGAGCAGGCGCTCGGCCACATGCTGCGTAAAGGGCTCGCCACAGGGGGTAAAAAACACCACCGTCGGCTTGGGACCCTCTGCGCTAATGGCCTCGATGGCCTCTGCGATAGGCTCGACCTTCATGAGCATGCCCTGCCCGCCGCCGTACGGCTCGTCATCGACGGTACGATGGCGGTCGTGCGTCCAGTCGCGCAGGTTATACGCCTTAAAATCAAAAAGGCCGGCCTTGCGGGCGCGGCCCAAAATCGACGTGGACATGACGGGCTCAAACATCTCGGGAAAGACCGAAAGGGTCTCGATCAGCATGTTGTCCTCCCTACTTGTCCATATCGATCAGGCCGTCCATCACGTGGACGGAAATTGTTCCTGCATCGGGAAGATCGAGCACGACCTGCTCGATCACGGGAATCAGTACCTCGCCGTACCGATCACCCTCGACAACCCAAACATCGTTAGCGGGCGTCGACATGATCTCGACAATCGTGCCGAGCGAACCGAAGCGCTCGTCGACCACCTCGCGACCCATCAGGTCGGTATAGGCAGCGTCGAGCGAATCGAGCTCAAAATCGTCACGATTTGCCAGCACGTAGCATCCCGTGATGCCCTCGGCGGCCGTCAAGTCGTCAATGCCCTCAAACGAGACCAGATCGCCATCGCCCGTATCGGTGACGGACACGACCGTGCAAAAGCGGTCGCGCTTGAGCGCCGGCGGCGTCAGGGCGACGCGCATACCAGGCTCTAATACAGAAGGAAGCCCCCGCAGCGGCTGCGCGAGGACCTCCCCCTTCCTTCCGTGCGGCTTGACCACACGGGCGATGTTTTTGTACTGGGACCTCAAGGTCCTAGCCCAGAACCTCTACCTCGACAGCAGTGTCGAGGCGAGCGGCCAGTGCACGGGCGAGCGTGCGAATGGCCTTGATGGTACGGCCACGACGGCCGATGACCTTAGCGACGTCATCCTCGGCGACCGAAACCTCAATCGTAGAGGCGTCGTCGCCATCGATGACCTCAAGGCTCACGGAATCCGGGTCGTCGACGATCTGAACAACGAGATATTCGACGAGATCGGCGATGCGATCTGAGAGCATTGCCTCACCCTCGAGCTGTGCAGCGTCAACCTCAGGCACGATTTACTCCTCGGCGCCCTCAGCGGCCTCAGCGGCAGCCTTAGCGGCCTCGGCCTCTTTGGCGAGCTGCTTCTTGGACTTCTTGACGACGGTCTCGGTCTTCTCGCCCTCGTTGGCGGCCTTGACCAGAGCGGCGACAGCGTCGGTGAGCTGAGCGCCCTTGGACTGCCAGTCAGCGATCTTCTCGAGATCGAGGTTGATGGTCTTGGGGGTGGTCATCGGGTTGTAGCGGCCAACCTCCTCGATGATACGACCGTCACGCGGGGCGCGGGAATCGGCGACGACGACACGGTAGTACGGACGCTTCTTAGCGCCGTGACGAGCAAGGCGAATCTTGACTGCCAAAGGAAACTCCTCCAACCAAGCAGCTTTAGGCTGCAACTACAAACAAACAGTTGAACATAATACGCCATCGACGCGGGCAGGTGAAGTCCGTGAGACCAACTTCTTCGGTGTAGTCGAGGGCAAATCCATATCTTAGACAAGAATTCGGGATTTGCAAGCACATACACGCACCCCACATGAGCTGCGCGGTATACTCATGACATGGAAAGACGCGAACATACATACGGTTATGAGGATGCCATGGGCGTCACGCCGCCTCCCTGGACGGGTCCGGCGGTGGGCCTGATGGACCTCGATGCGTTTTTTGCGAGCGTGGAAATGCTCGATCATCCCGAATGGCGCGGAAAGCCGCTCATCGTGGGCGGAGACGCCGATTCGCGCGGCGTCGTGTCCACGTGTTCGTATGAGGCACGTCGCTTTGGCGTGCACTCCGCCATGGCCTCGGCCGAGGCACGGCGCTTGTGCCCGCAAGCCATTTGGACGCATGGGCATTTTGATCGCTATCGTGAGGTCAGCGCGCAGGTCATGGCGATTCTTGCCGAGGAGACGCCGCGCGTGGAGCGCGTATCCATCGACGAAGCCTTTATCGATATCACACCGGGTCGCTTCGCGCCCGAAGACCCGCTGCTGGTTGCGCGACGAATAAGCGACCGCGTGGCAGGGCTGGGAGTGACCTGTTCCATTGGCGTGGGCTGCAACAAGACGGTCGCAAAGATCGCAAGCGAGCGTGACAAGCCGTTTGGATTGACGATTGTGCGCCCCGGAACCGAGCAGCGCTTTTTGGCCGCGCTGCCGGTATCTGCCATGAGCGGCATCGGGCGCTCGGCCGAGGAGCGACTGCGCCGCATGCGCATCTACACCCTCGGCGAGCTATCACGTGCACCGGAATCCACCTTGGCCTCTATTTTTGGCGTCAACGGCGAACGCATGCGCCAGCGTGCGCTGGGACTCGAAATCTCCGAAGTCACGAGCCTCGATGAAGAGCGCGAGGTCAAGTCGGTCAGCAATGAACGCACCTTTGCTAAAGATTTAACTGAGCGTGGGGATATTGAGGCGGCGATTGCGCTGTTGGGAGAGTCAGTGGGACGCCGCCTGCGCCGTCAGGGGCTGACGGGTGCCACGGTAACGCTCAAGCTTAAGTATTCGTATGGCAGCGGGCGTACGGCACAGCGCCGGCTGCCTCATCCGACCGACGATGAGAACATCTTCGTGGCGGTTGCACTCGAACTGCTCGACAACATCTGGCAGGATGGCATGCATGTTCGCTTAGCGGGCATCGGCATGAGCGACTTCGACCACCAAGGCGGCATCCAGACTGACCTGTTCTGCGAGATCGATGACCGCGGAGCCCAATCCAGCGACCGCCGCGACCTCTCCGTCGCCATCGACGCCGTCCGAGACAAATTCGGCGACACCGCCCTTTCCTTCGGCCGCCAATCCCGCTTCAACGATTAACCGCCTTTGGGCAAAAAGAAAGCCGGGCAGGTGCGGAAAACCGCACCTGCCCGGCGATATGCGTGAGGGTAGCTAACCCCGTCTCAAATGAGCTACTAGAGGAGGTTGAGGGGGAGCTGGGGGGCGTCGCCCCAGAGCTTTTCTAGGCGGTAGAAGTCGCGGGCTTCAGGAGTGAAGACGTGGACGACAACCGAACCGTAGTCCATGAGCATCCAGGTCTTCTGCTCGCGGCCCTCGATGGAGAACGGATGCTCGCCGCAAGCCTCGGCGACCTTCTCCTCGATCTCGTCGACGATAGAATCGACCTGGCGGTTGTTGGTACCGGTGGCAAGCACAAAGTAGTCGCATACGTCGGAAAGCTCGGTCAGGTCGAGCACCTGAACGTCCTCGCCCTTCTTGTCGTAGGCGGCCTGCGCGGCGGCGCGGGCGACATCCTCGGCGGCAACACCGCTCGCGGACAGCGAGGCAGCGGTGCGGTCGGACGTGGCAACAAAACTCTTGTGCTCCACACCTTCAAGAATCTGATCGTCGGTCATGGTCTCATCGGCCATGGAATACCTCTTTCTAGACAGCCCAAGCTAGCGCAGCTGGGCGTAATGGTTGTAAATCATAATAGCCGTGGGATAAAGATAACGCCCGGACTGGATCACATAGACCAGACCCTGCGCAAAACAGGAGAAGAACAACTCGTCGAGCGAGGACTTCCCCACCATCTTGCGCAGCGCATGGGCATAATCGCCGTGGCGGTTGGGTTCGATAGCATCGGCCACAAAGACCACCATATCGAGCGGCGTCATGTCGCAAGCGCCCACGGTGTGACGGTCGACAGCCTGAAAGACCGCCGGCGACAGCTCGGGAAAAAGCTGCGGAAGCTCATAGGCGGCAACCGGGCCATGCAAAAGCGGCGTCGCGGCAGACGGAGAGCCGGCAATCTTAATGCCGTAATGCAGAGCGCGCGTAACCAGCTCGTCGTCGGAGAGCACTTTGTCCCAGTCATGGATCAGACCGGCAGCAGCGGCATCAAAGCGGTCAACGCCGTAGACCTCGGCCAGATGAAGTGCGGTCTCGGCAACACCCAGCGAATGCACATAGCGCTTGCGCTTATCCTTCATGCGAACATCGAGCAGCTCTTGAATGCGCTTGAGCAGCGCGCGTTCATCGCCCTCAAACTGATCCTCTACCGACAACGTAGACCCCCATCACTCAAAATCTTCTTGGCCCAAATCGGCATATAGCCTGCGTTTGCGAATGTAGCCGAGCACGGACTCGCTCGTAAGATAGCGCACGCTCATACCGCGGGCAACTCGCTTACGAATGTTCGTCGAGCTGATCGCCAGCGCCGGAATCTGAATATAGCGCACGTCGAACGGCAGCCCCGACTCTTTGATTCGGGCACGCGCCGTATCGATATCAAAGCCCGGTCGTGTCGCCGCAATAAAGGTAGCAAGCTCAGCGATTCGTTCGGCATCATGCCAGGTCACAATATCGATAATCGCGTCGGCGCCCGTAATAAAGTAGAGCTTTACCTGCGGCGGGTAAAAGTCGCGAAGGGCATGAAGCGTATCGGCCGTATAGGTTACGCCCGGACGGTCGATCTCGAACCGGCTCGCCAAAAAGGCCGGGTTCGCGGCGGTGGCGAGGACCGTCATGGCATAACGGTCCTCGGCAGGCGTCACCGGCTTGTCAAGCTTAAAGGCAGGAGAGCCCGCCGGCATAAAGAGCACGGCATCCAAGTCGAGCGACTCGCGCGCCTGCTCGGCGGTCACCAGGTGCCCGTAATGGATGGGATCAAAGGTGCCACCCATAATGCCGAGCCTAAACTCCTGCCCGTCCTCAAGAGGAAGCTCGGGCAGACCGATTCCACCGCGCAGCGACATGGCCTACTCGCCCTCCGAGGTCTCGGCATCGTCCGCGGCATCCACCGCATCGACAATCTCGACGCCCTCATCCGAAGCATCGGTCACGTCAATGGCCTCAACGGCAACGTCCTCGCCAGCATCCTCGAGCTCCTCGTACTCCGAGAAGTCTTCGGCGCCCTCAAAGTCAAAGGCGCGCTGGCAAATGAGGACCTCGTCGCCCGCACGGCAACCGGCCTTCTCGAGCGCGTCGTCAACACCCATACGCGCAAACTTATGCTGCAGGTAAATGACGGCTTCCTCATTTTCCCAGTCGGTCTGGATGACCATGCGCTCGATGGCACGACCGACCACGCGGAAGGCACCGGGCTCTTCCTGGACAATGCGGAAACGCTTCTCACGCTGCAGGCGACGGCGCTCCCACTCATCGTCGCGCAGAACGACCGGCTCATCGGAGACAGCCAACTCGGCACGCAGCTTAGCCACCTGCTCGCCCACGGCAAGCATCAGCGTGTTGAGGCCGGCGCCCGTCACAGCAGACACGGCAAAGAACATATGGCCATCATCGAGCGCTGCGCGCTTGAGGTCGGCAATCTTGTCGGCCGTGCCCGGCGCGTCGCACTTGTTGGCAACGACGATCTGCGGACGCTCAGAAAGCTCAGCGCCATACTGCTCGAGCTCACGGTTGATGATATGGTAATCCTCGACCGGATCGCGATCCTCAAAACCACCCGTCATGTCGACGACGTGCATAATCAGGGCCGTACGCTCAATGTGGCGCAGGAACTGGTGACCCAGGCCCTTGCCCTCGCTCGCGCCCTCGATAAGACCGGGGACGTCGGCAACGACGTAAGAATATTCGCCGGCACGCACCATGCCGAGGTTCGGCACGAGCGTGGTAAACGGGTAGTCGGCAATCTTGGGACGGGCGGCACTCATGCGCGCGATGAGCGATGACTTACCCACCGAGGGAAAGCCCACGAGCGCGGCATCGGCCATAAGCTTCATCTCGAGCTCGATCCAGTGTTCCACGGCAGGCTCGCCGAGCTGGGCAAACGCGGGCGCGCGACGCACGGACGTCACAAAGTGCGTGTTACCCAGACCGCCGGCACCGCCGGGCGCCACGACAACGCGCTCGCCGTCGTGCACCAGGTCGGCAATCTCGAACATAGGGGTCTGCGTCTCGGGATCGAGCTCGCGGACTACGGTACCCATGGGGACTTTCAAAATCAGGTCCTCACCGCTTTTGCCGTTGCGGCGGGCACCCTGGCCATGCGTTCCGCGCTCGGCACGAAAGTGATGCTTAAAGCGGTAATCGATCAGCGAAGACAGCTGAGCGTCGGCCTGGATGACGACATTGCCGCCACGACCGCCGTCGCCGCCATCGGGGCCGCCCTTGGGAACAAATGCCTCGCGCCTAAACGACATGCATCCGGCTCCGCCGTCGCCGCCGCAAACGTTAATTCGGCTGATATCGGTGAACTGTGACAACAGAATCGCCTCCTACAAAAAAGAGGGAGACCCTTGAATCCTAAAACTCAAGTGCCTCCCACATATGTGCTCTATGAAGGGTGAATTACGCGTTCGCGAGCGGGCGTACGCTGACCCTGTGCTTGATACCCTTGTGGAACTCAACGGTACCGTCGACCAGCGCGAACAGCGTGTCGTCCTTACCACGGCCAACGTTCTCACCCGGGTGGATGTGCGTGCCGTGCTGACGGACGAGAATCGTGCCCGTGGTTACCGTCTGGCCGGCATAGCGCTTCGTGCCAAGGCGCTGACCGCGGGAGTCACGGCCATTACGGGAGGAACCGAGTCCTTTTTTGTGTGCCATTGTGTATACCTACTCTTTCGTTACGAGTGTAATCTACTCGGCGACGGGAGCCTCGGCAACAGCCTCAGCCTCTGCCTTGACAGCCTTCTTGGCGCGGGAGGTAGCCTGAACCTTCACAATCTTCAGCTTGGTGAGCTGCTGACGGTGACCCTTCAGACGACGATAGCGCTTGCGCTTGTGGAACTTGAAGACCAGCTGCTTCTCGCCCTTGAACTGCTCAACGATCTGAGCGGTAACCTTGGCCTTGGCCAGCTTGTCGGGATCGGTGACGATCTTCTTACCATCGTTGAGGAAGATAACCGGCAGGGTGACCTTGTCGCCCTCATTGCCCTCGATCTTCTCGACGGTGATGACATCGTCGGTGGCGACCTTGTACTGCTTGCCGCCCGTGTTAACGATTGCGTACATGTTTACTTGCCCTTCATGCATCAGTTAGTGCAACAGCCGAATATAGTAGCAGGCGAAAATACCCCCGTCAACGAGTATGTGGAGCAAATCCACAAGTTCGCACAGGTATGGGGCTGACGAGTCGGCCCTCGTCGTCCTCGCATGCTTGATTCTGACGCTCGACATCGTAGGAGCAGATGGTCACGAGGTCTTGCATACCGGTGGAAACAATAGGTGCATCCACGCCCGGGGTCAAGCCCTGCAACAAAACATCAGCAGCAGAAAGCAAAATTTCCGGACGCATGGAGCCCTCGTTGTCGGCATGGGTGTCGAGCATGAGCACCAAATGGTCCGGGCGCTCCCCCGCCGTGAGCTCATAGCCCACGAGTGTGTGATCCAAATCCAAGCGCTTGCTCTTTTTTCCGCGCGCGTAGTCGATGCCATGGCCCGCGCGCAGCGTGTCGATCGCACGATGCACCTCGTCGGCGCTTACGGGCGCCTCGGGGTCCAGATGCAGGTCGATGCGATACGACAGGCGCGTGAGCTGCGCCGTCAACGCCGGCGTGCGCACGTCGATGTACGCCGCCTCGATGGGCGCCAGATCGGCCGGAGACGCCGCAGCCAGGCGCCCAAACGCCTCGTCGAGCGCCACGAACTCGGTCATAAACAGGTCACACCACTCGCAGGTCGACGACGTGCCCACCGGTAGCGCCGAAGAGAAGCCAACGCGCATGTGCGGAGAGAAGCCCTGCGTGACGGCATAGGGAAGTCCCGCACGGCGCACGATGCGCTCAATGGTATGGATTACTTCGAGATGACCCAAGTACTTAAGACGATCGCGCTTGCCATAGCGAACACGAAGCCTAAAGAGCGAGGGGTTGTCGGTCAGGCGCTCACTCATGCGCGATCACCCATCAATACATTCTTGGCGTGGAGCGTGGGGCAGATCCCGCAGCCGGTGCACGACGTGCGGGTGCAGTCGGGAGTCGTGACGCCCTCGAGCGAGCGACGGTACTCGCGCTCGAGGAAGCCGCGCGTGCAGCCGGGGCTCACGTGCTCCCACGGCAGGCGCCAGTCCAACTCGTAAGGCAGGTGTACGAGCTCGTTGAGGTCGATGCCGTTTTTGGCAGCAGCCTCCTTCCAGTTCTCGAGCGAGAAATGCTCTACCCAGGCGTCAAAGCGAGAGCCCGAACGCCAAGCATCGATGATGACGGGCGTCATGTCACGACCGGCGCGGGAAAGCGCGGCCTCGATGAGCGAGGTCTCGGCATCGTGGTAATGCACGCGGACGGCACGGTTGCGAACACTCGTGATAAGCAGCTTCTGGCGACGCTTGACGTCGTCGTAGTCGAGCTGCGGGCACCACTGGAACGGCGTGGCGGCCTTGGGGATAAAGACCGAAACCGAGATGGACACCGAAATCGAGCCGCGACGAGCCTTGGGCACCACGGAACGACCGAGCTCCAGCACGTGATCGGCCAGATTGGCGATGGCCACGATGTCCTCATCGCGCTCGCCGGGAAGGCCCATCATAAAGTAGAGCTTCATGCGGTTCCAGCCGGCCTCGAAGGCCGCCTTGGCCGCACGGTCCAGGTCCTCCTCGGTCACGTTCTTGTTAATGATGTCGCGCATGCGCTGGCTGCCGGCCTCGGGCGCGAACGTCAGGCCGCCCTTCTTTTCGCCGGCGACCGACTCGGCCATATCCACGCCAAACGAATCCAGGCGCTGCGACGGAATAGACACGCGAATACCCGTATCCTCCAGGCGACGGTTGAGCCTGCCGAGCACGTCGCGAATGCAGGAGTGGTCGGTCGTGGAGAGCGAGGTCAGCGACACCTCGTCATAGCCGGTCTTTTCCAGACCCTGAATCACCGACGAGACGATCTGGTCGGCCGAGCGCTCGCGCACCGGGCGATACGTCATGCCGGCCTGGCAAAAACGACAGCCGCGGGCGCAGCCGCGCAGGATCTCGATAGACAGGCGGTCGTGAACCAGCTGTGCATAGGGCACGCACGACTGCGACAGCGGATTCGTGGCGCCGAAATCCTCGACGACGCGCTTGTAGACCACGGTCGGCGCATCCTTGCCCTCACGCGGCACGGTGTAGCCATGCGGCGAGCAGGGCTCGTCGTGACGAACCTCATAGAGCGACGGCACGTAGTTGCCGGTAATGGATGCAAGCTGCTCGACAATCTGCGCGCGCGGGACCCCTTCGTCACGCAGGCGGCGATGCAGCTGGCAGGTATCGAGCAGCGATTCCTCGCCCTCACCGATGAGGATGGCATCGAAGAAGGCCGCGTACGGCTCGGGGTTGTACACCGAGGGGCCGCCGGCGATGATAATGGGGTCGTCCTCGGTGCGGTCAGCCGCTAACAGCGGAATACCAGCGAGGTCGAGTGCCTCGAGGAAGTTCGTCACCGCCATCTCGTGCGGCACATGCAGGCCGACGATATCAAACGAAGCGACCGGCGCTGCACCCTCGAGCGAGAGCAGCGGAATGCCTGCCTCGCGCATGGCGTCACCCATATCGGGCCACGGCACATAGCCGCGCTCGCAGGAGATGCCCTCGGCCTGGTTAAGGATGTTGTAGAGGATGGCAATGCCCTGGTTGGGCAGACCGACCTCGTACACATCCGGGTAGATCAGGCAGCAACGGTAGTCGGCATCGGCCTTGGAAAGCGTGCCCCACTCGTGATCGATATAGCGGCTCGGTTTCTCGACCTTGGCGAGCAGCGGCTCAATTAAATGAAAACAGTCTTGGTATGCAACGCGCAACGGAAAACCCCTAAGCTGCGAGATCGGATGCGTCCTGGTAGGACGCCATAGGACGGGTAGCGCCCGCGACCGTGGTCACCAGATCGCGAACGCGGGAGAACGTGGCAGTGACCACCTCGTTGGCACGGCTGTAGTCGACATCGCGCTCGTAGAGCGAAACGAGCGCACGGCCCATGCCATAGGTGCCCGCGGCGGCAGTGAGCGCCTTGACGGCAAACCCAATATGCGGCGTCTGCTTGACGAGCGCGCGGGTGACCGCGCGGATCACAAGACCGCCGGCAAGCACGCCCGCGACCTCGTAGCCACGCTCTGGCTTAATGCCGCGTCCAAAGACGGCAGCGAGCTCAAAGAGCATGCCCACCTGCGCCAGCGCCATAACGGGATAATCGGCGCCCGGCAAAAACACCAGCGCACCGGTCGCCATATTGGTGAGCGCGCACGAGGTGATGATACGATTGGCTGCCGCAATGCGCATGAAGGCAAAGTTCGCCGCAAAAGCCGTTTCCTTGTCGGTGCGATCGAGAATCCAGCGAGCAAGCGTCTCGAGCAGATACGTCTTATCGGTTGCCGCTACCACGCCGAGCATGGGCGTGGACTCCTCGATAAACGGCACCTCCACAGCAGACTCGGCAAGCACGCACACGGGCGCGCCGGCGATCACGAGCTCCTGCACGGCACTCTCCAAGCGGTCGGAACCACACGAGAGCACCAGCACCACATCGGTATCGGTCTTTGGAGCAATTCGCTCCTCCCCCAGACGCTCGACGCGCACAATGCCCGAGGTCGTCTGCGGCACAAAGGCGTCACGCACCGTCTCGGCCAGAAAGCGCGAGGCGGACGAATCCAGATAGACCGAGACGCGCACCGGCGTATCGGAATCCTTCTTAACGGACGCGCCCATCTTAAAAGCGCGGGTCAGCTTATCTACGGGAATTTTCATAGCAAACCCCTCCAGCGGTTACGCGGCGCCCGAACGATGCCGCCATATGGATTGTACGATACCCACCGTCAGCAGCTGGATCATCATCGAAGACGAACCAAAGCTAATAAACGGTAGCGGAATACCGGTAATCGGCATCATGCCGATGCACATGCCGATGTTCTCGAAGGTCTGGAATGCCCACATGCCGACGATACCTACGCACGACAGACGCAGGAACAGCGACTCACACTTAAAGGCGACGCGAATCGTCGAAAAGATCAGCAGCACGTAGAGGCACAAGAGAAAAAAGGAACCGCAAAAACCAAAGGTCTCGGACAGGAAGGCGAAGACGAAGTCGGTGTGGAACTCAGGCAGAAAGCCGCCGGCCGACTGCGTCGCGTGGCCCAAACCCTTACCAAAGAAGCCGCCCGAGCCAACGGCGATAAGCGACTGCTGCAGGTTGTAGGCATCGTCCGAATCGGCATTATCGGGGTCGATAAAGACCGTCAGACGGTTCATCTGATACTGCTTGATGAGCACATCGTGGCCGAGCAACGAATCAAAGACCGAATCGAGCGCCAGAACGAGGGCCACCAAGCCCACGAGAAGGGCCAGGGTCGACAGCACCCATTCGCGGCGTGCACCGCTCATACAAATGACGATGGCGCCCGAAACCAGCACGACCAGGCCCGAGCCCAGGTCGCCCATGGCAACGACGGCCAAAAACGGAATGGACAGCATGCCGCAGAGCTTGACGTAGTCGCGAACGGTATCGATGCGACCGTTATACTGCGAGCCAAGCGTAGCAATAAAGAAGATGGTGATGAGCTTGGCAAGCTCAACCGGCTGGAATGTCAAGCCGATACCGGGAATCTTGATCCAGCCCGTCATGCCCAGACCGCCCGTATAGGACAGACCCGGAATCTTGGGCGAGAGGATCACGATCAAGTCGATGACGAGCAACGCCGTCGAGAAATTGGAAATACCGCGCAGGTCGGTACGCCAGACCAGCACCGCCAGCACCGCTCCGATGCCAATTCCCAGCAGATGGCGTGAGAACGAGGCATCGGCCTTAAACTGCGAAGCCGACCAGATAATGATGGCACCGTAGGCGACGAGCGCCACTGTAGCCACGAGCACACCGATATGCACCTTTTGGCGAAACGTGCCGCGCGAGGCCGAAAGTTGCTTGTTGACGCGGTCCAGGCTGCTGCGAGAGCCGGTCTTGGTTGAACGGAACAGATCCGCCGGAGAAAAATCCATCGCAACCTCCTATCGAACCGAAGAATCGCCCGAGGCCGAAGAGGTATCGGGCTCGTCATAAATCACACCGAACACGTCGCGCACGACATGCATCGCGGTATCTGAGCCGCCGCCGCCCTGCTCCAGGACAGTAGCGATGACATACTTGGGGTCATCGGCCGGTGCATAGGCGCAGAACCACGCGTATTCGTCCTCACCGCTTTTCTCGCCCGTGCCCGACTTGCCGTATACCTGCGGCGTCAGGGTGCCAAAGTGAGCCGCCAGGGACGTCGATGCCGTGTAAATCACGTCGTGCATGCCGTTGCGCACAAGAGCCAAATCCGAATCGCTGTTGATCTTGGCCTCCAGGCGCTTCTTCTTGCCCTTGCCGTTGTATTTATAGGCATCGCCGTCGCCATCGCGCGACACGGCAGACAAAAACACGTGAGGCACGTACTGTTTGCCGCCGTTGGCAAGACCCATATAGGCACACGCCATCTGCAGGGGCGTCACCAGAATGTCACCCTGACCGATGGCAATGTTGGTCATATCGCCGGCATTCCACTTGCGGCCCTCGGCAGAGGCGTCGGTGAAGTACGACTCTTTCCACTCGGCATCGGGAATACGGCCCGCGCCCTCACTCGGCAGATCGATACCGCAGGTCTTGCCTAGACCCCAGCGACGAAAGACCTCCTGCAGGCCCTCGGAATGTTTCTCGTCATAAAAGAACGCCTTGCCCATGTCGTAGAAGACAGGGTCGCACGAGTTGGCGATTCCCGACTGCAGCGTCATGGTGCCGTGGCCGGAATGCAGCCAGCAGTACTTGCCCCACGACTTGCCCAGACCCGTCCAATAACCCGTGCAGTTGGTCGTCTGCCCCGACGTGTAGGTTCCAAACTCAAGACCGGCCAGCGCCGAGAGCGGCTTGATGGTCGAGGCCGACATGTACTGTCCGCTAATGGCGCGGTTGAGCAGCGGGTGCGAACCCTTGTCATCATTGAGCTCGGTCCACACGTCATTTGAGACGCCGCCGATAAAGACGGACGGATCGAACTTGGGCTGGCTCGCCATGCCCAGGATCTCGCCATTGTTGGGATCGAGACACACTACAGCGCCGTTGCCGGCATTGCTGTAGCCAGTGGTCTTGGCAAGCTCGATAGCGCTCGCCAGCGCCGTCTCACAGGCCTGTTGGATCTTAAGGTCGAGCGTGAGCTTAATGTCGGAGCCGGCCTTCGCGGGCACGGCGCCGGCCTGACCGGTCACATTGCCCGAGGCATCGACCTTGACGGTCTGCTCGCCACGAATACCCTGCAGCAGGTTTTCGTAGTAGCTCTCAACGCCCGCCTGGCCCACGATATCGCCCGACTGGTACGTAATCTTGCCAGCAGAAGCATCATCATCGCCAGAGGTTTTCTTATTCTGGGCCTCGAGCTGCTCGGAGGTAATGGTGCCGGTATAGCCCAAGATATGGCATGCCGTCTCACCGTATGGATACTGGCGCTCGGTACGCTCGGCAATCTTGACGCCCGGGAACTCGCCGGCGTGTTCCTTGATATAGGCAACCGTGGAGCGACGGACGTCCGTCGCGATGGTATGCAGGCTCTGAGCGCCCTCTGTATTGTCCTGAATATTGCGAAGGACCGCCACATAAGGCATTCCAAGCACGTTGGCAAGATGGCGAACCAGAACCTCATCCTCGGCAAGGTCGCGGTAGGCCACGACAGCAAGTGAGGGACGGTTCTGGACAAGCGCCACGCCATTGCGGTCGAGGATGCGGCCGCGCACAGCGGGTGTGGTAACGGTGCGAGTCTGATTACTATTGGCCTGCTTCTCGTAATAGTCCGACGAGACCATCTGCATGCCCCACAGCTTGACGGCAAGTGCCGCAAACATCGCGCCCACACCCGTGGTGAGGATGGAAAAGCGGCCCTTAAAGGCGGTCGCCGCGGTATTGCCCTCGCCCTCGGTGGCGCGCGGGGCCGTTCCATGCTGTGTATCGTAGGTAAAACGGGAATCGCCTCGACGCATGATGACCAGCGCGACCACGATGGCCACAACCAGCACGATACCGGCGATAATAACCGTCATCTGGGAAGACATCTACGGGCCTCCCCTATTTGAGCTTGCGGGTCTTGGGCTTAAAGCGCATACCCGTCTGGCGTCCGCCACGTGCGGAGAATCCATAGCCGGACTGCGGCACGACGCCGGACATCAAAAACGGAATGGCAACCAGACCCGTCAGGATCGAGGACGGCAGCGCATGGCCGAAGATCGCCACGACAAAGCTCGTCTCCAAACCCATAAACAGCAAGACGATGCTGTAGATCACATTAATGACGAGCGCGAAGGCGCCCACAGTGACGCCGCGCGCACTCGGGGTACCGCCCGTCTGACCGACGGCGCTGTGCACCAGGGCAAAAGAACCCACGGTCAGCAGGAGCGACATAACGCCCACCGGCACGGCAGCGGACAGGTCATAGAACAAGCCGCTGCAAAAACCGCACACGACGGCACGGGTCGGGTCGCCCGAGAACACGCTTAGGCACACCAGGATAATCATGAAGTTGACGCGACCGCCCGCAATGGAGATCTGCGGTGCCAGGCCTGCCTGCAGCAGCACGCACACGATGGCGGCGATTACAAACGTACGGGAGCTCATCCCCTGCTCGTGTAGATCCATGGACATGCCCCCTATTCGCTCGAGCCGGAATCGGTCGTCTCGGACGCGTCGGAACTGTCATCCGAACTCTCGTCCTTCGTCTTGGTCGCAGCGTCGCGCGACGTTCCCTGCGGCGTGCTATTAGCGGTGCTCACGTCCTCATCCGAAGCCGACTGTTCGTCGGTCAGCGAGGTGATGACCAGCACTTCCTCGTTGTTCTCGGCCGTGGTCTGAGCGCGCACCACAATGGTGTAGTACACGTCGTTTGCCGACTTCTCAACCGACGAGACGGTGCCGAGCGGTAGACCCTTGGGGAATACACCGCCAATGCCCGAGGTCACGATGATGTCGCCAACCTTAACATCGGAGTCGACGCTCACGTACTCAAGACGCAGCGTGCCGTCAGCCTGACCCTGCAGCATGCCCTGGGCGCGCGTGTCCTGTACCATGGCGGACACACCCGAGTTCTCGTCGCCAATAAGGCGCACGGTAGAGGTCTTGGCCGATACCTCGATAATCTGACCGATAACACCGGCAGAACTCGTCACGGGCATGTTGATGGTAAGGCCGTCGGCAGAGCCCTTGTCGATGGTTACGGTCGAGGTCCAGGCATCGCCCGAGGCACCAACGATACGAGCAGCGGTCGATTTGAGGTTGTAGGTCGACTGCAGGCCGACCAGCCCCTCCAGACGCTCGGCGGTCTTTTGAGCCTCGGAGAGCTCAGCAACCTTAGAGGTCAGCTCCTCGTTTTGCTTCTTAAGCTCGTCAAGCGTGTCCTGCGACGCCGTAAGGTTAGAGAACACGTTGCCGATCGCATTGAAGGGGGCCGCCACAGCCGAGCCCACAAAGCGCACCGGCGAGGTAATCGTCGTCACGCCCGAACGCACGGCATGAATCGGCCCAGCCTCGCCCTCGCGGATGTAAAACGTGAGCAGCAACACCGAAATCAGGCTGAAAACAATCAACGGGCGCATACCCGTTGATTGTCGCTTGGTATTCAGATTTGTGGAGAAACCCGAAGATCGTGCCAAATGGAATCCACCTTTTGGAAATTAAGCATTGGTCTGGACGAAGCCGCCATCAAACGCATTGGCCTCGAGCACGCGGGCACAGCCGTTAACGACGTTATCGAGCGCCGTGGGGCTGACGTTGACCGAAACACCGGTCTCATCGCGCAGGCGCACGTCGAGACCGCGCAGCAGCGCGCCGCCACCAGTCAGCAAAATACCGTAGTACATAAGGTCCGAGGCAAGATCGGGAGGCGTAGCGTCGAGTGCGTCCTTGACGGCCTTGGCCATCTCGTCGAGCGGCTTGTTGAGCGCGCGACGAATCTCCTCGCTCTCGATGCGCACGGTCTTGGGCAGACCGGTGATCACGTCGCGGCCGTTGACCTCGACGTCGAGCTCGTCCTTGAGCGGCACGGCGGAGCCGACCTTGATCTTGATGTCCTCTGCCGTACGCTCGCCGATGGCCAAGTTGTAGGCATCACGAACGTGCGTGAGGATGGCCTGATCGAACTCGTCGCCGGCAATACGGATGGACTGCGAGACGACGATGCCACCCATAGCGATAACGGCAACCTCGGTGGTACCGCCACCGATGTCGATGACCATGGAGCCGGTGGGTTCCTCGACGGGCAGATCGGCGCCGATAGCGGCGGCCATAGGCTCTTCGATCAGATAGGCCTGGCGAGCGCCGGCCTGGATCGTGGCCTCAAAGACGGCACGCTTCTCGACCGACGTGACACCGGAGGGAACGCAGACGACAACGCGCGGACGCGGGGTCCACGGATAGCGCTTCTCGGACGCCTTGTCGATAAAGTAGCGAAGCATAGCCTCTGTAACATCGAAGTCGGCGATGACGCCGTCCTTCAGGGGACGAACGGCCACGATGTTGCCGGGCGTACGGCCGAGCATGCGCTTTGCCTCGATACCGACCGCCAGGATGCGCTCGTCGTTCTTGTCGATGGCGACTACAGAGGGCTCGCGAATGACGATGCCCTTGCCGCGCACGGAGACAAGCGTATTGGCGGTGCCGAGGTCGATGGCAAGATCGCCCGCATAGCTACCGAAGAACATATCCATCAAAGAAAACAACGCAACTCCTGATGTGTTGGATAATTGCTGGAAAACTACTAGCTCATCATACTAGCGCAAGCCCGGCACCTCACTTGCGGTGAAGCGCCGGGCAAAGCTAAATCCCATAAGGTCACTACTGGTTGTCAGCAGCCGAGAAATCCATATCGAGCGAGGAAACGGCCCAGCCAATATGGTTGTCGGAGCGCACGAATTTGACGGTGTACTCCTGCTCGCCGCCCTTGGACAGCGATGCCTTCACCTTAGCGGTCGTCTCGGTCATGGACTGATCCATGCCTTCGACGGACACAGTGGCACCCTGCGGAATCGAGGAGATGATCATCGACTTAGCGTCCTCGGACAGGCTCGAGGCCAGGCAAGACTCGGCCTTTGCCGTGTCACCGTCGCCGGCAGCCTGGAACAGATCGGAAACGACAGACTCCTGGGACGGGAAACCAAAGCCGCGCGTGTAGGCAAAGCCCAGACCGCCCACGGCGATCAAAATGAGCAGAAGCAGCACGATGAAGACTTTGAGACCCGTGTGGCGGTGGCGACGACGGACCTTGGCCTGCTTACGATCCTGACGGTCCTGCTGGACCATCTCTGACTCGGACAGCGTAAAGAAGCCGGTGTCCGAGGGATCGGGCATAAACTGGCCGGTCGCGCCCGTAGGATCGAGCGGATCGACGGCAGGAGCGTCCATCGCGGGCGCCGGAGCCGTGGCCATAGCCGTCTGGGCAGACAGTGCGGCAAGCGAATCGTGTACGCGGGCAAGCTCATCGGCCTGCTCGGAGGTGAGCTGGTAGATGCCATCGGCAGTGGCAGCGTTAAAGGCGTCGAGTGCGTCGGACGGACGGCCGGCGGCAGAAAGCGCCTGACCCATGCCGGCGTTGAGCGCACGCGTGTCGTCGCGGGGGCCGGCAAAGTCGATAGCCGTGCGGTAGGTCTCCACGGCATCCGCCGGACGGCCGAGCTTAATGAAGCAACGACCGAGCTCGCCGAGTGCGGCGGCAGGAGCCGGATTGGCGCCGTCGATGGCGGCCTGACGGAAGGCAGTACCCGCATTGGCATAGTCGCCTGACTGGAACAGCGCATTGCCCAGGCCCAGATAGGCCTTGAACGGCGTGGCATAGGAAGCATCCTGCGTAGCAGCAGAGAACGCCTGAGCGGCCGTCGTGTAGTCGCCCACGGCGGCGAGCGCCTTGCCGCGGTTGGTGAGCAGCGCGCCGCGCTTGCCGTAGGTACCGTCGTTGAGGGCGGCGGCATAGGCCTCGGCGGCCTCGGCATACATGCCCAGGTGCATCAAGGCGTTGCCACGGAGGTGATCGGCCTCGCCCATAATCTCATCGGGAGTCTTTGCCGCCCCAAGCATCTGGGCTGCAGCGGAAAAATCACCCGCGCGGTAAGCGGCGCGGCCCTGTTGGATCAGCTGGCTATTCAAGGAAGTCCCCTTTACTCGTGAACGATCTCGACATGGACGATCTCGTCGCCGGCACGCAGCTGCGAAATCACATCGAGACCCTCGACCGTGGTACCAAAGACGGTGTAACCGGAATCGAGGTTATGCTGGGCACCCAGGCAGAAGTAGAACTGCGAACCCGCGGAATCGGGGTCCATGGAGCGTGCCATGGCAAGGGCACCATCGACATGGCTGTTGCGCGGATTGGTGGCAAACTCGCCCTTGATGCAGTAGCCGGGACCACCGGTACCGGGCATGCCGTCGGGGCCCTCAAGACCGGCAGCGACGTCGGCGCCGGACATATCGCGGGTATTGGGGTCGCCGCCCTGAATGACAAAGCCGGGCACATAGCGATGGAACTTAAGGCCATCATAGAAACCCATCGTGGAAAGCTCGCAGAAGTTCGCGACATGAATGGGAGCGCCCTCGCCGTCAAACTTGACCTTGATGGTACCCTTCGACGTCTCGATAACGGCGCACTCGTCGCCGGCAAGCTGATACTCGGGCGTGTAGAGCTCTTTCTTAAAACCAAACATGTGGTTCCTTCCTCGTGCGTTTAAAGCATATTTGTACGAATTGTAGCAATAAGCATGCGCTTACATCAATTGCGCACGTAGGTTATGCCGACTATGGCGAACTAATTTTAGGAACGCTGCTGCGGCTTCCAGGAACCCACATTGGCGTCGTACTGGTTCAGCGCGCTGTTGCCGCCCTGCGCGATGGGCGCCAGGATCTCGCTTTGGTGGGAACTCATCGACTCGCCATCGGGAATGGCCAGCGAGATGTCCCAACTCTGGCAGATCACGTCGACACGCTCGAACATCCACTCGGCAAGCTGCTTTAAGTGGGCGATGTCATCCGCATAGACCGTATCGTCCTGATACTTAAGGTTGTTGAGCTCATCTTGCGTCTTTTTGATCTGGTCGCGCAGGGCGTAGGCACTCTGCGACAGCTCCTGACGGGTGGACAGCGGCGATCGGAGATAGCCGTTGTTAAAGGAATCGATGACCTCGCCGATCTGGTCCTCGTCACCGTAGGACACGATAGTCTGATACAGACCGTCGAGCCTGGTATAGAGCTGATCATCGGTGAGCACGGTTTCTTCCTGGACCACCTCGGCAGAATCGTCCTGCTTGGTATCGTCCTCAGTCGCCTCGCCCTTTTGGCGCGTAGGGAAGGTCGTCTGCGCGGCCTGGCCAAACTGGTCATAGAAGCCAGGCATGACACCCATGGGATCGGCTGTCACGAACCAATAGGCACCGCCGCAAAGGACGGCAAGGACCGCGATGACGATGAGCGGCTTGGGGATATGACGCTTGTGCTTGTGATAGGCGTCCTCGTCGGGGTGCACCTTGCGCTTGGGTTTTTGAGCATCGTCATGCAGGGAAACGGGCGTGGGAATATCGACCTTGGGGATACCGAAATCCTTATCGAAAGCCGGCAGCACGCAGGTCTCGTTAGGATCAGCGGCATCCGAAAGCACCGCAGCGGCAGAGGCCGGCGCATGCGGAACCTCGGTATCGATCTGCTCTTGCGTTAGGCGCGGAAAGCCCGCCGTGCGGCCCGCTGCCAGGTCGGATGCGGCCGCGTCCTCGGAGAGGATACCCGGAGCGGGGCGTCCGCATTTGGGGCACGTACGATCATGCGGAGAAAGACGGGCACCGCAGCCCTCACAGAACACGAACTCGGTGTGCTCGGGACCATCGCCCGGACCCACATAGGCGTTGCAGTAGGGGCAGAACGAGGCGCCGTCCTCGATAGTCTTAAGGCAATGCGGGCAGATCACGGCATCCTCTTTTCGAAGCAATTCAAACAATCGAGGTTAGAGCATAACATCGCCACGGCCCCACAGGAACAAGGCACCAATTCAACATCGCCAGGGCGCGTAGCTACTTCTTCTTTTTGCTTGGCATCGAGACTTTGATGCCTTGGGCGGACTTGGTCACACGAGAGCGCTTAGCTCCGGTACTCTTCTTTTTCTTGGGCTGGGCCTGGCCCACGCCCTCGAGTGCGCGGGCCTCGGCCTCGCGAGCGGTGCGATCTTCGCGGCGCTGCGCCATGTCGGCGGCGACGCGCTTGGCAAAACGCTCGGCCGTCGAACCCGTCGAGCTCACCTTGCCGCCACCGCGACCCAGGCGGACGTGCACACCGCGGCCAAAACCAGTTGCGGCATGACGACGACGCGGCTTGAGCGAATCCATCATCGTGGCGAGCTTAAAGAACACCGAGCAGGTAAAGACCACGATGACAGCCAAGATAACCATCTGGCCCATCGACAGGTTGGCAATAGACAGCAGCCCCGGGAACCCGATAACGCCCACCAAGATGCCGGCGACTACAAACACAAAGAGCACCACACGTAAGGGCGTGAGCGGCTGCGAGATCCGCCAGATCAGGCTGACGCTCGCCGCGCACGACGTAAGCAGGCACATCGTAGACAGCGTGAGCTGGCTAAAGCCAAACACGCGCGCCACAAAGATATCAAGCGCCGCAGCCAAAATGACCGCAATCGACGCTGGCAGTGCACGCTTGAGCACGTTGGTCAAAAACGCACCCTTCACGCGAGCATTGTTGGGCTCCAGGCCCAACACAAAGCCCGGCGCGCCGATGCAGAAGAAGTTGATGAGCGTCATCTGGATGGGCTCGAAGGGGTACGGCGGCAGCGCGATGCACAGCGCCGCCAGGCCCATCGAGAACAGCGTCTTGGTCAGGAACAGCGACGCCGAACGCTGCAGGTTGTTGATGGAGCGACGGCCCTCGGCCACCACGGCGGGCATCGAGGCAAAATCGTTGTCGACGAGTACGATCTCGGCCACGTTGCGCGCGGCATCGGAGCCGGCCGCCATGGCCACGGAGCAGTCGGCCTCCTTAAGCGCCAGCACGTCGTTGACGCCGTCGCCCGTCATGGCCACGGTGTGCTCTCGGCGCTTGAGCGCCTGCACGAGCTCGCGCTTCTGCTGCGGGGTCACACGACCAAAGACATGGTAGCGGTCCACTGCGGCATCGAGCTTGGCCGGCGTATCGAGCGTCGTGGCGTCCACATAAGCGTCCGCCCCCGGCACGCCCACCACGCGCGCGATCGACGACACCGTACGCGGGTCGTCGCCACTGATCACGTTGAGGGTCACGCCCTGCTCGTTAAAGTAGCCGATGGTCTCGGCCGCCGAGGTACGGATCTCGTCGCGGATGGTCACAAAGCCCACGGGCTCGGCCTCGCCCACCATATCGCCATCGGGCGTAAAGCCGTCCACGCGCGCCACCACGAGCACGCGGCAGGTATCGGCAAGCTCGGCCACCCGGTTCTCGACCTGGGCAAACGCACGATCAGAGAGCACAAACTGCGCGGCGCCCATCACATAGGAGCCCTGCGCAAACGAAGCACCACTCCATTTTTTAGACGACGAGAACGGAATGACCGACAGCGGCTCAGACACCTCGACCGGGCGATCGGCGTAATAGTTGAGCAGCGCCTGGCAGGTCTCGTTGGCATCGGCCGAAGTCGCACGCGCGACGTTAGCCAGCGCAAAATCGAGCACCGTGGTATCGACGGGAACGGCCGCCTCGTCCGAGCCGGCGCCTAGGCTCACGCCCTCAACCGGCAGCGGATACGTGCCCTCGACCTCCATGCGGCCCGACGTGATGGTGCCCGTCTTGTCCAGGCACAGCACGTCGACGCGAGCGAGCGTCTCGATGCAGTAGAGCTGCTGCGCCAGCACCTTGCGGCGGGCCAGGCGCACCGTGGCGATGGCGAGCACCGACGAGGTCAGCAGCACCAGGCCTTGCGGGATCATGCCCAGCAGGGCGCCCACCGTGGACAGTAGCACCGACGAAGGCACATGACCAGCCAACAGCTCGGAGAAACACCACGAAAGCGCGCTATCGCCCGGGGTTCCCGCGGCATCCCACAGCTCGCTCACACTCGAGGTAAACAACGCCAAACCGAGCGGGATCATGATGATGCTCGCAAAGCGCACGATGGCGTTAAGCGCGTTCATGATCTCGGAATTGACCTTTTTGACGTACTTGGCCTCGTTATTAATTTTGGCCACGTAGTTGTCGGCGCCGACATGAATCACGCGGGCGCGCAGCAGGCCCGAGTCGATAAAGCTACCGCTCATGAGCTCGGAACCAGGCTGTTTCTTAATAAGGTCGCTCTCACCCGTCAGCAGGCTCTCGTTCACGAGTGCCTCGCCCGAGACCACCACGGCGTCAGCGGGAATCTGGTCGCCGCGCCCCAGGCGAATGATATCGTCGAGCACGATCTGGTCCAGGTCGAGCTCCACCTCGACGCCGTCGCGCACCGCGATGGCCTTCTTGGAGGTCAGCAGCGTGAGCTTATCGACCATCTTCTTGGAACGCATGGACTGAATGACGCCAATAGCGGTATTGAGGAACACCACGAACAGGAACGTCAGATTCTTAAACGAACCGGTCAAAATGACCAGGAACGCCAAGATCACGTTGATCAAATTGAACAGCGTGCAGAGGTTCTCGATGATGAGCTCTTTGACCGACTTGGTCTTGAGTTCCATGTTGCGGTTGATCTTACCGGCGGCGATGCGCTCCTCGACCTCGGCGGTCGAGAGTCCGCGCTCGATATCCGTTACTGCCATACCACGTCCCATCACGTCGCGTCGGTATAAGAAAAACCGCCCGGACCATGCGAGGTTCGGACGGTCTTACGTTCGATGGTGCCCCATGTTGGATTCGAACCAACGACCTTCTGCTCCGGAGGCAGACGCTCTAATCCCCTGAGCTAATAGGGCGAACGACTGGCATTATACCCAAGTGCGTCATGGGCTAACAAAAGAAAAGAAAAAGCTTTGCAATTCCGTGGGAGACGAGGCGCAACGGCCCACTTTAGAAGGCAAAAGCGAGTCAGATAGTATAAACTCACATGCACCATATACACGGCTCGCGATGCGGGCCGTTTTTGCAAAAGTTATCCATCGAGGTGAGAGGCACACCATGATTGCAATTTTAAAGCAGAGCGCCAGCGACGAGGCCGTAAGCCATATCGTCAGCTGGATTGAGAAAAAGGGTCTGAAGACCGATGTCTCGCGCGGCGAGAACGAGACGATCATCGGCCTGGTGGGCGATACGACCAAGGTCGACCCGTTCCTGCTCGAGTCCATGGACGTCGTCGAGCGCGTGCAGCGCGTCTCCGAGCCTTTTAAGCGTGCCAACCGTAAGTTCCACCCCGAGGACTCCGTCATCGACTGCGGTCACGGCGTCAAGATCGGCGGCGACCAGTTCCAAGTCATCGCCGGCCCCTGCTCCGTCGAGGGCGAGAACCTCATTCGCATCGCACGCCGCGTGAAGGCCGCCGGCGCCACGATGCTGCGCGGCGGTGCCTACAAGCCCCGCACCTCCCCCTACGCCT
Organism: Collinsella aerofaciens; assembly: GCF_025289055.1. Taxonomy (GTDB): domain Bacteria; phylum Actinomycetota; class Coriobacteriia; order Coriobacteriales; family Coriobacteriaceae; genus Collinsella. The sequence continues at coordinate 49,129 of NZ_JAESIQ010000002.1, forward strand.
ACCAGGGCATGGGCCCCGCCGGCCTCGACCTGCTGTGCGAGGCGTCTGCCGAGCTCGACATGCCGATTGTCACCGAGATCATGGACCCACGCGACGTGCAGGTCTTCCTTGACAAGAAGATTGACGTCATGCAAATCGGCGCCCGCAACGCCCAGAACTTCCCCCTGCTCAAGGAGGTCGGCAAGACCCAGACCCCGATTCTGCTCAAGCGCGGCATGTCCGGCACGATCGACGAGCTGCTCATGGCTGCCGAGTACATCATGAGCGAGGGCAACGACAACGTTATCCTGTGCGAGCGCGGCATCCGCACCTTCGAGACCCGCACCCGCAACACCTTCGACCTCAACGCCGTGCCGGTGCTGCACCACCTGTCGCACCTGCCCGTCGTCGCCGACCCCAGCCACGCCACCGGCTACACCCGCTACGTTGAGCCCATGGCGCTCGCCGCGACCGCCTGCGGCGCCAACGGCCTGGAGATCGAGGTCCACGACGAGCCGAGCCGAGCCTGGTCCGACGGCGCCCAGGCCCTCACCCCCGATCAGTTCGACGACACCATGCGCCGCATCCGAGCCATCCGCGAGGTTGTCTGCCAAGAGACCATGGAGTAGCCCATGGGTACGGTGAGAAACGCGCGCGTTAACCAGGGCGGCCCCAAGTGCGCCGGCATCGTCGGCCTTGGCCTCATCGGCGGTAGCTTTGCCCGCGGCTATGCACAGGCGGGCGTCCGCGTGCTGGCCTGGGACCCCGATGACGATGTCATGACGGCCGCCAGCATGGGCACTGTCGCCGGAGAGCTCAACGACAAGACACTCTGCGAATGCGACATCATCGTCCTGGCTTGCTACCCCGAGGCCTGCATCGAGTGGCTCGAGGCGCATGCCCAGGCGCTCGCCGACGCCACCGACACCGAGGCCATTATGGGCCCCGTGGTGATCGACACGGTGGGCGTCAAGGACATCGTGTGCGAACGCGCCTTTGAGCTTGCCCGCGAACACGGCTTTTACTTTGTGGGCGCGCACCCCATGGCGGGCACCCAGTTCTCGGGCTACGCGCACTCCCGCGCCGACCTGTTCCAGGGCGCCCCGCTCGTGCTCGTTCCGCCCGCGGTGGACGATGCCCTTAAGCTGGAGCTCTTGGGGCAGGTGCGCGAGATGGTGCGCCCCTTGGGCTTTGGCAAGTTCAGCGTGACCAGCGCCGCCGAGCACGACCGCGTCATCGCCTTCACGAGCCAACTTGCGCACGTGGTGTCCAACGCCTACGTAAAGAGCCCGACCGCCCAGGTCCACCACGGTTTTTCGGCCGGTAGCTACCGCGATCTCACCCGCGTGGCGCACCTCAACCCGCAAATGTGGTCCGAGCTCATGATCGACGACGCCGACGCGCTTGCCTTCGAGATCGACCACCTGATCGACTCGCTTGGCGCCTACAGCCGTGCGCTCAAGAACCGCGACCAGCGCTATCTGGAGAATCTCCTTGCCGAGGGCGACCGCATCAAGCGCGCACTCGACGACGAGGCCTCCCACTAGACCACCTATCACGCCAGGTCGAAAGGACCGAAGCTTATGGCGATTACCATCGATATCGACACTGCACGCCCCTACCAGGTGCATGTTGGCACGTTTTTGCTGGAGCAGGCGGGACCGCTCGTGCGCGCCACTGCCGGCGGCGCCAAGGCCGTCATCGTAACGGACACCAACGTGGGCCCGCTCTACCAGATGCCCGTTAAGCAGAGCCTGGAGGCGTCTGGCTACGAGGTAAGCATCTGCACCTTCGAGGCCGGCGAGGCCCATAAGCGCGCCGAAACCTATGTTGCCATTTTGGAGTTTGTGGCCGAGCACGAGCTTTCGCGCTCCGACGTGATCGTGGCACTCGGCGGCGGCGTCGTGGGCGACGTGGCGGGCTTTGTGGCCGCCACCTACATGCGCGGCTGTAAGTTTGTGCAGATCCCGACGAGCCTGCTCGCCATGGTGGATTCGTCGGTGGGCGGCAAGACCGCCATCGACCTGGCTGCCGGCAAGAACTTGGCCGGCGCCTTTTGGCAGCCGAGCGTGGTTATCGCCGACGTGGGGTGCCTAGCCACCCTCACGCCCGAGCAGTTCGCCGACGGCTGCGGCGAGGTCGTCAAGCACGCCGTGATCGCCGACCCGGAGCTTTTCGCCGAGCTGGAGAAGACCCCGCTCACGCTGGAGCTGCTCAACCGCGATGTGGCGCGCGTAGCGCTCATCATCGCCCGCAATATCGACATCAAGCGCGCCGTGGTCGTTGCCGACGAGCGCGAGACCAACCAGCGCAAGCTCCTCAACTTTGGACACAGCGCCGGACACGCCGTCGAGGCCTGCGAGCACTTTGAGCTCGGACACGGCAACTGCGTGTCGATCGGCATGGGCATCATCACGCGCGCCGCGGCCCTGCACGGCATTTGCGATGCTGCACTGCCCGGTCGTATCGAGGAGCTCTGCGCCCGCCATGGCCTCAAGACCCGCTGCGACCTAGATGCCGATGCCGTTTTTGCCGAGGCGCTCCACGACAAGAAGCGCGCGGGCGACACCATCGACCTGGTGATTCCGCACGGCATCGGCCGCTGCAGCATCGACCGCACGCCGCTTTCCACTTTCCACGAACTCATTGCCGAGGGCCTCGGCCAGAAGGGAGACGCATTCGCATGCTAGCCCGCATCACCCCGTCCCCGCTTAAGGGCACCGTTCCCGCCATCGCGTCCAAGTCGATGGCGCATCGCCTGATCATCTGCGCCGCGCTTGCCAACGGCGAGACGCACGTTACCTGCAACACCACCTGCGCCGACATCGAGGCTACGGTGCGTTGCCTTACGGCACTGGGCGCTCGCATCGAGACCGTCGAGGATGGCTTCCAGGTCCACCCCACCATGAAGAGTGTTGAGTTTGGCCTGCTCAAAGCACTTGCGGGTGGCATGCTTGACTGCGGCGAGAGCGGCTCCACACTCCGCTTTATGTTGCCCGTCGCCTGCGCGCTGGGCGCCGAAGCGACTTTTGTGGGTCAGGGACGCTTGGGCGCCCGCCCGCTGTCCCCGCTCTCGGACGAGATCATCGCCGCCGGCTGCGACTTACAGGGTCTGGGCGGCTTTCCGCTCAAGACGAGCGGCCGCATGCGCCCGGGCACCTTTATCCTGCCGGGCAATGTGAGCTCGCAGTATATCTCGGGCCTGCTGCTGGCAGCCCCGCTGCTGGCCAAGCCCTCCTGCGTGCAGGTGACCGGCCTTATTGAGAGCCGCCCCTACATCAACCTGACGATCCAGGCCATGAAGGCCTTTGGCGTCGAGGTCAACGTCGAGCGTATTCCGGCCAAGGACGGCCAGCCCGAGGTCACGAACTTCCGCGTGAGCAGCGGCTCGTACCGCACGCCCGGCAGCGTAGCCGTCGAGGGCGACTGGTCCAACGCCGCCTTTTGGCTGTGCGCCGGTGCCATCGGCACCGACCCCATCACCGTCGAGGGCGTGTCGCTGAGCTCCGCACAGGGCGACCGCAACGTGCTTGCCGCGCTTTCGCGCTTTGGCGCCCGTATCGTGCGCTCCACCAACGCCGCCACCGTGCAGTCCGACAAACTTGCCGGCTTTGAGATGAGCGCCCACGACATTCCCGACCTGGTACCCGTTATCTCGGCCGTGGCCTCGCTGGCGCAAGGCCGCACGTTCATCCGCGATTGTGCCCGCCTGCGCATCAAGGAATCCGACCGCCTGGCCACAACCACCCGCGAGCTCACTGCGCTGGGCGCGCAGGTGCGTATTGCCGGCGACGACCTCATCATCAAGGGCGTCGATGCCTTCACCGGCGGTGAGGTCGATTCGCACAACGACCACCGTATCGCTATGATGGCCGCCATCGCCGCGAGCCGCGCCACCGGCGAGGTCGTAATCCACGGCGCCGAGGCTGTCAACAAGTCCTATCCCGATTTCTTCGACCACTACCGCCTGCTGGGCGGCAAGGTCACGCTCGAGGAGGAATAGCATGTCCTCGACCTTTGGCAACGTCTTGCACTTAAGCATCTTCGGCCAGTCGCACTCTCCCGCTATCGGCTGCTCGCTCGATGGCATCCCGGCGGGCATCGCCGTGGACCAAGAGAAGCTGCAGGCCTTCCTCGACCGTCGCGCCCCCGGTCGCGACGAGACCGCGACCAAACGCCGCGAGGCCGACGCCGCCCACATCATCGCCGGTGTTGTCGATGGACATACCACCGGAGCGCCCATTGCAGCGATTATCGAGAACACCAACACGCGCTCCAAGGATTACTCCGAGCTGCGCCGCAAGCCCCGCCCCGGGCACGCAGACTTTCCGGCGCGTGTGAAGTACCACAACATGCACGACGTCGCCGGCGGCGGGCACTTCTCCGGCCGTCTGACGGCCCCTCTATGCATCGCCGGCGGGATCGCGCTGCAGGCGCTCGAGGCCCGCGGCATTCAGGTCATGGCACACGTCGCGCAGATCGGCGGCATCTCCGACCTGCCGATGGACGATATGGTCTATCGTGAGGCCGACCGCAAGGCGATCCTTACGAACGATCTGCCGTGCATTGACGCCGCCGCAGCCGGTCGAATGCGTGAGGAGATCCTAGCCGCGCGCGACGAACTCGACAGCATCGGCGGCATCGTGGAGTGCGGCATTTACGGGCTTCCCGCGGGCATCGGTGACCCCATGTTCGACGGCATCGAGAACCGCATCGCGCAAATCGCCTTTGGCATTCCCGCCGTAAAGGGTGTGGAGTTTGGCATGGGCTTTGCCGTGGCCGCCATGCGCGGCAGCGAGAACAACGATACGTATCGCATCGATGCAGAGACCGGCGGGATTGCGGTCGAGTCCAACAACGCCGGCGGCATTCTGGGCGGCATCTCCACCGGCGCGCCCGTCATGTGGCGCATGGCCGTAAAGCCGACGCCCTCCATTGGCCGCGAGCAGCAGACCGTAGACATGGACGCTATGGAAAATGCCGAGCTCTCGGTCCACGGCCGCCACGATCCCTGCATCGTCCCTCGAGCCGTCCCCGTTGCCGAAGCAGCCGCGGCGCTCGCCATCTGGGACGCCCTCCTCGAGGACGCCGCCCAGCTCTAACCCGCCCACCCCGGGCAATGATTCACGAAAGGGGTCCCTATGGACCTTGCTGACATCCGCCAGACCATCGATGGCATCGACACCACGCTCCTCAGCAGCTTTGTCGAGCGCATGGACATTGCCACCGAGGTCGCCAAGTCAAAAATCGAGATGGGCAAGGCCGTCTTCGACCCCGCCCGCGAGCGCTCCAAGCTCAACAACCTCGCCAGCCGCGCGCCCGAGCGCTACGAGGCGCAGACCATCACCCTGTTCCGTCTCCTCATGAGCATGAGCAAGGCCGAGCAGCAGCGCTACATCAACGAACTCAAGGGCATCACCGTCTCGCAAAAGGCACACGCCACGGCTGCAGCCTCCGACACGCCTTTCCCCCAGACCGCCAGCGTCGCCTGCCAGGGCGTTGAGGGCGCCTACAGCCAGATCGCCGCGTGCAAGCTCTTTGCCGTGCCCGATATCGCGTTCTTCGAGACCTTCGAGGGCGTCATGCGCGCCGTACGCGACGGCTTTTGCGAGTTTGGCGTGCTGCCCATCGAGAACTCCACCGCTGGCTCGGTCAACGCCGTCTACGACCTGCTCGCCCAGTTCAACTTCCACATCGTGCGCTCGCTGCGACTCAAGGTCGACCACAACCTGCTCGTCAAACCCGGCACCAAGCTCGCCGACGTGCGCGAGGTCTACAGCCACGGTCAGGCCATCGCGCAGTGCGCTATCTTTATCGAGTCCCACGACCTGCACGCCACCAAGTACCCCAACACGGCCATGTCGGCCGAAATGGTCGCCAGCTCCGAGCGCACCGATGTTGCTGCCATCGCATCGCGCAGCTGCGCGGCACTCTATGGCCTGGAGGTGCTGGAGCCCAATATCCAGGACTCGGACAACAACTATACGCGCTTTGTCGTCATCAGCCGCGAGCCGCGCGTCTACCCCGGCGCTAATCGCACCTCGCTCATGATCACCACGGCCAATGAGCCGGGCGCGCTCTATCGCGTACTCGAACGTTTCTACGCGCTCAACATCAACCTCATCAAGCTCGAGAGCCGTCCCATCCCCGGTCGCGACTTTGAGTTTATGTTCTACTTTGACCTGGACTGCCCCTTTGGCAGCAAGGCCCTCGACGACTTGCTCGACTCGATCGACGACGTATGTGAGAGCTTCACCTACTTTGGCAGCTACACGGAGGTGCTCTAGATGACCGATACCGCCGCGACCCGCCCCTACGGCGTCCTGGGCCGCGTGCTGGGCCACAGCTACACCCCGACCATCTACAAGGAGCTCGCTGGGCTTGAGTACGTGCGTTTTGAGCGAGAGCCCGAGGATCTTGAGGCCTTTATGACCGGCGACGAATGGGAGGGCACCAACGTGACCATCCCCTACAAGCGCGCCGTCATGGACTACCTGGACGAGTTGAGTCCCCTGGCCGAGCGCATGGGCAACGTCAACACCATCACACGCCTACCTGACGGTCGCCTGCGCGGCGACAACACCGACTACTTTGGTTTTCGGTGCCTGGTCGAGGAGCTGGGTGTAGAGGTTACCGACAAGAAGGTCCTTGTGCTCGGTGCCACCGGTGGTGCCGGCACCACGGCCAGCATGGTGCTCGGTGACCTTGGCGCCACCGTGGTGCCCGTGGGCCGCACAAGCGAGGTCAACTACGGCAACCTCGCACTGCAGTCAGATGCCGCGTTGCTTGTCAACTGCACGCCTGCCGGCATGTTCCCCCACTGCCCCGACGCTCCCTGCACGCTCGAAGGCCTCGATGCACTCGAGGGCGTCATCGACATTGTCTACAACCCCGCCCGCACGGGTCTGATGCTCGAGGCTGAGCGCCGCGGCATCCCCTGCATCGGCGGCCTGCTGATGCTCGTTGCCCAAGCGGCACAGGCCGTCGAGCGCTATACCGGCCAGGTCACCCCGCGCGAGCGCATCCTGGACGTAACGGAGCGCTTGTCACGTCGCGAACAGAACATCGCGCTGATCGGCATGCCGGGTTCGGGCAAAACCCGCGTGGGCGAGCAGATCGCAATGCTGACGGGTCGCGAGCACATCGACCTGGACCGCGCCCTCGAGGAACGCCTCGGCATGCCCTGTGCCGACTATATCGTCGAGCGCGGCGAGGCGGCCTTCCGCGAGCAGGAGACGGCGGCCCTGGCCGACATCTCCAAGCGCAGCGGCCTGGTGCTTTCCACCGGCGGCGGCGTGGTAACGCGCGACGAGAACTATCCGCTGCTGCACCAGAACAGCCAGATTGTGATGCTCAACCGCAAGCTCGACGAGCTCGCCCACAAGGGCCGCCCCATCACCGCCCGCGATGGCATCGACAAGCTGGCCGAGCAGCGTATGCCGCGCTACCGCGCCTGGGCCGACTGCATTATCGACTCACGCGACTGCGCCACCAACACCGCCCAAGCCCTCCTCGACACCCTCCCACCCACTCTCTAACCAAAACCACCACAAAGGGGACAGGCACCTTTGTGGTGGTTTTCCAACCGAAAAGGAAGCATCCATGAAAGCACTCGTCATCAACGGCCCCAACCTCAACATGCTCGGCATTCGCGAGCCAGGCATCTACGGCAGCGACAACTACGACCGCTTAGTGCAGATCTGCCAGGAAGCGGGCGCCGCACAGGGCTTCGACGAGGTCGAGGTCTTCCAGTCCAACCACGAGGGCAGCATCGTCGACAAGATACAGGAGGCCTACGGCAAGGTCGACGGTATCGTCATCAACCCGGCGGCTTACACGCACACGAGCGTGGCCATCCTGGACGCGCTCAAAGCCGTCGCTATCCCGGCTGTGGAGGTCCACATCAGCGCCGTCGAGACCCGCGAGGACTTCCGCCAGGTAAGCTACGCCCGCCCGGCCTGCTTCGCCACCATCACCGGCGAAGGCCTCCAAGGCTACGCCCACGCGCTGGAGCTGCTGAAAGAGCATCTCGAAAAGTAAAATGCCAACCGCAACAAACAGCAGCGGCTTGCTCGCGCTCGGCTCCAGCAGCACACAAGATGAAAAAAGCCCAGACCACCAAGCGGTCTGGGCTTAATAAACGATGGTGCTCCATGGCGGATTCGAACCGTCGACCTTGGGATTAGAAGTCCCCTGCTCTATCCAACTGAGCTAATGGAGCAAATAACCGCACGCCCAAGCAAGCGCAAGCCTGTCAGGCGCAAGTAATTATAACCTAGTTGAACTGCTCGCGGTACGCCTTGCAGACCTCATCAACCGGGCCGTCCATGCGAAGGTCACCCTTCTCAATCCAAACGGCACGCTGGCAGATGCGCTCAACCTGCTCCATGGAGTGCGAAACGAACAGAACCGTCACGTCGCCGCTCTGGATAAAGTGCTGGATGCGGGCCTCGCACTTCTGCTGGAAGAACACATCACCGACGGACAACGTCTCGTCAACGATCAGAATATCGGGCTCGGTAATCGTCGCGATTGCAAAGGCGATACGCGCCACCATGCCCGAGGAGAAGTTCTTAAGCGGCATATCGACAAAGTTCTGCAGCTCAGCGAACTCAATAATGCCGTCAAAGTTGGCGTCGATGAACTCCTTGGTATAGCCGAGCAGGGCGCCGTTCAGATAGATGTTCTCGCGGGCGGTCAGCTCGGGGTCAAAGCCGGCACCAAGCTCAATCAGCGGCGCAATGTTACCGTGCACCTTAACGCTGCCCTCGCTAGGCTCAAGCACACCGGCGATAATCTTGAGCATCGTAGACTTACCGGAACCATTGGTGCCAACCAGACCCACGACCTCGCCACGATGAATATCAAACGAGATATGCTTGAGCGCCCTAAACTCCTCAAAGAACAACTCGTGCTTGGCAAGCTTGATGAAGTACTCCTTGAGGTTGGTCAGCGACTCGGACGCCATGTTAAAGATCATGGTGACGTCGTCGACCTCGACAGCCAGAGGCTGCTCGCTGTAATCAACAACAGATTCAGTCATCACAGCACTCCTTAGATGTAGAGGATGAACTTGCGCTCGGACTTATGGAACACGGTATAGCCAATAACAAGCGCAAGAACCGCCCAAGCAACGCACATACCAAACGTCATAAGCGAGGGCGTAGTCTGGAACAGGAAGATATCGCGCATAAACTGCAGGTAGTTATACATGGGGTTCGCATAGACCAGAATGCGCACGAGATGCGGCATTTGCGCAACGAAGTCGGTCGTCCAGAAAATAGGCGTAATGTAAGTCCACGCCGTAATGACGACGCTCCACAGATGCATGACATCGCGGAAGAAGACCGTGAGGGCGGAGAGCATCATGCCCAGGCCCATGCAGAAGCACATAAGCAGCAGTAGGCAGACCGGCAGCAGAATCAGGTGCCAAGAAGGCATAACGTGGAACCACAGCATAACGATGGCAACGGCGACCAGCGAGAAGGCAAAGTTAACCAGCGAGAAGAGCACCTTCTGTACTGGGAAGACCCAGCGGTGCACCTTAACCTTCTTGAGCAGCGGGGCAGCACCCACGATCGACGTCAGGGCCTGGTTCGTAGACTCGGACATGACGGCAAAGGTGACGTTACCCACGATCAAGTACAGCGGGTACATCTCGGGCGTAATTGAGCCATTGCGGCCCTGGGCGAAAATCGTCGAGAACACGATGGCCATGACGATCATCATCAGCAGCGGGTTGAGCACCGACCATGCGACGCCCAGAACGCTACGGCGATACTTGATCTTAAAATCCTTGGTAACCAGCTGACGAAGGATAAACGCGTCCTTCTCAAATTCGTTCTTAGCAAACGTCGCAGGCAGACTGCGAGTTTCTTGTTGCTTTGTCTGATCCGACACGGATGCAACTCCTTTACTCGTAATCGTTGACAAACGAACAGTATAGACCCGACGGCCCTGCAAACGATTCGCGCAACAAAACTGGAGAACTAACCCACATCTAAGGATGACAAGTCCAAACGGCTATACTTTCAAGGATTGAATGTGTAAGGAGCATTGAGTGAATTCTGAATCCATCGCCGTCATCATCCCCTGCTACAACGAAGCGCTCACAATCGGTAAGGTCGTCGACGACTTTCACCGCGAGCTTCCGCAGGCTACGGTCTATGTCTATGACAATAACTCGTCAGACGATACTTCACGCATCGCCACCGAACACGGAGCCACGGTGCGCTTTGAGCCCCGTCAGGGAAAGGGCAACGTGTGCCGCCAGATGTTTCGCGACATCGACGCCAATTGCTACCTGATGGTCGACGGAGACGACACCTACCCCGCCGAGGCGGCCAAAGCCCTCTGCGAGCCTATCCTCAACGGCACGGCCGATATGACCGTAGGCGACCGCCTTTCCAACGGCACCTATGCCGAGGAGAACAAGCGTGCCTTCCACGGCTTTGGCAACAATCTGGTCCGCGCCATGATCAAGTGGATCTATGGCTACAGCTTCGATGACGTCATGACCGGCTACCGTGCCATGAGCCGCCCGTTCGTTAAAACCTTCCCTGTGCTTTCCGAGGGCTTCCAGATCGAAACCGAGCTCTCGATCCACGCCGTCGACCACCGCTGGCGCATCAAAGATGTGCCCATCGAGTACCGCGACCGTCCGGAAGGTTCCGAGTCCAAGCTCAATACCGTGAGCGACGGCATTAAAGTCGTTGCGATGATCGGCACGCTGTTCAAGGACTACCGCCCGCTGAAGTTCTTCAGCCTCGTCGCGCTTCTGTTTGCGGTGACTGGTCTCGCCCTGGGCATGCCCATCGTTGTCGAGTATTTCCAGACCGGCCTCGTTCCGCGCTTCCCCACCGCCGTGCTCGCCGCCTCGTTTATGTTCCTGTGCGGCCTAAGCCTTGCGACCGGATTCATCCTCGATTCCGTGGCAAAGGTCGAAAAAAAGCAGTGGGAGGTAAACGTGTACAGCAAATACGCCTACGATGACCAGCCCGGCCGCCCTACTTCCAAGCCAAGCGAGAGGTAGATCTTCCGCAAAATACTATTGGCACCACTGCGCAGATAGCCACCAACAAGAAAAGCCGCCGTTAAAGAACGGCGGCTTTTACTCTCGAAAAGTTAATAGCGGCTAGAGCGTCTTGATGTACTCCCCCAGCTCTTCCTCCCAGTCGGGCATGTGGAAGCCGGCAGCCTCGAGCTTGGACAGGTCGAGCGCGGAGTGGACCGGGCGCGGGGCGACGGGGCCCTCGGCGCTCGCGTAGTAGTCGGCGGTCGATACCGGCACGACCCTGTCCCCGTTGCCGTTGGCGGCCTCGAAGACGGCGCGGGCGATGTCGGCCCAGCTCTTCACGGCGCCCGAGCCGGTGCAGTCGTAGGTGCCGTAGGGGGCGTGCGTCCCCAGCACGTGGAAGATGGCCCCGGCCATGTCGCGCGTGAAGGTCAGGCGGCCCAGCTGGTCGTCAACGACCGTGACCTGCGCGAGCCCGTCCTCGGGGTCGGCGACGCGGTCGGACAGGCCCTTCATGGTCTTCACGAAGTTGCGGCCCTCGCCGATGACCCAGCTGGAGCGCATGATGTAGTGGCGCGGGCACCCGGCCACGGCGATGTCGCCGGCGGCCTTGGTCTGGCCGTAGACGGACAGCGGGCTGAGGGGCTCGTCCTCGTCATGCACCTCGGCGGTGCCGTCGAAGACGTAGTCGGAGGAGACGTGCACGAGCGTGATGCCGTGCTCGGCGCAGGTGCGGGCGAGCAGCGCCGGCCCGGTCGCGTTGGCCTTCCAGGCGGTGGCGCGGCCCTCGGGGGTCTCCGCCCTGTCGACCGCCGTGTAGGCGCCGCAGTTGATCACGGTGCCGTAGAGCGACCAGTCGTACTGTGTGTAGGCGTCCGGGTCTGACATGTCGAAGGTGTCGATGTCGCAGAAGTCGAAGTCCTTGGCGACGCCGCGCTCCTCCGCCAGCCTGCGCACAGCATGGCCCAGCTGGCCGTTACAGCCGGTGACGAGCGTCCTCTTGGGCGCCATCGGGACGACGTCCTTGAGCATCGGGTGGTTCAGGTCCGCCTCGGATACAGTGGCCTCATCGAGCGGGATCGGCCACTCGATGGCGAGCTCGGGGTCGGCGAGGTTCACGAAGGTGTAGGTCTTCTTGAGCTCGAGGGACCAGTGGGCGTCCACCAGGTAGGTGTAGGCGGTGCCGTCCTCCAGGGCCTGGAAGGAGTTGCCCACGCCGCGTGGGACGTAGATGGCCCTGGACGGGTCGAGCGTGCAGGTGAACACCTTCCCGTAGGTGGCGCTACCCTCGCGCAGGTCCACCCATGCGCCGAAGACCGAGCCGCGGGCCACGGAGATGAACTTGTCCCAGGGCTCGGCGTGGATGCCGCGGGTGACGCCGCGGCTGTCGTTGTAGGAGATGTTGTTCTGGACGATCCGGAAGTCGGGGATGCCCAGGGCGCACATCTTGGCGCGCTGCCAGTTCTCCTTGAACCAGCCGCGCGAGTCGCCGTGGACGGCGAGGTCGACGACCTTGAGGCCCCCGATGCCGGTCTCGGCGACGGAGAGGTCCTTCTCGAATGCGATGTCTGCCATGTGGGAAAAGCTCCTATCGAAGAGGTTGTATAACCGGGGGCGCCCGCGCGGGGACGCAGGATCATCCCCATGCCCTGCGGCCCCGCGCGGGCGCCCCGCGGTGCGGTTCGCCGGGGTTCGGCCTACTGCCCCTGCGCGCGGTAGCGCGCCTCGGTGGCCTCCTTGGCCGGGCGCCACCAGGACTCGTTGGCGACGTACCAGTCGATGGTGGCCTTGAGCCCCTCGGCGAAGTCGGTGTGGGCCGGCCTCCAGCCCAGCTCGCGCTGCAGCTTGGTCGAGTCGATGGCGTAGCGGCGGTCGTGGCCGGGGCGGTCGGCGACCCAGTCGAAGTCCTCGGGGTCGCGGCCCATCGCCTCGAGGATCATGCGCAGCACGGTGATGTTGTTCTTCTCGCCGTCGGCGCCGATGAGGTAGGTCTCCCCCATGCGGCCCTTCGTGAGGATGTCCCAGACGGCCGAGGAGTGGTCCTCGGTGTGGATCCAGTCGCGGACGTTCTCGCCGCGGCCGTAGAGCTTGGGGCGCACGCCGTCGACGATGTTGGTGATCTGCCTGGGGATGAACTTCTCCACGTGCTGGTAGGGGCCGTAGTTGTTGGAGCAGTTGGAGATCGTGGTGCGCAGGCCGTAGGTGCGGGTCCATGCGCGGACCAGCATGTCAGAGGACGCCTTGGTGCTCGAGTACGGGCTGCTCGGGCGGTACGGCGTCTCCTCGGTGAACTTGGCCGGGTCGTCGAGCGCCAGGTCGCCGTAGACCTCGTCGGTGGAGACGTGGTGGTAGCGGACGCCGTGCTTGCGGACGGCCTCCAGCAGGCGGAAGGTGCCCTCGACGTTCGTGCGCAGGAAGGGCTCGGGGTCGGCTATGGAGTTGTCGTTGTGGGACTCCGCGGCGTAGTGCACGATGGCGTCGTGGCCCGGGACGATGCGGTCCAGGAGCTCCGCGTCGCAGATGTCGCCCACGACGAGCTCCACGCGGTCGGAGGGCAGGCCCGCGATGTTCTCGGGGTTGCCGGCGTAGGTCAGCTTGTCCAGGACGGTGACGTGCACCTCGGGGTGGTTGTTGACCACGTAGTGCACGAAGTTGCTGCCGATGAAGCCGCAGCCGCCAGTGACGATGATATTCTTGGGTTCGAAAATCTCAGACATGAAAATCCAATCTGAAGCATGTACAGCTTCTTTAGTATGCCGCAGGAAGTGACGCCGCGACGCTATTCAACAAAACTATCGGACATTTCGGCATGCGATAAGAGCCATAACCTTCGCAGAATTACCTCCTGTACAAAACGCCTCCGAAATGCAGTCTTTGTCGTAGTGAAAAACCGAATCCCCAGTTATTTCACGTAAGTACTTATAGAAGAAATCCTCCCAGCTTTTAAACTTCTCACTGTTTACAAAGGCTTCTGGGGTTTCCAAAACCGTCTTAACATCTAGCCCTGAAATTACGCCGGAGCTCAGTAGAAGCCACTCGAATGATTCGGGAAGACAAACCGTAACAGTATCGCGGTGAATGTCTTGCAGCTTAAGGACACGGTCCGCATAGCACCCAAATGCCGCCCCGTCCGCGACAACAAACACGCGATCGTCGAGATGCTGATCCAACCAGCCCAAAATCGCGCTGTTCGTCATGGCCGAAGTACAGGTAAGCTCACTGTCAGCAAAATGCCGTTTAAAGAACTGAAAACCAGACTTACTGTCCTCGCATAGAAGGATAGAAAAGTCCTGTTTTGGCGCCGACCGGGAAATAGCATAACGATGATTCCCGCGATCTTGATAAACAGGGACGAAAGAATGGTATTTTCCGCTCGTCTTAATCTTGTAAATCTCATCCACGCTATACGGAAGATTGGGGAAATCAGCCCTTGAGATCAGCACGAAATAATTCGAGGAATACAGCACATGATGGGCAAACTCATCAGAATGAATCTCTTTTAAGCCCTCATCGACAAATACAATCGAGTCATGAACGGACGAAAGCTGGTTTCGCCAATCATAATCGGTCAAGGCGACACAGGGACAATCGCATTGCAAGGAAACGCCCGACTGCTCGCCCGTTCGCATGTAGTCTGCGACCATGTCAAACAGCGTCGTCTTACCCGTGCCGCTATCGCCACGCACAATAGTGATGTTCCGCTTGATGGTAAATGTGTACTTGGTTCCCCTACGGCGGGAAATCTTAACAAGATGCGAACCGTTCATAAGCAGCACCTACAGATACGGAATCGACTCGTGAATCAATTCGGCCATGTTATGAACGATTCGGCCGCTGTTCACGACTTTGATTTTAAAATCCTCGCGGCCAAAGTCCATCACATGATAGAGATTCACAACGAGCTTGCGGTCTTTCGCCATGTCGAGAATCCACTTGGCACAGTTGTCACCACAGGTAGAAGCGTTAAAAATATGCTTACGATCAAATCTCATAAGCAGCAGCGTTTTCACGCCACCAGAAAGCTGGAGTGGGGAGATGGATCCAAGCACAGGGCTTTCGATGACGTTTTCGGAGACAACAACCGATCGATCGACATCTTTAATTATCGAGACTGCATAGAGATCCGTAATCCAAGAAGACCGGTAAGAGTTTTTGAAATATGTCGCTGTGTTGTAAATCGCTTCTGGCATATCGCCAAAGTAGACGCTTAACACATCCACTCCCAATCATATTGTCTTTATGGTCAACGTAATCATAACGAAAGGGGCCACCAGATAAACGGTGACCCCTGAAAGAAAACAAGCTTGCGCTAGTACTCGCGCGGGCTGTTGACGATCTCGCCGGCGGCGACCTTCTTCAGGTGCTGGCCGTAGACCGACTTGCCGTAGGCCTTGGCGGCCTCCTCCAGCTCGGCGGTCGTGATCCAGCCGTTCTCCCAGGCGATCTCCTCGGGGACCGAGACCGGCAGGTCCTGGGAGTGCTCCACGGCGCGGACGAACTCCGCGGCCTCGTGCAGGCTCTCCATGGTGCCGGTGTCCAGCCACGCGTAGCCGCGGCCCAGGGTCACCACGGACAGCGTCCCCTCCTCCAGGTACATCTGGTTAAGCGTGGTGATCTCCAGCTCGCCGCGGGCCGAGGGCCTCACCTCGTGCGCCTTGGCGGCCACGTCGCCCGGGTAGAAGTACAGGCCGGTTACGGCGTAGGAGCTCTTGGGGCACTCGGGCTTCTCCTCGATGGAGACGGCCCTCCCCTCGCCGTCGAACTCCACGACGCCGAAGCGCTCGGGGTCGTCCACGTGGTAGCCGAAGACCGTGGCGCGGCCCGACTCGGCGTTCTGGACGGCGCGCGTCAGGTGGCGGCTGAGCCCGTTGCCGTAGAAGATGTTGTCGCCGAGCACCAGCGCGCACGGCTCGCCGGCGATGAACCCCTCGCCGATGGTGAAGGCCTGCGCCAGGCCGTCGGGGCTCGGCTGCTCGGCGTAGGAGAGGTTCACGCCGTAGCGCGAGCCGTCCCCGAGCAGGCGCTCGAAGTTGGGGAGGTCGGTCGGCGTGGAGATGACCAGGATGTCCCGGATGCCCGCCAGCATGAGGGTGCTGAGCGGGTAGTAGATCATGGGCTTGTCGTAGACCGGCAGCAGCTGCTTGGAGGTCACGAGCGTGAGCGGGTACAGGCGCGTGCCGGACCCGCCGGCGAGGATGATGCCTTTCATAAAAATCCTCTCGATTGACAATCGTTGAGCAAAAGCCGCTGATTACAGATGCATAGTTAATTAAATTATACGCACCGGCAGCAACCTCCCCGTCTTCTTATTTAAATCGGACAGCAGAAACACGCAACTCTTTCTGCATTTCTAGCGAGGCAACAAATGAAAAAGTACAATGAGCAGTGTCCAACAAACGAAAGGCAAACAATGCGAGTCGAAACAACCGGAGTATGCAGAGGAAACTGGAAAATCTACCAGCAGCTTAAGATTGAAGGCATCCATAAAGGCTCCAGCGTAACAGCCCAGGCGGCTACAGACGATAACCGCCGCTCACCTTTATCCCTCCTAAAATTCCGGGACAATAGTTGTGACTCGAACTCATACGTCCTTGTAGTCCCCGATCCCGATGCTCGCACCATCAAAATTGAGTTTAGCGAAATCGGCCAAGACGGTCGCACCCTGAGCAGCGACTCCCTTTCGCTCAATTGCAAGAACATCAAATGGGAGTCGCGCCTTAACTACAAAATTAAACCTGACATGTGCAGCAAACTCCGAAACTACGATGACGTTTCAGAGTTTGACATGGCAACGATTGATTTCTGGCAGTGCATCGAAGATTCAAGCGACTATATTCTTAGGTGCACGGTGAGAACTCCTTATCGTAGCGACTCGCAAATCAAACTTCGTTGTTTCGATCGAACCCTTAATGAAGTTAATTTGAGCATCGTCAATTTCGGCTCGAATGTAACAAGCGTTGGATTTACGTCTGAGAAAAAGCAGCTTGAAACGCAGCTCTCAATTCGAATGCCAAAGGCGTTCGATCGTTACTACTTTATTATTGACGATCAAAATCACCCATCATTCAGTGCATTCGACTGCTTAACACCCGATAAGCTAGGCTTGCTTCTTGAGGAGACCAACTTTCTCTTTACCCATGCGCAGTTTGACCCTGAATACCCCGAATGGTTCACGGATCATAAGGCAACTATCGGCGCTCTGGAGAAGCAGAGAAAAATCGTCTTCAACAGCGCTCCGAAGTTCAGCATTATTGTCCCTCTATACAACACACCCATTTCGTTCTTTAACGATATGGCCGAATCCGTAAAAAACCAGTCTTATGCAAACTGGGAGCTCATCCTAGTTAATGCAAGTCCTGACAATCAGGAACTAAAGGCTCGCGTTGAGCAGGAGACGGCCCACGACAACAGAATTAAATCAATTAACCTTACCGAGAATAAGGGCATTTCCGAAAACACAAACGCCGGCGTTGCCATCGCTTCGGGTGATTTCGTTAGCTTCTTTGACCATGACGATATTCTTGAACCGGACTTGTTGTTCTCATATGCCGAGGCAATTGAAAACAATGATGACGTCGATCTTCTTTATTGTGATGAAGATAAACTCATGCCCGATGGAATGCTAGCGCAGCCGTTCTTTAAGCCGGATTTCAATATCGATCTGCTCAGAAACAATAACTATATCTGCCATATGCTTACCATCCGTAAGTCTCTGCTTGACACTCTAGAACCGAACACGAAAGAGTTCGATGGAGCACAGGATCATAATCTGACTCTCCACGCCGTGGAAAAGGCAAGGAAAGTTCATCATGTTGCAAAGGTTCTATATCACTGGCGCCTAAGCGAGACCTCCACCGCAGCAAATGCCGATAGCAAGCCGTATGCCACTATCGCAGGTATCAAAGCGGTCCAGAGTCATTTGGACAGGCTTGGGCTCAATGCGAAGGTCGAACAAGCGCGTCGTCCCTTTACATATAAAGTAACCTACGCTGTGCCAGATTCCCATCCACTCGTGTCAATTATCATTCCAACTAAAGACCACGCCAACATTCTGGACAACTGCATTAAGTCAATTGTTGAGAAATCAACGTACGACAATTTCGAGCTTGTCATAATCGAAAACAACAGCACAGAAAAGGAGACGTTCGATTATTACGATAAGTTGCAAGCAAAATATCCTGACATCGTTCGTCTTGTAACTTGGAAGCACGAATTCAATTTCTCCAAGCTCATGAACTTTGGCGTTGCTCACGCCAAGGGCGACTATCTCTTGCTGTTGAATAACGATACTGAGGTAATTACGCCCAATTGGATTGAGACTATGCTTGGCATCTGCGCACGTGAGGATGTTGGCGCAGTTGGTGCAAAACTCTACTATCCCGACAACACCATCCAGCACGCGGGCTTATGCGTCACTGGTGGCGTGGCAGGACATCTTTGCCAAAGCATGCCAAGGGATAACTGGGGCTACTTTGCACTCAACGATGCACAACAAGACTTCAGCGCCGTCACCGCAGCTTGCATAATGACCAAGCGTGATGAATATGAGAAAGTCGGAGGTTTCACGGAAGAGCTTCAAGTTGCATTTAATGACGTTGACTTTTGCTTAAAGCTACGCGAGATCAACGACCTAATTGTATACACACCCGAAGTCGAGCTCTATCACTACGAGTCGATTTCTAGAGGCGTTGAAAACAATACGGAGAAGCAGATTCGCTTCCACAAAGAGGTCGCGTACATGAATTATCGATGGGCTAAGTATTACGTCAAAGGCGATCCTTATATGAATCCAAACTTCACCGTCGGGGAACCCGCGAATCGTTATTATCATTTATAGATAATGAGTATTTACTCATTTGGGCGCTGTTGAATATCGCGAAACTGCGCCGTCGATATCGCGCTTGGGCACCGGGCCCGACATGGGCTCCGGTGCCGTTTTGCTACCTGCGGTCCGCCCCGCGGCACGGCCTCATGTTGGCCTCTCGCATGCCAACCCAGCGCTCGGTCAAAGTCTCTGCTTGGCTTGGAAAAGCATAGCTTTCGGGGACCCTGCGGCGTCCGAATCATCGCCTGCTATCTAAACTGTTAGATAGCAGAAAAAACCCGAGAGCATTACGCAAAGGCCTACACACAGGATGCAATACTAATAAAACGAATAAGATATAAACAATTCATCACGCACATGCCAAAAGAGACGACAGAAAGCGAAGATGAGTTGAATTTAAACAAGCGCGTTCTCGACCCAAACAACAAAGCTGGTAGAACAGGAAGAAAATATCGTCCTTGAACGCCCTGTATTACATTCTCGTAATTGAACGTCCAGCCCAACCACATAGATACAATGGAACCAAGGGCAGCCAAAGCAAAAGCGATAATAAACAGAATGGAACAAATGGGGCTGAGAAAAGAGGGCTCATCTTCGGAATCCAAACAACAAATAAACCCAAACAACAAATAAGGAATCATAAAAAAGGCTGGAAACTGCAAGTTTTTCTGGAGCCATCCAAGCGAATAACCTAAGGTGGATCCCCAATAGAAATCTCCTAGGGAATCTAATGTCCTAAAAAAGACCTCGAAGCTATTCTTTGGATGCATGATGATGTCACTGAGCGTATAAAACCGCCCGATCTCTTGGCCACGAGAGGCATCTGAAGACTGAGACACCAATGTACTCATTGATGCTATGCGCAGCACTAGAACGGAGGCTATAACAGCAAAGATCAGTATGCACTTACCGATACGTCCGACTTTCACATCTTGGAACTGCGAAAGGGGCACAAGCAAACCAAGTAATATCAACCCAGAATAAACAACCTTACACGGAGCCAAAAACGCCGAAATAATTAAATAAATGACGATTTCTTTACAACCTATTGATTTCTGCTCTCCAAAAAAACCGCGCATTAGACAAGCGAATACTAAAAGCGAGTACGCAATAATTCCTGAATCATAAGAGTATGAAGCAGCCAAGTGAAGCGTCATAGGCAGAAGCGAAACAAAAACAATAACCGATTTGCCCTTAGGTGCAATCCTGTATGCCTGGAACGCACAAAAGCAAAAAACCAGAGCCGAACCAATGCGCCCCATATAGAACACAGGATAGGCACCAAGTCCGAAAAACAGACCGATTTGCAGCCCAACGATAGATCCTATTTTCGCAGAAACGTTCTCACTACTGACGCTAAATGAGAACTCATTGAATGGAGTCCACTTCCCATTCTCAAACAGAGCATAATTCTGAATAATCGAATCAAATGAAGAGGAGTCAATGGCGTTACTCTGGCGACCCTTATAAAGGGAAAGATCGATATCCCGTACTAGAAAACCACCATCATTTGTCACATGCGCATTGAATGGAAGACTATCAACCATCCAATAAGTTGAAAAAAAATGATGGCCTTCATCCGGAACCGTAAACGGAGGAAAGATAAAGATAAAAATAATTAGAAATGCTATAAGCAGCGCCAAGAATACCCATTCACTTTTAAGACGATGGTACACCTTAGCATATGCAGCGCAAAGGCCAAGAATTAGAATCGACGAGATGGTAATTGTAAGCAGTACAAGTAATCTCGGATTATTTAGATACCAATAGACTGAATAGAATGCGAAAAAAACGGCAAACAAAACAAATAAAGGCTTACATCTTATGGAACTTGTCATAAAAATCCTTATAATCGAGAAACCAATAGAACGCAATTAAAAATACTGGTATCAGTATACTAGCAAGCACATTGGCATCCAAAAAGAATGGCGGAATTCAATCTCATGGATCGCGCCGAAAATGTTGGTGCAAGGGTGACCCCTTAGTGCCCGTTTAACGAAAAACGGCCTTCGTCCCGGAACCAGAAATCACCACAACAACAGGTTCCGGGAAAGGACGAAGATCGCTATGTAAATCTTGTCAGACCCGGCGCCGGACATACTCGCCATGCCCCGTTTCAGCGACGGCGCCATCGACATGCGGGAGCTGCTCCCCAAACTCGCCAAACAGGTCGTGAACGCCGCGATGGACGCCGAGGCCGACCAGCTGAGCGGTGGCGGGGCGAACAGCCGAAACGGCTACCGCGAGAGGTCGCTCGCACCTGCGCCGGCACGCTGACGCTGCGCATCCCGAAGCTCCGCTCCGGCAGCTTCTTCCCGGACGACGTGATCGAGCTCCACCGGCGCGTGGACCGCGCCCTCGTTGCCGCCGTCGCCGAGATGTACGCCACCGGCACGAGCACCCGCAAGGTGCAGAGGGTAGCCGAGAAGATAGGCGTCTCCAGGCTCTCGAAGGACCAGGTGAGCGCCATCGCCTCGAGCCTGGACCAGGCATCGAGGATCTGTACGGAAGGCCGCTCGAGGGCTCGCCAGTGCCCTACGTCTGGCTCGACGCGACCTACGTCAAGGAGCCCACTCTTCTTCGAGATTGTTTTCCGCAAGATAGCCAAAGCAATATCATTCCAAAGGCGTATTTAAAACCCAGCCCCACTGGGGCGTAGCGGTAGTGTGGTAGTAGTTCAGCCACCAGGTCAGTGATATCGTCCTAATAAATTTAACGGGTTAAAGGGCTAGCAAAAACCGATACATCATCTGCATTATGCATTACAAAATGATGTGTAACTACACACCACATCGAAATTAACCTAAATGGCTCGATAATGGAATTACGCTCTTTTGTAATGGAGTCCTCCGGCTGATTCTATTATCTGTTCTACATTATTAATACAAAACTATTCGACCACGACATAACAGCTGAAACAACATTGCAGCCGGAGCAGGGATATCGCCTCCATTGACAAGCAAATGGCAACCCGCGATGAGAATCATCGGATTTGGTACCGATCCAGACCTCAGCAAAGGGTATAAGCAACGTTTGTATAAGGCAGATTTCCACTTTCCTCAACTAGCAACATTGAAGAACTAAAAGTAAACTGAAGCAAATAATTGTATCAAGCTCAGTCATAATAATCCAACCGATTCTCAAGCTCTTTTTCGAGCAAGGCAATCCTTTGTGTAAGGCTTTTGATTGCCAAAACATGACGGCTCACCGCAACGCTAAGGGATAGAGAGATTGCAAGCAACAGCACAATTGCACCCAGGAAGAGGAAATTGGCCGGGTTAACAAACCCAATAGCCGTGGAGCAATAAAAAATAAGCTGAGGGAATAAATCACAAAGCAAGGCCGCCATGCACATTAAAATCCAAAGCAAAGAATACTTAAGAAGCATCTTTCCTTTGGATACGAGTCGAAGAACATAAACGAGGAACCCACCAAAAAAGATGGCTGCCCCAATCCTTAGAAAAAAATTCATTATTGGTCTCCCCTATGGATCCAACACACAAGGACAATAGCAAGCGTAACTTTAATCATGTAGTAGACGGAAGAGAGGACCCCAATGGATGAACGCCCGCCCTGGCGCTCATTCATCTTTACAGGTGCCTCCATAACGGGGAGACCAAGCTTCATAGCCAAAGCTATCGATTCCGGCTCCGGATAATCATCAGGATAGCTCTTGCAGAATAAGTCGATGGCGTCTTTATTGCAGGCTCTAAAGCCAGAAGTGGGATCGGTGACCGCCTTACCTGTAAGCAACTTAAGCAAAAAAGAGAGCCACCTGATTCCAACACGACGCATAAAGGTTGATTGGAAACCGTCGGTCTCGACCAAGAATCGAGAGCCTATCGCCAGACTCGCCCCACCCTCAATCAGCTTAACAAGCTCAGGTATATAAGAAGGATCATGTTGGCCATCGCCGTCAACCTGAATGTCAATATCATAGCCAAATCTCTGAGCATACTTATGCCCCGCCTGGACCGCCCCACCGATACCAAGGTTCTGTGGGAGATCCAATATGTTGACATCATGCTCTCGACAAAGCCTAAGTGTCCCATCCTGTGAGCCGTCGTTAATTACGACATAGTCATATCCAGCAGCCTTAATAGAAGCAACGGTATTGAGAATGCATTCCTGCTCGTTATAAGCGGGAATAATTACCAGAACACGCGGATATCCTTTTGAATCTTTTGTTAAAGCAAATGACAATCGAGTTTCATCCATTCCAAATAATAGTTGGCCCTTAGCGACGCTCGAAGAAAATGCGGCCCTTACAGTCCAACGCACTGTCTAGTAATGAATAAAGTTTACAGCATCCGGACTAACCATCGCGAAGTTACATCTCAAGCTTGGATATTTAGTTTGCACGGCTGGCATACAGCTGACGTTCACCTGGAGCCCCCATCTGCCATCGCGAGATACAAATCCGCTGCGGCTCTCGCCCAATTGCGCGGTGCATAAGACTTCGACGCCATTCTAATCGGACAAAACTGCTCCAACTATCCCCCCCATCCCAACGATAGCCTTAATCTTTGGCACTAGCTTAAAGAAACACGGTCTGGGTTGATACAGGCGAGGCCAACATGCAGCAGCGACGCGACGCCGGACGCTAGCAATAAATAGGCGCCGAGACCCATGTCGGCCCCAAAGCCAGGCGCAATAACAGCGGCGTGCTTCTTGATATTCAGCGGTGCTCAAGCGAGCAAATATTCATGAAATAGGAGGAATCGACAATACCAAAATCGGCACTTATATCCAACTTCACGCAAAAGCCGAACAAAAGCCCTTGATTATCAACTTCATCCGAACAAAAGCCAGCCAAGTATCACTTAGCAAATACAAAACGCCTTCTCGACATCCATAGCAGTGGCATCCCAGTTATATCGACTTTCAACAAGCGCCCTAGAGTTTCGAGACTGAAGAGAAAGCAGCTCTCGATCATCAAAAAGCCTGCATAATGCCGAAACCACCTCATCAGATGCCATGGACCGAATTATTGTGCCGTAGCTATCATCTAAGATAAGCTCGCGTGCCCCGCCCACATCTGTTACCACTGCAGGCGTTCCGCAGGCTGAAGCTTCAAGAAGTACCGTTGAAAAGCCTTCGGAACGAGTTGGAAGACAAAGCACATCTGCTTGCTGAAGTAAGGAAGAAATATCCTCTGTGTTACATCTCCCAAGCCAAAACAAGTTAGACGAACAGGCTTCCTTGACCTCATTAGCCAGCGGACCATCCCCTGCAAGAACAAAACAAATATCACGCTTGGTAATATCTTTTGTGCGAGCCGCCTCAATAATTGAATTAATTCCCTTTTCAGGAATAAGCCGCCCGACAAAAGCTACAACCAAAGATGACTGAGGGATACCTAATTCAGATCGGAAATCTCTCCCCGAAGAAATACTCCTATAGAATGAGGCATTGATTGAGTTTGAAATGACGCCCTTTGCAGTGATATTAAAGTGCTGAAGCCATTCAACACTTTTAGAAGAAATCCCATAGAAATCAGGGTCAAACGTCTTTACGCGATCCGTAATCCAATCCTCATATCGGCGCACAAAAAAATCAAGGAGTGGCTGATTGAAGGAAAGATACGCTGAGCCGTGGTCGAGAACGACAGCCTTAGCACTATGATCCGCAGCAAACCTCAGCCCTTCGAGCGAGAGAGGGAAAAGTCTCGTGTTTATCAGAACACCATTCCACTCATAATCATCAAGGGTTTGCAGGAGTCGGTAATAATCACTGGTTTTTTTGGGAAGAGGAAGTCTTCCATCAAGTAACGGAATGCAAGGAAGACGAATTACCTCCAGGCCGTTTTCGACTGAATGACCGACTCCCACGCGCATCGAATCATTAGTAACGATAACCACCCTATCGCCGCGTGCAGTCAAGGCATGAGCGAGACCATCGACAAAATTACCAATTCCACTAAGTTGCGGGTGATAATGGTGAGTGAAAATACAAATAGAGGAGCTCATCACATAACCTCATCTGATATAGATGTCATATCCTTAATTCTGTGCCGTCCAGACTTCCCCATCTCCAAAGTCGAGCAAGAGCGGAAGATGGGTATGTCGATTATCCGGTGACGGTATTTTTTTCCAATCGCCATACATCGTTGTAAGATATTTATCCGTCATACGAGGAACAGGGAATTCACTGCCTTCGAAAACCGCGCTGCTCAGAGGGAAAATCTCTGAAATAGGCACTGGCGCCATATTCGGCCAGCTTAACGTCAGACAGTAATCAGAGACCTCACCCGTATTTGAGTCGGCAATACAGGAATCGAACAAATCCTGGTAAGAGCATGCGCCTCGAGAAACCAGTTGTTCCACCACGTGCATAGCAGAACAACCAATTTGCTCGAGTTGACCAAGGAACCCTTTATGAGGGACAACAATGGAAGAAGAATGATATAAATAGGCTCTTTTCTGTGCAATTGATGCAGTTCGGACTTGCTTTGCACGAAGGCGTTTATCTGTATAGAGCTGGTCATATGGAAAGATGTCGACAAAAATGCCCATCGAACTGGAAGCCTCTCGAGCCTCTTGATTCTCGAAGCGAGTTCCATCGCGATACACCTTAGCAAACATCGCAGCATAGCCAGTAGTATTCCGCGATGTATGGAGCGAATATCCTTCCGGTAACCCACCCTCGGCTAAAGAGCAAAAGCGGTCATAATCTGAACGCATCATTCCGATATCTATATCATCATCCCAAGGGATAAACCCCCTATGACGCATTGCTCCTAAACATGTTCCACCGTCAAGCCACCACCTGATGCCGTGCTTAGAGCAGAATGCGGCGACAACCTGAAGGATATCCAATTCAGTGTTTTGAAGCTTTAATAGCGCGTGAGCTTTAGACATCATCGGCCTATCTCTTTTCCCCGAACCATTGTTGCGTCTGTTTCCCCAAAACAGAAGACTGATAAATAAGGCAAATGGCATTGGATATAAGCGCCGATACAGTAGGGCCATTTAAGCCAAACAGCATTTGCGCAGGAGCCATAACAGCGACAGCACTAATTAAGGACAGCATGCTGCCAACAAATACCCCTCGGTAATTATCAAGAGAAACCAACAAATCGTTGACAAACCAAGCGATGCCAGTCAAAAAGGCACAAGCCAACATAGGCTGAAGGAGATCGGTATGTTTAGCTATTCCAGCGCCATAAAACAGTGACAGCAATAATTTACCGAAAAAGAAAAGGGCAACTGAAGATATGACACCGACAAAAAAGATGCCAGCAAGTATTTTACCTATGAGCGAAAAAAAGGACTTTTCTCTAGAATGGTAACGCTCTACTAGATAACCTAATAAAGGATTATAAATATAGGTCGCACCCATTTGGATAATTGCCACAGGTGCAGCAACTGATGCATAAATACCCAGAGCAGAATCTCCGAATGAATAAGATAAATACTGCCTGGGAATATTCGGCGCCGCAGAAGCAGCAATGCCGCCCAGAACGATGGGCAAACAGCTACATAGGAAGGCTCTGACCTTCGCTCGGCTAATTCCAAGCTTGATTGCAGAAATCCGATTTGATCTTGGATAATCGTAAATAACTCCGATGCCTATTGTCACTACCGTCATAAGCAACAGTGCACCTTCGAGGCTATTAAAAAATCCAAAGACAAGAATGAATGAAAGGAGAGAGCCGATGCCCTGCATTATGAGGGATTTCCCAATATAGTCCATCCTATGACCAACCTGATCATTAGCATGCATGACATCAATGACTAAGCCAGCGGTTTTATAGAGAGCATACAGAAGAATAGCGGGCACCGTACCAATACGACACGTTGCAATGGAATAGACGGCTAACATTGCAAACGCTATAAAAGTAGTAAAGAAACGAAAAGTCAGGTATTCACCAGCAGAGTTTTTCCTTTCAACATCTGCAATTTGCACCGTGTACATCCTGTATTGGGCTAATTGAGAAAACATGTTGAAAATAGACATAGCCAGCGAATAAATGCCTGCAGCACTATATCCATCAGACAGCCGAACGACCAAAATGGTGATAAGCCACTGACAGCCTAAATTAGTCAACGAACCGACGGTATTCCAGAACATATTATGTTTAATCGAAAGAGTCTTCTCTGTGGCCTTCACAAATATAAGCGCCCTTCTAAACCTGTCGAAATGAGGATACGGAGCTATCTCGCAGCTTTAAGTTCTTTTAAAATCAAAATAAACAGCCAATTCGGCACAAGACGTATAATGATATCTGCTTTAGCGATAGACGGGCAAGCTCGTCGGTATTTAAGTAAACCAATTATGGAGCGCCGCTCCCTTGCTTCAGCGAACCCCAATATTTCCTTTAGATGCGGTGAATCGGGAAATCTATCGGCAAATCGCCTAGCAGTATCAACCCTGTTTTTAACTCTTGTCGAATACCAATCATCTTTTGAAGAAACACCTGCAAGGAATCCAGTTTCGTTACCACCATGTCGACGATACTTAACCAAAGGAGTCATAGTAAAGCTGCACTTCCCCAGTTCACTGCAACCCAATGTCAACCACAAGTCATGTGCAGTCGATTCCGGAAAGGGAATCATCGACTTCGCCGCACTCGCATCTAACATGAGAGCCATACCAATGCCGTAACATACGCTTGCGGCCTGTACAGTAATATCCTCTCCAGAGCACCAATTTACTTCCGGCGAATTAGGATGAGCTTTCCTATAACTCTTTACCAGAATATTTCCGTTTTCGTCAATTACCGATCTATCACAAACATCTAGAATTGAGCCTTCTTCTAGCATATGGTTGAGCGAAACTTCAACTCTATTAGGCTCCCAAATATCATCCTGATCGCAAAGTACTACGTAATCCCCTTCCGCCAAGGAGAGCAGCGCCTCGAACGATTTGACATAACCGAGATTATTATCACCGTGATAATACCGATAGGCGTTTTTCGTTATATGCGCTTGGATAAACCGCTCTAATGAATCCGATTCAGGGCAGTCATTTCTAACTAGAAGCGTAAGCGGAAACGTTTGTTTATCTATCGAATCAAGTTGTTCCGCGAAAAACTTAAGATCGGGTTTATAAGCTGAGAGAAGTACGCATACGCCAATATCATTTCCCATTTCTATTTCCAAAAATCCTCCCAAATTCATTGCTAAAGATTATCAAAGCACCCTCAGTTAAAAGAAACTCTTTTAAAAATAGAGTATTTATCCCTGTCTCTTAAAACGAGTGCCTAATATCAATAAGTAACAACCTTTGTTCCATAAGGAATGTTATCGTAAATCCATTTTGCATTCTGAATCTCAAGGCGTACGCATCCAGCAGAGGATGAAACGCCCATCGTGGGATCCATCACGCGGTTGCTGTTGACGTAGTAGGGTGAGGAATGGAATAAGTAATCACCATAGAACTGCGTGTAGTAATAGCAAGTATATCCATGCCCAAAGGAATATCCCTTTCCGTAGACTTGATACTCCCCTATCACCGTAGGTGTGCTAGCTTTTCCCGTCGAACATACATATCGACGGTTTAAGGACCAGTTATTCCAAGATCCAGTGTAAATACTCGTAATGCAACGCGACGTATCGACAAGTATCAGCCAATTTGTATTGCTTGAATAACTTTGAGCTTTAGCATCCATATAGTCTGACACCCACGCGCCGTTTGCCATAAAGTAATTCCAGGACCCGTCCACAACGCGCCAGCCAGTAGCCATAGCGCCGCTAGCGTCAAGCCAATACCAGGTGCCGCCCAGATTGAGCCATCCCGTCTGCATGAAACCAGACGAATTCAGGTAATACCAAGATCCGTTAACGGCAACCCAACCGGTTTTCATAGCATAAGTGGACGGATCTAAATAGAACCAGGAGCCATCCTTGTACAGCCAGCCAGATCGTGCATAGCCAGCGGTCTCATCAAAAAAGTACCATTTTCCGTTAACGTTCTTCCATCCAGCGCAGGGGGAGCCATCGGTTGGATCAGCATAGAACTTACAGCCTCCAAGCATCACAAACCCGTGAGCTTCGACCAATTCGCCATCGCCGTTTGATGTAAACAGTTTTCCATTACGCAATGCTCCACACAATGAGCAATCAGAACCAGCAAAAGCCTTAGATGGCTCATCCTGAACCGAGTCCTGGACATCTACCCATTCACGACAAGCAACAGCGCCTGAAGCTTTTGCATAATAGCTTTTCCCATTTACAGAAAAATGATCAAGAAGCATTTTACCGTCGGCGGCAGGATCGAGATAATAGTATTGACCACCGTCCTTCAGCCATTCAGTCTTTATAATGCCCGACGCTTGAGAAGGCTCAGCGTAATACCAGTCTCCATTGCTCATAAACCAGCCAAGTGACAACGCTCCCGTTGAAGAAAAATGATACCGGTTGGATCCGATGACATAAAAGCCGGTAGCCATTCTATTGTCATTTGCGACATCGAGCCAATACCAAACGCCGTTCACCAAACGCCAGCCCGATGCAAGTGCGCCGGAACCGTCAGCGTAATACCAGTCCGTCCCATCAAACGCCCAACCAACAGCCATTGCGCCGGAATCCGATAAATAGTAAAGAGACGAACCGACAGAAACGATTCCTCTAGACATAACACCATCATTGGCGGGATCAAGCCAATACCAATTATTGCTAGTTTGAAACCAGCCGGTTAAGACTTCACCATTGTTACCCCAATACCATAAACCGTTATCAAGGCACCAACCATTAATCAGTCCATAGGTTCCAAGAAGATAAGGGTGCCCATCAATAACACGTCGACCAGTAGCCATAGAACAGCTGTCAAGGGAGTCAAACCAGTACCATTGGCCTCCGATAAACTGCCAACCACTTGCCAAAGCGCCTGATGGACCCGCGTAATACCACTTATTTTCAGTAAAAATCCAGCCGCAGCTCATTGCGCCATCACGAGCGGAGTCCAAGTAGTACAACGAGTCGTCAATATTCTGCATTCCGGTCAAACGACAGCCGTCAAGATAGTAGTACCAGGACAAACCGTTCCATTGCCATCCAGATAGTTTTTCTGTCGTCGACAGGTCTTGACTTTCGACAACCTGTAGGCTCGAATCTTCCGTTGTTTTGCCGGCACAATCACTGGAGTCTTGAGAGCAACCGCCACCGACAAATGCTCCCGACCCTCCTGTCGAGTCGCGCTCTACGACACCGTTATCCGCCCCCTCTTCCACGGCATAGGCAGTGCAAGAAAATGCGGGGACGGAAACTGAGAGCAAGGCGGAAAATAGCATCAAGCCAATTACTCGCCAACAAATTCGATGTTCAATCCAGACATTCATTCCAGGCCCCCAACCGATATCGACCGGCTTGCAGCAAATCAATTAAATAAACGGACGGGCTGCGCCGATCACATTTCCCCTTGCGCTAATGGAATGAATTCCGACGCCCTGATGAGGCCAGGAGTCAATCATCATACCGCCGCCAAGTGCAATTGCGATATGCCCGCGATAATAAATCACATCGCCACGCTGAATTGAGTTCGCACTCACGGGCATAAAGATATTACTTCGATACCAATTCATGGAATTGTAGGTTTGGCTTGGATCCCAGCGATGGTTATAAGGGTTGTAAACACCCATATCCATGCCAGTAGCATAAAGGCACTGCAAGACAAAACCAGAGCAATCAACAGCTCCACCGGGAGCGGTAGACCAAGGCTCAATATATTGCGTACCAATATACTCATAGGCGCGCTGGATAAAGGCGTTCACGCAATCTTCCCGCGTTGCCTCGACAGAGATGCGAGAAGGGGTCACATAGGTAAAGTATCCGGTGCAATAGCTAGGCAGCTGAACAGTCCAAGAACTGACCTGAGGATACTGGGATGGATTTTGCCAGCCAACTTTGTCGCACTGGCCATCGCTCCAGAAAACTCGACGAACGCCATCGATGGTCCTTGCGCCCGTTGCCATAGCGCCGCTGCCGTCTAACCAATACCACTTACCCGAATCTTTAAGCCAGCCAACATGCATGCTTCCATTGGACTCAAGGTAATACCATGTTCCATTCAGGCATTTCCAACCAGTTGCCATTTTTCCGTCAGCATTTAGGTAATACCATGCACCGCCAGTAAAAACCCATCCGGTCTTCAACACGCCAGAATCGGCATCAAGCCAATACCAATCGCCGTCAATCTGTAGCCATCCAAGATGAATGGCACCCGTTCCGGGCTCAGCGTAAAACCTTAGATTTGCGACATTAACCCAGCCGGACGCAACCTGCCAACCATCAGCTCCAGCGGTTTTTAGGATAGTGCCATTTTCGCGAATCACATCCTTGCAAAGATATCCATTATCATCAGCGTATCTATCAACGCCATCATTAACGGTAACCCAACTTGAAACCACAAGCCTACCGCTCTGGTTTGCAAAACAATCGTTGCCGTCCACCTCAAATAAGCCCGTTTTCATGAGATGGCTAACAGGGTCCAGGTAATACCAGCTTGTGCCTTCTTTATACCAGCCAGAAATAAGTGCACCAGATTGGGAGGCGAAATACCAGCCGTCCTCGACCTGAGCCCAACCAACAGCCATAGCCCCGTTAGGCTTTAAATAATAAGCTGCATTGCCAAGGTCTAAATACCCAACGGACATCTTACCATCGGAAGCTGGGTCGAGATAATACCAAGCGCCGTTAACGAGTTTCCAGTCAGTGGCCGCAATACCGTTAGTGCAGTAATACCAATCTACTCCGTCTTTGTACCATCCATTTGCGAGACCATAGTCACCAAAAATGTAGGTTCTTCCATCAATCTTTTGACGACCCTTAAACATGATGAACGTCTGTGGGTCAAAATAATAGCGAGCCCCACCTATCGTTTGCCATGACGAAGCAAGGGCACCCGATGAATAAGCCCAGTACCAATTCCCGTCAACGAGAATCCAGCCGGTTTTCATAGCACCAGTGGCATCTAAATAGTATTTCCCGCTCCCGAGGTCGACAAAACCAACCTGCATTATATGGGTGGCAGGATCCAGGTAATACCATGTGCCGTCTTGATAAAACCAACCAGCAGCTAAATCGCCTCCAGCATTGGCATAAAACCAATTTCCATCTGAGTTACGTAGCCAGCAGTTCTGATATAGCGCGCCAAAAGGCGTTGCGGCATTGCCGTCATTCGCATAAAACGAAGCAGTCGATCCGCCAGCATCGGTCACATTGAAATAACCTGTCTGCATTGCACCATCATTGGCTGGATCAAGCCAATACCAATAGCCCCCGCTTTGCAGCCAGCCAGTTTGGTGTTTACCGTTTTTTCCGTAATACCAAACTCCAGACGACTCGTCTCGTTGCCAGCCATCTTTTATGACGGAAGAATTATCAGGTTGCAAATCATCGGAAACCACAGAAGAAAAAACCGCTTTTGACTCAATACTCTGAGCCTCAACGGAATCCTGTGCAAACGCGACATTCGCACTCAGGGGCAAGCAGCAAGCAGTGATTAATGACGCAGCAGCACAAACAAGCGTGGCCTTCTTTTCGAATCGATACATAAGCGACCCTCCCAGATATCTCATTTATTTATTTTAATCCACATTCCAAGATTGATTTTCGTTACTGTCTGTTCAGTCTATGTAGATTAATATATTAAATTGAACATAACGTTCAATCATTCTATTCTTTCCCTAAGCAATGAACATCTTAATTGGAGGCCTGCAGTGGAACTGACCAAGCGTAACTTTACAGTTCTATACGAATACTTAAAGAACCCATATGCCAGCCAGCGAGAAGTCGCCGAGCGCACCGGCCTTTCACTTGGATCAGTAAACGCAGCAAATAAAGAGCTTACGAATGAGGGCCTTCTCGAATCGGACAGCCTAACCGACAATGGTTACGAAGCACTTCACCCCTATAAGGTTGAAAACGCAGTGATATTAGCTGCGGGGCTTTCGAGCCGCTTTGCTCCTATTTCGTATGAAAAGCCCAAAGGCCTTTTAAAAGTACGTGGTGAGATTCTCATTGAGCGTCAGATTAGGCAGCTGCAAGACGCGGGTATCAGCAATATCACCGTCGTTGTCGGCTATAAAAAAGAGTATTTCTTCTATCTTGAAAGCAAGTTCGGCGTTTCGATTGTCGTCAACAACGAATACGCATCCAAAAATAACCACGCATCGCTTATGTGCGTAAAAGAGCGGCTTGGCAACACCTACATTTGCTCAAGCGATGATTACCTTCTAAACAATCCGTTTGAAGCATATGTTTGGAAAGCATTTTATTCTGCTCAATATGCTGAAGGCGCCACCAAAGAATGGTGCATTCAAACGGGAGCAATGGATAGAATCACCAATGTTACGATTGGCGGTTCCGATGCTTGGTATATGCTCGGACATGTCTACTTTGATAAAGCCTTCTCACTTGCATTTAAGCAGATTCTTGAAACGGAATATAACAAGCCCGAAACAACGGACAAGCTTTGGGAAGATCTATATATCGAGCACATCAAGGAGCTCGATATGGTGATCAAAAAGTATCCTGAGGGCGAGATTAACGAATTCGATTCTCTTGATGAGCTGCGTGTCTTTGATCCGCATTTTATCGAAAACGTTGACTCCGACATTTTCGATAACATCGAGCAAGTGCTCGGCTGTTCCAAATCAGAGATTCACGACGTTTATCCCCTTAAACAAGGCCTTACGAATCTATCGTGCCACTTTAGAACCAATGATGGAGAGTACGTTTACCGCCATCCGGGAGTCGGAACCGAACTGCTTATTAACAGAAATGGAGAAGTAGCCGCACTTAAAAAGGCCAAGGAACTCGGCCTTGACGATACGTTCATTCATGAGGACCCAAAGCGCGGTTGGAAAATTTCGAAGTTTGTACCCAACGCAAAGCAGCCTGATCCGCACGATGCTGCCCAAATGAATCGAATGATGCAGATGTGTCGTTCGCTTCACGAGAGCGTTGCAAATGTCGAAACCGAATTTGACTTCTACCTCGAAGCGAAGCGCTACGAATCACTTCTTCTGGAAAAAGGTCCCATCGACATTCCAGGCTACAGGGAAATGGCCGCCGAAATCGATGAATTGGAGCACTTTGTTCAGGCCGACAATGCGCCAAAATGCCTTTGTCACAATGACTTCTTTTACCTCAATTTCCTTATCGATGAAAACGACAAGTACTATCTCATTGACTGGGAATATGCTGGCATGAGCGATTACGCGAACGATTTTGGAACGTGCAGTGTCTGCTGTGAGCTTTCCGAAGATGAAGTCGACCGCGCGCTTGATGCATATTTTGGGCGCAAGGCAACAAACAACGAAATTGCGCATAACTATGCGCACATTGCCCTTGCAGGATGGTGCTGGTACCTCTGGTCTCTTCTGAAAGAAGCCGAAGGCGACTTCGTGGGCGAATGGCTCTATATCTACTTCAATTACGGTGCCAAATACCTCAAAAAGGCACTGGAGATCTATCGGAAAGGTGAGTAACGATGCAATTCGGCTTTTTTAGCGGTCTTCTTTGGGGCCTTGATACAGTAATTCTTGGAATCGGCTTGGCGCTTGCGCCCTATATTGGATCGGCGGAAGCGCTTGCATGCGCCTCCATTGCGGGATCCTTTCTCCATGATGCCTTCTGTGCAATTTGGCTCTTTGGCTACATGGGAGTCCGAGGCAGACTAAAAGACACGCTCGCTGCACTTAAAACTCGTTCGGGCAAGGTCGTCATCGCCGGCGCCCTACTCGGTGGACCTATCGGAATGACCGGCTACGTATTGGCAATTAATAACATCGGAGCTGCCTACACGGCAATCATCTCCGCCTTCTATCCCGCAGTCGGAGCATTCCTTTCCTTCGTACTGCTGAAGGAGAAAATGGGCAAAGGCCAGATTCTTTCCCTTCTCGTTGCTCTTTGCGGTGTAATGACGATGGGCTATCTATCGGCCGGATCGAGCGAGATTGCAAATGCCCCCCTCGGCTTACTCGGCGCGGTGCTTGCCGTTATTGGATGGGGATCCGAAGCGGTGCTGTGCGCATGGGGAATGAAAGATGATGCCGTTGATGACGAAACAGCTTTGCAAATCCGCGAAACTACAAGTGCGCTTGTTTATGGAGCGCTCGTACTCCCCCTCTTCGGAGCATGGCATTTCACGTTGGGCGCTATCCCAAGCATGCCCACATTGATTATTGCACTCGCCGGACTCGCAGGAACTGCATCCTATCTGTTCTATTACAAGGGCATTGCGGCAATCGGAGCAGCGCGTGCGATGGCTCTGAATATCTCCTATTCGGCATGGTCAGTGGTCTTTGGCCTGATCTTGCTTGGAACAATTCCCGACATGGCATCCGTAATCTGCTGCGTTGTAATTGTATGCGGAACAGTTTTGGCAGCCAGTAACTGGGACGAACTATTTGGACGTAAGAAGACGGCGTAGCTAGATTAACAAAGTAGCAAAAGGGGAGAGCTCGTCGAGCTCTCCCCTTTTAGCATCATGGCTATTCAATTACCACGGCCTGGCTATCCATCTGTTGCCACGTGCCGAAGAACACTTGGGCATTTCGCGTAACATTGCCGTTAATCGAATCCGAAAGATAGACAATTCCCTGCTCGTCATCATAGCCTTTAAGAACTACGGCATGATTACCGCCCCACAGACCATAGGAATGCCCGTTATACCAACGCGCAGCATAACGGCCTCCTGGCCAACTTCCCCATTCGGTATTCCACATCTCAACAGGTTGACCACAGGTCAGCCTGTTCTTAATGGAAGAAATTGACGAGAAAGAAACGTCTTTTGCCTGCTTGCCACTTCCAGCAGCACGCAGAAAGTTATTACCAGCAATAGTAATCGCAGGTGCGACGCATCCCATGAGACCCCCGCTGCTACGCCTTGGATTGCCATCAAAAGCGGTAACAAAATTGCCATTGCTTCCCTTGGGCAAATAGTAATCCGCAATAATCGTCTTACCTAAACCGAAACCATAGTAGTTAAGCAAGTTTGTAAGGGCAACCGACTCACAGCCAGTAGGAAGTTCCGGGTACTGCGAATAGCACGGGACATCGACCCAAGCGCCAACCATTGCGCCGGATGAACTGAACTTGTAGTCAGTAGAGCCGATCCAATACCAACCGTTACTCAACATTACTCCCCCACGTGCGACATCAAGGTAATACCATGTGCCCCCAAGGGAAAGCCATCCCGTTTTCATCGCGCCAGAAGCGGAATCCAGCCAGTACCAGTTGCTGCCATCGTTAAGCCAGCCGGTCGCCATTCGACCATCCGGGTTAAAGTAATACCAAGACCCAGCAATTTGCTGCCACCCAGTCAGAATTACTCCACTAGCAGAACAATAATATCGAGCACCCTGACTCTCAATCCAACCAGTTCTGGCATTACCGTCGTCGTCAATCAGCTGGATTCCCGAATCGGTCATGATGCCTTTAAGGTCAATTGCGCCGCTGGATGACGAATGATACATCCAAGACCCATCACAGTTTGACCAGCAATTAGCCATCATCTTGCCGGTACTATTAAATATGTATTCACATGATCCGATAGTTTGAACGCCCGTGGCCATGGCGTGCGTCGAGGGATCGAGCCAGTACCACGCACCGTTTAGGTTGAGCCAGCCGGAGGCGAGGGCGCCGGAGCCAGTCGCGTAGTACCAGGTCCCGCCGTCGAGGACCCATCCGGTCGCCATCGAGCCGGAGGCGCTGAACCAGTACGCTGAGCCGTTGCACGCGTGGAGGCCCGTCACCATGGCGCCGCCCGCGTCGGGGTCGAGCCAGTACCAGGAACCGCCGGTGTAAAGCCAGCCGGTCGAGGCGATACCGTCAGCGAACCAGTACCAGGAGCCGTCGACGAGGCCCCAGCCGTTAAGGGGGCCGCAGCTGCCGAAGTAGCGGCGGACGCCCTGCGCGTCCGTCTGGTAGCCCGTCAGCATGGCACCCGTCCGGGCGTCGAAGCAGTAGGGCACGCCGCCGACGGATACGGGGCCGCGCGCCAGCGCGCCGGAGCCAGTCGCGTAGTACCAGGTCCCGCCGTCGAGGACCCACCCGGTCGACATCGCGCCGGACGAATTAAACCAGTACAGGGAGCCGTTGCACTCGTGAAGGCCGGTAGCCATGGCATGGGTGGAGGGATCAAGCCAGTACCAGGCGCTGCCGACGTAGGCCCAACCGGAGGCGAGGGCGCCGGAGCCCGTCGTGTAGTACCAGGTACCGCCGTCGAGGACCCACCCGGTCGCCATCGCGCCGGAGGCGTCAAACCAGTACGCGGAGCCATTGCACTCATGGAGCCCGATGGCCATGGCATGCGTCGAGGGGTCGAGCCAATACCAGGCCCCATTGGTATAGAGCCAGCCAGAATGCAACGAGACCGGATTGACTGAATCCACATAGAACCAGTTGCCGTCAAACGAATTCCAACCCAGATTCCATTTAACGGATTCTTGAGCAGGACCATCATCAATTGAATCGGAAGGAGAAAGAGTCGAGGGGACGGATTGCCGCTCAAAATCAGTAGGGATGGAGGAGCTTATGGGTTCTGCGTTCGCGATATCAACCACACCGGGTCCAGCGAGCAGTAGAGTTGAAAGAATGATTAGGATTAATGTTATTTGCTTTTTCCTTGCCATGTGCAGCCCCCAGTAGTTACCAATTTTTATATAAACATAGTCTACAAATGGATAGCTAAGAGCAATATGTAATTAGAAAAAAGCAATTAAGGAAGAGTTGCTAGCCGAGCCAAGCGCCATTACTAGCAAAAGAGTATTTCACCCCATCGATTTCTTGAACACCCGTAGTCATAGCGTGCGTCGAGGGGTCAAGCCAGTACCAGGCGCCGCCGACGTAGGCCCAGCCGGAGGTGAGGGCGCCGGAGCCCGTCGCGTAGTACCATGTGCCGCCGTCGAGGACCCATCCGGTCGCCATCGAGCCGGAGCCGTTGAACCAGTACATGGAGCCGTTGCACCCATGGAGCCCGGTGGCCATGGCGTGCGTCGAGGGATCGAGCCAGTACCACGCACCGTTTAGGCTGAGCCAGCCGGAGGCGAGGGCGCCGGAGCCCGTCGCGTAGTACCAGGTGCCGCCGTCGAGGACCCATCCGGTCGCCATCGCGCCGGAGTCATAGAACCAGTACGCGGAGCCGTGGCACGAATGGAGGCCCGTCGCCATGGCGCCGCCCGCGTCGGGCTCGAGCCAGTACCAGGAACCGCCGGTGTAAAGCCAGCCGGTCGAGGCGATACCGTCAGCGAACCAGTACCAGGAGCCGTCGACGAGGCCCCAGCCGTTAAGGGGGCCGCAGCTGCCGAAGTAGCGGCGGACGCCCTGCGCGTCCGTCTGGTAGCCCGTCAGCATGGCACCCGTCCGGGCGTCGAAGCAGTAGGGCACGCCGCCGACGGATACGGGGCCGCGCGCCAGCGCGCCGGAGCCAGTCGCGTAGTACCAGGTCCCGCCGTCGAGGACCCACCCGGTCGCCATCGCGCCGGACGAATTAAACCAGTACAGGGAGCCGTTGCACTCGTGAAGGCCGGTAGCCATGGCACCGCCCACGTCGGGCTCGAGCCAGTACCAGGTGCCACCCTGGCACAACCATCCGGTATACGCTTTGCCGTCAGAGGTTGCGTAATACCAAGTGCCCTCTTTTAACTGCCAGTAATAAAGAGAGACATCAACATACGCGTAATTCATATCAACGTTTCCGCTAATACCAGAAACTTTTCCGCGGCTTGTATACTGCCAAAAGCTGTAACTGCCGGTATAGTGACATTGGGAGTTGTATTGAGCAATCCAATGATCCCAAGAACCGCTCTTAAATACAGGGTCGGTCAATATATTGTTAAACCAATTTAGGTTTGCATAAATGCCTGGCTTATATCCAGCACTAGAAATCTTATTACAGAATATCTGAGCTCTAGATGCAATTCCGGATTGACGACCATCTGCAATAATTGTCTTGTCCTCAAGATCGTAATACACCGGTAGCCTAGGATTGCGCCCCGATAGGCAGTCAATCACCATGGACGCCTCATCGGCTGCCTGTTGATTATCAAAAGCATATGAATAGATATAGACGCCGTAAGGAATTCCGAGTCGCTCGCACTCAGAAATATTTCGATTAAATTGATAGTCAACTCGACCGCCCCAAGATGGAGCGCCAAATCCAACACGCAGTATAGCGAAATCGATACCAGAAGCCTTAACAGCATTCCAGTCAATACGTCCTTGATGCTCACTGACATCGATGCCCTGCGCCGTAGCCCCATCGGGAAGAATGTCCATGGACAATAAGGCTATTCCATCTTCTTCGGAAGAAGCATCCTCTGCGACCAATTGTCCATCCTCATAACGCCAGGAATTCTCAACTAGGGACCGCGCAGCTTCCGCGTTCGAGGGAAAAACAAACACAGAAATGGGCGCAAGGACCATCAGCACCAACAATGCCGAAAATAACTTAAGATGTTTGCTCATGTAAACCTCGTCATTCGTTCTTGTTTGCATCTAGCTTACAGCATGGCTGTGAAAGATTTCCGAACATCCAACTGGACAAGGCGCCATCTAGGACGACAAATAACTGCACGCAATACCACAATGTAAACAAGAACTTCCCAGCAAGGTGAAACCAAGGACTCCTGGTCCCTACTCTTTGCCCAAAGAATGCCGACATCAGTTAGCTTTCAAACTAGACGTCAAAAAGGCAGGGGGCCCAGAGAGTCCCCTACAACTCGGAATTCTAACGAATCAATATTACTTTCGATGGACCCAAAGCAGTCAAACCAGAAATACGGTTTCCATAACCGTCACTATGCCAAAACAAGTTTTCGCTCGGCGAATTGCCCCAGAAAAAACCGATATGACTATCGTCCGCATATGGATTGTAAGGATTGAAAAATACAATATCCCCCTTACGAGCCAAACCACTACGCAACAACTCATCAATAGAGTTGAAATAAGTCACGTTCGCGCATGTATCGATAGCGTAGCCATACCAACGATACGCGTTAACGCAGCCGCCCCTTCCGGGACCCCCACTCCAAGGCGAATGGCTCTGCTCAGCGGCAATGGGAGCTAAATTACCGCCCGCCTTCATATATGCATGCGATACAAATCCGCCGCAGTTCATACCGGTATACCCGTCCCAACGAGGATCACCCTTTGGATACATGCATGATTCTTGGCTAAGATGCGTATCATAGCGTGTTCCACGGTAATAGCCGTCGTTTTCGTGGCTCATAAGCCAATTGACCAGGCTGGACCTATTGACCCCCAAAACAGAACCAGACGTATTCAACCATGCACCGCTTGCATTGAAGTAGTAGTCAACGCCATCGATTTTCAGCCACCCATTAGCAAACATGGCACCCGAAGGCTGGAGCCAGTACCACGTACCGCCGTCATTAAGCCATCCAGTTTTCATCTTGAATGTGGAAGGGTCCATCCAATACCACGCACCGTTGACATATTGCCAACCAGACTTAAGGACACCATTGGAAGATGCGTAGTACCAAGTATTACCGTTTTCATCAGAAGCGTCATTCGACATAATCCAACCAGATGCCACATTAACGACACCGTTTGCGTCCGCATAGAAAACTGCGTCTCCAATATGAATTGCACCTGGCAATGAAGACAAGTCGGCACGATCGGCGATTACGGGAGATCCATCAGATGAAGTAGGCAACGGCTCGCTCAGTGCTCCAGACGAATTCGCCCATGACATACCGTCGCTCAAGTTGATCCAGCACGAAGATGCCATCGCACCAGAATCATAAGAATAATAGCGCGTGTCGCCTACCGTATATTCACCAGTACGCATTGCGCCGGACACCTCATCAAGGTAATACCAGGCGCTTCCGGACTTTATCCATCGCCCTCGTTGAATTGCTCCGCTTGATGCGGCGTAGTACCAAGTATTATCAGCAAGTGCCCAGCCTGTTGCCATGGCACCTGAACTCGTAAGGAAATAGGAGGATGTACCCACTTGCACAAAGCCCGTGAGCATAATATGGCTTCCTGGATCCAGGTAATACCAAGAATTCCCTAGAAGTAACCAGCCTCCATGCAGCAAGCCGTTGGAGTCAGCGTAATACCAGTTGTTGTCAATAAGCGCCCACTGGGAGGAGAGCATGGCCCCCGATCCGTTAAAGATATAAGGGGTTCCATTGCATGCATTCAACCCGGTGGCCATAGAACCGTCCGCAGGATCAAGCCAATACCAACGGCCCCCATCCGAGAGCCAGCCCTTTACCAGGGCGCCAGAGCCGGAAAAATAATGCCAGACGGAAGCATCAAGATGCCATCCGATAAGCATTGCGCCAGAAGAGGAGAATCCATACGTAGCTCCCCCGATCTGCAGCATCGAGTCGTGGACCATCT
Source organism: Collinsella aerofaciens (assembly GCF_025289055.1). GTDB lineage: Bacteria > Actinomycetota > Coriobacteriia > Coriobacteriales > Coriobacteriaceae > Collinsella. The sequence goes on from NZ_JAESIQ010000002.1 coordinate 90,266, forward strand.
TGCCTTCATCATCCAGCCAATACCAGTTGTTGCCGTCTGAAAGCCAGCCTTTTACCATGGCGCCAGAACTGGAGAAATAACGCCAAGCAAAAGTGGAGCCCGTAGAATCTAGGTACCAGCCGACACGCATTGCACCCGAAGAGGAGAATCCATAAGTCGCACCCCCGACTTGGACCAATCCATCCTGAGCCATTCGACCTTCGTCGTCGAACCAGTACCAGCTACCGTTTATATGTCTCCAAGAAGAAACAGCGATCGTTCCGTCGGACAAGCCCCAACGCCAAAAACCAGCCCCTTCTTCGGGTGATATCCACCCCTGATGCCAAACAATTTGATTCGAAACCTCAGAAGGGATCTCATTATCCATCTGAGAGTTCTGCTCGACAGCGAAGGTCGATTCGCGCTGAACATCAACGCCTGACTCGACAGAAGCAATAGCAACGTTAGATGCGGGACCTTCGTCAGTGTTATTCAAATCAAGGGCGTATAACATCGAGGGCGAACCCAAAAGGAGCCCCAAAGAAACAAGGCCCGAAAAGACCAGCACCCCGAATGACCATTTCTTCATAGCAGCACAGTATCCAATCACGCAGTGGCCCCGTCACCTCAGGGCAACGGGGCCTCAATCAAAACTAGCTCAGTAATGTACTAGCCAATTTGCCGGCAGTTTTTGCACTCTCGTGAAGCGCCACGCCTCTGGGCCTCCTGGATAGAGATCTGCGAATAGCCCTTTGCGTCCTTGCCAACGGTACGGCACTTATGCGTATGGTAAACATGGCTACCGCTCTTGTACCAAACTAAACCGTAGCCCGGAATCCACTTGCCGTCCTCGCCGACATAGTAGGAGCCAACCCAGGCATTCGTAGCCATGGCACCGGAAGACTGGAGGTAGTAGTCGCCGGCCCAGGCGTCGTGGGCCATAGCGCCGGAACCGCTAAAGTAGTACCAGGCGCCGCCGACCTGACGCCAGCCGGTGGCCATCGCGCCGGAATCGTCGAACCAGTACCAAACTCCACCAACGTTAGCCCAAGAGTTAGAGGCCATAGCGCCCGAACCTCCGAGCCAATACCACGTGCCGCCATTGCTGAGCCAGCCGGTTGCCATGGCGCCCGAACCGCTCGCATAGTACCAAGAGCCGCCTGCCAAGAACCAGCCAGTGGCCATTGCACCGGAGTCGTCGAACCAGTACCAGGAGCCGCCGAGGCTGCGCCAGCTGTTAGCGACCATGGCGCCCGAGCCGTCGAGGTAGAACCACGTACCGCCGATGTTGAGCCAGCCAGTGACCATCGCACCGGAGGCATTAGTGTAGTACCAGGTACCCGAATCGTTGATCCAGCCAGTCAGCATGACCCCAGATTCGTTGAAATAGTACCAAGCCCCGCCGAGATTATGCCAACCGGTCAATAGCTCACCGTCAGAGGTCGCATAGGACCACTTTCCGTAAATGGAGTCGTAGAACCAGCCACTATGCTGCATGCGGCCATCGGCGTTGGCACCAGGGGTGTTCAGGAAGTAGTTCTTGCCGTCAATCTGAACTCGGCCGTATGCCATATCATGGCTTTCGGGATAGAAGTAATACTTGTCCCCACCGATAGACTGCCAGCCCGACACCGCGGTCCCGTCAGCGCCAAAATAGTACCAGACAGCTTCGTATTCGTTATGCCACTGGTTCGTGACCATGGCGCCAGTTTCGGGATCGAAATAGCGAAGGCTGCCGTCCTCGCACCGAACGAGTCCAGTCTTCGGACGACCGTCGGAACACCATTCCGTAATCGGTCCACCGCCTCCGCCACCGCCAGCAATATCAGCAAATGAGGGCGCCGGGGCAACCGTCATGCAGGCAGCGGCAAATGCAACAACTCCCAGCACTGTTAGTCCGTGCCATCTTTCTCGAAGGTTTTTCATACGACATCCTTTCTCCGAGATTTAAGGCTCTCTTAAGTTATTTTTAAACTATCAATTCAGTATTTCAACGGGAAATCGATAAAAGGTGTCTTTGTGACTGCAATTTAAATATGAGTCGCCACACCTCAACCGTTACGCTAAATAGCTTCTGAGTCAAACCGAGCACATAAGCGAACCAATTTAATACGGCCACCTGAAAAATCCTGACACACGTTTTCGATATGACAAGAGCTGCTTGAACGGGGAGTACTTGAACCCCACCGCCCTTGCAGCTCTTGAGGATACTTTGCCGGAACTTGGCATTACTTCGCACTAAAACGAGAAGTACTCACTGTCGGAGGATAGGTTCGGTCCGAGCCACGGGTCACCATCGAGGAAGAGCTCCGGCCAGCGTTGCATGAACAGAGCTTGCTCGCGTTTCCAGCGGCGCAGCTTTTCCTCGTTAGCCTCTTCCCTGCCGCGCGAGGTGAACTCGTAGTGGTATAGCTCGGCATAGGGCATTTGCCCTCCTCCAGCAAAACACTGTCACTAACTTAGCCCACCAACCTCGCCATTTGTTAAGCAACAAGTGCGAGCGGTAGGTATTGATCTACAACCGTTGGGGATTGAAAAAAAGCAGTAGCCGAAAACGTAATATCTTCCGATTGGCGCGGCATAAAAATAGAGGGCGTCCCATAAAGAGAAGCCCCCTTGCAAAACGGCCGAACCGCTTTTCGAAGTGGAAAATATTTTGCACCAGATGCCTAGGAATCGCAAGAAGGCATATCTTCAGCGTCACACAAATACCATGCGCCGATCACTTTCGACAAAAACGAGAAGGAGGAAGTTATGACCTCCGCACCTTTATAGTAGTTGATGTTGCGATTTGCCCTAGAAATAAACTTGGAAAGCGATTGTGCTTTGTGCTTAATAACGCCTTTAGACGACACCTCTTTGTGCAGATATAGCGTTGTGACAATCTGGCGTATTCGCTCATTGCTCATCCTTGCCTTACGCTGATAAGAGCCAACCCCATCTATTTTGCTCAATGCCTTCATAACACCGTTATTTGCCCTTCGGGCATTCTCACCCGAAGCAAGACCATTAAGAATGCAACTATTGTGAGCACACGCGTTGCGGAGATCTTTTGCCGCGCGAAGCAAATAAAACCTATCGCGAAGCTCATCATCGTCAAACCGTTTGGCGCAAAACAAAATGAATGAATTAAAGGCGCCAAAGGTAATAACTTCCAGAAAGGCCCAGACAGGCATATTAAAACCACTGTATTTTGCAAGAATGCCTGCAGAATAGGCACTCGACTCACAACGTGAAATCTCTTTTTTAACCCAGTTGGTCACATTCCCCTTGCTATCAAATGTATCCTGCTCGCTCAAATAGTCTTGAACGATTTCGTAACCGTCCTCGGCATGCTGCTCTATCCTGCCCAGCAAGTCAACTTTGCAGAAGTGCTCGATATCAAGAGTGAGTGAAATCATCTCGTTTCGAAGCAACATATCGATAATCGAAAGGTCAACAAGCATCTTGAAATCTAAGTTGACATATTCACCCTTGCGTTTTCCATCAGAAACCTTTGGAAATCCGGTGCGGTACGAGCGCAAGCGAAAGTAATTGTTGTTCTTCGTCAGATACTCGACCGCCTCTGCCTCGCTCATATAGCGGAAATGGACACCCTTGCTCTTAAGATGGGAGACTTGTTCCCAAGGAGTAAGCCAAGGCTTTTGATCGCACATATCTTGTTGACGAATAGGACTATTCATTGCGCTCTCCAGCGTATTTGATGAAATAACAGATTGATTTTATCCTAACTTTAAATACCTATTAAACAGCCGGACGCTCATGCAAATACATCATGGCGCGCCGCCGTCCATCTTGCCTTGAGCTCGTTACAACATTTGCATTAGCTTCCACAGAATTAGGAGGAGTATCCGGTAGCGCGCAGAGATTCAATACAGCATTCTTTCATTCCGCCAATCCGGACAATAACGGCTCGATGCTGAATAAAAAAACGATCTTCAAGCTCCCGACAGCGATCGCAGTATTCAATTGTGCCGACAAACAAAGATGATATTCCTGCGCCTAAAACCGCTAACAAAACCTCGTTCATCTGTTCATCCGTCAAAATGACTGCGTTTAGAGGGCAAATATAGAAAATAAAGGAGATAGCCGCAACGATGGATGACGCTATTACGATCGTTCTCGATAATCTCATGCTGTTTCACCCTTAGACAAGCGGACTGCACCTGAAATCCCGATAATCGCATCGGCACGTATAAGAAAAGCTAAGCGTAGGCTCCACGAATCAAACTCCAGCAATTTAGCAAAAACCCAACGTCCTCACAGCCCTTGAGCACCCTATGCTGGATTTCACGTCACCTCGCGCTAAAGCGAGAAGTACTCACTGTCGGAGGATAGGTTTGACCCGAGCCACAGATCGCCAACGAGGAAGAACTCTGGCCAGCGCTGCATGAACAGCGCTTGCTCGCGCTTCCAGCGGCGCAGCTTTTTCTCGTTGGCCTCTTCCCTGCCGCGCGAGGTGAACTCGTAGTGATACAGCTCGGCATAGGGCGTATAGATGGTTCGATAGCCCGCCTCCCACACGCGCAGACAAAAGTCCGCGTCGTTAAAGCCGACGGCGAATTCCTCGTCGTAGCCTCCGACCCGCTCAAATACGTCGCGTCGGACCATCTGACAGGCACCAGTTACGGCGCTAAAGTTACCGGGGCGCACAGCGCGGGCAAGATAGCCCTCGCGCTTTGCCGAGAAGTCCTGGTTGGCATGGGCAAGTGCGCCACGCACGCCAACCAAGATGCCGGCATGTTGCACCAGATGATCGGCAAAGTAGAGTTTGGCGCCCACCACGCCCGCATCGGGACGCTGCAGATACCCCATCATCTCTTCGATAAAGTCCGGACTTATGACCTCGGTATCGTTGTTGAGCAGCAGCAGATAGTCGCCCCTGGCATGCTCCACGCCAAAGTTAATGATCTTGGAGTAATTGAACTCACCCGGCCAGTACACAACGTGTGCGATGCCCTTACCTTCGGATGCAGCAGTCACGCGCTCTGGCAGGGTTTCGTAATACGCAAACGTCTCCGGGGCTTTGCTGTTGTTCTCCACCAAGACGATCTCGTAATTGGCATACGTTGCCTTCTGAGCGATCGACATCACGCAGGCATCGAGCGTCTCAACGTGATCCTTGGTGGGAATCACAATGCTCACCAGCGGCGCAGACTCCGGCAGCGCATAACGCATGTGATAGACAAACGGCGTCTCGGTCTCCTCGACCGTTCCGCAAATGCCCAGCGCGTTAAAGTGGCGCTGAAGCGCAAGGTGCCCGGCTTCAATAGCATACGGCTTACTATCAGCAGAACCGTCGGCGGTCGATCCCGGATGCACGCGCCAGTGATACAGCACATGCGCAACGTGCTCAAAGCGCGCGCCGGCTGCAAGGCAGCGGAGCGTCAGGTCGTAATCCTGGGCGCCCGCAACGTCTTCTGGGGACATACCAATGTGATCGATGAGCGCCTTCTCCACCATCAGGAAATGCGTCACGCAGTTATGGCTATAGAGCAGATCGACGTTGAGCCGCGTCTTAAAGACCGGCTGGCCCCACTCCCCCGTTTTCTGAAACATGTCCTCGTCGCAGAACAAGACCTGGGGGCGCTCGCCCTCGGCCGCCTTATTCAGCGCGGAAACATACTGGAATAACGCGTCCGGCTCCAGAATGTCGTCATGGTCCAGGAACGCGATGTAGTCGCCCGTCGCTTGCTCGATACCTGCGTTGGTGTTGACCACAATGCCGCCGTTGCCGGGCAGCCCGATGCGACGAACGCGCTCGTCGTGAGCACCTGCCGCAAGGTCGGCAACCGCGTCCCATTCGGGCGAGGCATCCATAAGGAGCAGTTCCCAGTTGTCATAGCTCTGGGCTAGCACCGAGTCCAGCAGCTCGCGCAGGTAGACCCGATCAGTCTTGTAGCACGGCACCACAATGCTCACGAGCGGTCTATAGGCAAAGGTCACCGAAGTGACACACTGGCACGCCAAATCGCCCGGCTTTGCGCGATGCTGCTCAAACCAACGTCGATAAGCTGCGTCGTCTGCACGCGCGTCCTTCATACGGTTCCAGCTGTCGTCGACCATGCCGTTGTACAGGCGACCATCCATGGCGCAAAACCCGCTCTGGATCTGCTCTGTGGGATCGCTCACAATCGCGACAAAATCTCGTATATCCTGAGGCATCTCAACGCTCAGAAACGTTTTATTGACGCGGCATCCGTCCTGCTGCGGCACATCGACCTGCGACTCAAACACATGCACGGTGACATCGATGGCATTCATATGCGTATCGAAGATCTGGAACTCGGGTGCGCACTGGGGGTCTCCCGCCCAGGTAACCTCATAGCGCCACACCGCGCCGGCGTCTGCCGGCAAATAGCGAATGGCATCGATCTCGTAGCGACCGCAGCATTCGCCACGCTGCGCATCGCGGATAAGCGCGCACAGCGCAGGCTTTGCTTTGTAGTTAATCTTGGATTCCAGCTTGGCCACGCGGCTATCGAGACAAATGGAGCCCAGCCTTTGGCCATCGGATGCAAAAACAACATCCATCGACGAGCCATCCAAAAACGGAAGCACCAAGACAGCGAGCTCGCGCTCGTAATCGGAAACGGAAGGGCAAAGCGCCAGCACACAGCCATGATCGACCGGGAGCACCAGCGACGGCACACAAGAACCGCTCGTAGTCGCATGGGCAAACGCCTGAGAGCCCTCCCGCTCAATAAGCGCGGCGACATCCTGACCGGCAAAACGAAGCAGCACAAAAAGACGGCCCTGGCTGCGGCAAAGTGCCAAACGCTTGATACTCATCTACACTTCTCGCTTTCCCAGGGCGTTCGCTGCCATGCGTTTGCACGCGCCCAGGCGCCCAAACCTCAAGACGTCGTAATCGAACATGAGCTTTTTACATGCACGGGCATTGGGGGCCTTGCTGGTAAGCGCCGCACGCACCATAGCAGCAACAGAAGGAGCGCATTGTGCGAGCGCATCATCGCTGCCCACGGCAGAACCGGCAAGTGCCGTGGCAACGGCAGCAAACACCTTGCCGCAGTCCGAACCCAGCAACCTGAGCGCATCGTACAGCACCAGATCGCAGAGGAAGTACGCCAGGTCATCGGCATGTTGAGCATCGAGACCGTCGCGCTGCCAGTCAGCCAGCACCGCGGAGTAAATCTTCACGTGCTCCAGCAGGCGCGTCTCGTCGTCATAGCGCATGGTGTCCATGAGCGAGCCCTTGCGCGCCACACGGTAATCGTACAGCTTGTTCGAGATAAGCGCGGTCTTGTGCGAACGACCGTACACGGCAAAATCGAAGACCTGGTCCTCGCCATATTTAACGGTTTCGTCGAACACGATCCCGTAACCCAGCAAAAACTCACGCTTGCAGGCGGTGCGCCATGCAAAGGGGCGAGATGCTTCCTTAAACAGCAAGTCAGAGTTATAGCCTTCAAACGACACATCGCGCGGGCTCAGCACATAGTTAAGCCACGGATACCCCGCCTCCAGCGGATACGGGTTCGCGCCAAAGGTCAAAACGTCGCAGCCCTCGCGCTCAAAGGCATCTACGATCGCACGGCACGCATCGGGCGTAAATCGGTCGTCGGAATCCAAGAACGCGACGATAGGCGCCGTGGACGCGGCGATGCCTGCATTACGTGCACTCGACAGGCCGCCGTTGAGCTTATCGACCAGCGTAAAGCGCGCGTCCTTTTCGCAATAGGCAGCCGCAATATCGCGCGAACCGTCCGGCGAGCCATCGTTAACCAGCACGCCTTCCCAATCGGGCATGTCCTGCGCAAGCAGGGAGTCCAAGCACCAGGCCAGACACTCCTCCACTTTATAGATGGGAACGACAACGGAAATCTTGGGGGTAGCCATAGTCACTCGCTCCTACTGTGCGGCCGGAACGTCATCGGGGTGCGGGTTGTCGCCGTAGGTGCGCTGATACGTCAGCACGCGCCAGACCAGCGGCAGGCCGCCAATCTTAAAGTAATGCTTAAACGTATTGAGCTTGCCCGGCTTCTTAAAGTCAAAGCGCGAATCGATATAGGCGCGAGGCGACTTGACCATCAGACGCAAATCGGTCTCGCCACGCGGATCAAACAGCGACAGGTCAAAGCGACCGGCATCCCAATCGGCCTTCAGCTCGGGTGAAGCCTTCTCCCAAAACTGCTCGCGTAGCTCATCGACCAGACGCTCATCATTCCAACGGTACGTATCGACCTTCATGCGCATTAAAATGCCCTGGAGCTGAGCCTTGAGCTCGGGACGCTCGTCCAAAAAACGTTGCATCTCGGCATATTCGTCGCACACGCAAAACACTTTGTTGGGCGAATTAACGGAGCTCTTCTCGTTATCCTGGCGATAGCACAAAATGGGAGCCGCAATAAACGCGGCACGCTCGGCGCAAGCCCAAACCTTAAAGTTAAAGCCTGCGTCCTGATACGAAGCTCCCGGCGTGGGAAGGAACCGAATCTGATTGTCGTTGAGGAACTCGCGCCGATAGATAGCCGACCAAATGGAAGGTTTGCGGTAGAAGATGCCCGGGCGATCGACAGGGCGATACACGGCGCCCGTCATATGCTCGTCGATAATCCCAAACAGCTCACGGCGCTCGCTGGGCGTGGACCAATACAGGTAAAAGTCGCCCTTCACCACATCGGCATGCTCAGCATCGGCCTTGGCGACCAGCTTTTGGAGCGAATCCTCAAACATAAAGTCGTCGGACTCAAGGATGCCCACGTACTCGCCGCGCGCCATCTCCAGGCCGCGGTTCATCGAGTCGCCGTAGCCGCTGTTGGCCTTGTCGATCATCTTTACACGGGAGTCGCGCTCCATGTACTCGCGGATGATATCTGGCGAGCTATCGGTTGAGCCGTCATTGATACAGATAATCTCGATGTCCTTGAGCGTCTGCGCAACGGCGGAATCGAGGCACTCGCGCAGGTAGCGCTCAACATTGCAGATGGGAACAAGCAGCGAAACTTTAGGGGTATCAGAGTTCTGCAAGAGAACCTCCTGTTGGATAGCGTGTAACAAGGTTATTTTAGCAGCCGAGTTGCGGCGGGCGGCAGCGCTTGGAATTAGATAAAGCGCTCCAGGCAGGCTTTGAGACCGCGAGTCGAAAGATAGAACAGCGTGGCGTCTGCCATCGAAACGCCCGAGGTCGCCGCAACGAGCTTCTGGGCAACACGGCAAACGGCGCCCTTAGCAGGCATATCCGCCCACTCCGTTCCCAAAAACGTCGTAAGGTCCATGTTGACGCGAGCCACCACGTGATGGAAGTCATCGGCATCCAAGCGCGCCAGGTCGAACACAATTAGGTCCAAAAACCAAGTTATCAGCTCGCCGGGGCACAGGTCCAAAAGACCGTAGGCCGCCCAGTCCTCCAAGACCTCCTCGAGCATCCTCATGTGGGCGTCAAGCTTTTTGGCGCGAGCCTCGGCACTGTTGAACTCGTGCGTCGCCGATTCACTCTCCATCACGTAGTGGTAGAACTTGTCCGGCATGACGACGGTCTTGCGGGCAAGCGCATAAGCCGCAAATTGGAAGACGACGTCCTCGCCCAAAGCCAAACCGGGGGCGAAGCGAATACCTTCGCGATTGAGCAGCTCGCGCGAAAAAGCCGCGCGGCAGGCATAGGGCTGCGCATTCGAATGAAACAGCAGTTGGGGATCACGGGCGCCGAAGGTACCAGCTTTGGGGCTCATGAGTTGCTGGATGCGTTTGGGGGCAGCATCAGCAGGTTCACAGACGCCGCCAAAGACGGCGGCCTCGGCATCTGCAGACTCCATGGCATGCAGCACGCGCTTGACCGTCTGGGCATCGATGTAATCGTCGGCGTCCACAAAAAAGACGGTCTCGCCCTCGGCGGCATCGATACCGGCATTTCTAGCGCATGAGACGCCCGCGTTTTCCTGGTCAATCACCAGTACGCGATCGTCGGCCTGCGCGATCTGGCGCAACACGTTCAACGAATCATCAGTCGAACCGTCGTTGACGCAGACAACCTGAATCGAGCGCTCGGACTGGGCCAACAGCGAATCGAGGCATCGCTGAATGGAGCGCGCAGAGTTGTAAACGGGGACGACAATGGTAGCTTTAGGACACGAGGCCTCTCCCATGCCGACCTACCCCCTCAGCGATTCGATGAGGAAGGCGGCAACCACGCCTGGGCCTCCAACCGAGGCGTAATACTTAGCACGCCCCAAGGCACCATCCGTCGCAAAACTCGGATGCTCGTCAACCCAGCCCTCAGGATCTTTGAGGATGGCAGCGAGATTTGCGCGCTTCCACGGCTTGAGGTCGTCAAGCGAAAAGTCCCCGGCGTCCAAGGCCGCTTGGAACTCCTTGGCCATCTGAACCAGGAACTCCTTATAGAACTTAGGCGCCAAACGCACGTAGTTCCACATATACGAATCGTACTTAATGAGTTGATTGAACTTGAGCATGCGCGCGACATCGCCGCTTGCGTGGTCACGGGCATAATCCTCTCGAATCCAACGCTCAATCTCGGCATACTCGGTATTGACGCAAAAGACCTTAGCCGAAGAATTGACCGAGGAATTCTCGTTGTCCTGGCGATACGACAACACGGCATCGTGCAGGTAAATAGCCTTATCGGCACACGCGATCACCTTAAAGGCGAATGACGTGTCCTGAAAGGATGCCCCCGGAGTCGGCAGGAACGTAATGCCGTTGCGCTCAAGAAAATCACGACGGTACACGGCCGACCAAATCGACGGCTTTTGCTTAAAGAACTGCGTCGTATCGCTCGGGTGCACCGGCTTGCAGCAATCCTGAGGTCTAAACATCTCGTGCAGTGAACGGTGCTCCTCGGGCTTAGACCAGTAGAAATCAAAGTTCGCCTTCGCAAAGTCGGCATTATTGCTATCGGCGGCCGAGACAAGCTTTTCGAGTGCGTCGGACGCCATAAAGTCATCGGACTCCAAGATGCCAACGTACTTGCCACGCGCCATCTCCAGGCCGTGGTTCATCGAGTCGCCGTAGCCGCTGTTGGCCTTGTCGATCATCTTGACGCGCCCATCGCGCTCCATATACTCGCGGATAATCGCCGGCGAGTTGTCGGTCGACCCGTCGTTAATGCAGATGATCTCAATATCCTTGAGCGTCTGCGCCAGGGCGGAATCGAGGCACTCGCGCAGGTAGCGCTGAACATTGTAAATGGGAATAAGCAGCGACAGAACAGGGCTGCCAGAGACGTTAGTAGACAAATGTGCTCCTTAGGAAATACCTGTCGTTTCATGGTATCAAAGGGTCAGCGCGCCAGCGGGCGTTTATATAATCTATGGAGCCTCTTGCGGGCAAAGCAGCCCCACGTCATGCGGCGGTCCCATGGCAGGTTCCTGCGTTTTATTCAAAGCTTGCCGCTAAGGTGCGCCGAGCCTTTACAATAGGACAGTCCCAAGGACGTATTCGATAGCTTCCGTGCAGCGCTCGCCCGCCGCGCGTGAAAGGATATATTGCCCCATGCCTTCAACCCTTCTCGCTCCCATCGATAAGCTCGCCATCGTCGTCGTTACGTACAAGCGCCAGGAACTCCTGGCCAACTTGTTCGACTCTATGACCGAGCTCACGGCAACGCCCTGGCGCATCGTGATTGTCGATAACGAGAATTCGCGCGAGACCGAGGCCATGTGCACCGCATTCAACGAGCGCCTGGCCAACCTGTGGGGCATCGACACCGAGCAGCCCGACGCGCAGGGCGGCACCGACCGTGTCATCTACGCCCCGCAGCTCGAAAACGGCGGCGGTGCGGGCGGCTTCTCCGCCGGCACTAAATGCGCCTACGACTTGGGGGCCCAGTGGTTCTGGGTCATGGACGACGACGTGCTCGTCATCCCCGAAGGCATCGAGCGCTTGGCCAAGTGGACCGACCGCTACGACGTCATCCAGGGTTCGCGCCTGGACTTTGACGGCGGCGCCTTCTTTTGGCAGTACCAGCTCATCCTTTCGCTCGGCATTCCCAACCCCGTCGCCAAGTGGGATTTAGGCCCCGAGGGCTATCGCGCCATGAACCAGCTGTGCTTTGAGGGCGGCATGTTCTCGCGCCGCGTGGTCGACAAGATTGGCCTGCCTGACGCGCGCTTCTTCATCTACGGCGACGATGCCTGCTACGGCTACGTAGCCAGCCAACACTTCCCCGCCGCCGTTGTTGCCGACGTGGTGCTCAAGCGTGCCCGCGCTGTCTCTAACTGGGACATCGCCGGTAAGCGCCAACTCAACTCCACGAGCGACACCAACCGCTACTACATCATGCGCAACCGCGGTTATCTGGCCCGCTACATGCAGATCTATGGCGACTATCACCCCATGCTGTTCCGTCTGGGCAACGCCGCGACCTTCTGCAAGGAGTTCATTCGCCTGGCCGCCGTTGACAAGTGCTTTAAGACCGGTATTCCGGCGCTGCGCCGTGGCATGAAGGACGCCCGCAAGATCGTCAAGGACCCCAACTGGAAGCCCATGCCGCCCATGAAGGACACCGAGTAACGGAAGCCGGAAACACCTCGGCGCTTAAAGCCGCTGGCACACCGTAGCCACATGCTGCCCATCAAAACCGAACCCCCAGCGCATGCGACCCACGCCGGGGCGCGGTACACGGATTTCGTCGATGCCGCCGCGCTCTATGTCGAGTAGCGACTGCACGGCCAGCAATTCCAGACCCAGCGCATCCACATCGGGGTCATACATCAAGTTAATCGTTATCAGCGGGCGCTCGTCCAGCATGCCAATCGTGTCTGCTACGTCAAACACAGCACCCGTAGGGAAAACTTGGATGTCCCAGCGATCCGCGCCGCGCTTTCGCCTCGAGGCAGGATTGGCATAGCCCGGCAAGCCAAAGCAGAGTCCCTGCAAGAGCAGGTGATATGGCAGCGCAGCATCTGGGTTGGTCGCACCGATTTCCGCATCTCCCAGAATGCGGTCTAGTGCCTGTCTCACCGCGCCCTCGTCCCCACGGCACAACCCGTCTCGAAACGCATCGACGTCCCGAATGTCTTCGGCAGCACACTCAAACCACTCAATAATCACCAGACGCAAGGCCTGGCGAAGCTCATTATTGGGCAACCGCAGAGCACGGGGGCGACTAACATGCTCCGGCTCCTCAGTCATATCCGTCGTGAGAAAACCGGACAAATACAGCTCAGTCCACAGGCCGTCGTCAGACGAGGCCTCTGGCCCCGCAGCGCCCAAACAAAACGGAACCTCAACGCATGCATGGGGCTCGAGTAAATCGAACAAGACCGAAAGGCGGTCGAGATTCCACCCGGCAACCACCCTACTCAGGTAATCGGCATACCCATACAGATCGGCTCGCACGGGCGCCGTGCAGCCTCGGTCCAGAAAACCGATCACACGCGCCGGACTCGAGCAATAGGCCCTGCCAAACCGATATCCCTCGAGCCATTCACGCGCATCATCCAGGTATTCCTCGCGTCCAGCATGACACAACAGAGCCTCGACCTCGGCATCCGAAAAGCCAAACCATCGGTCACACCACATCGAGAGCGGCGTCGAAAGACAATACGAGCAGTTTCGCGAAGAAAGTGCCGCCTCGGCAGGACCGGGGCGCTCCCCCATCAGACAAACCAAGCGTAGCGAATTACCAGCAGCGGCAATGGCGTCGAACAGCACGCGATCGAATAGATCTACCGGATCGGCGCCGGAAGCGCCCCTCGCGCTCGCACGGCGCAACCATGCCGCGTCGTACCCATCAACGAGCAATACGACCTGCTCATCGCAGGCCATCTCCAGTAGTTCAATGAGCACACCAAGTACCGAGGCAACCTCGGCCTCGCTCGCCACACCACGCGCAACGCGTTCGATGTGGCGTACCTTATCTCGAGCTAAATCCGGAGCCTCCAAGAGTGCCAACAAGCGAGTGCACTCGTCCGAAAGAGCACCGCTCACGACATCGGCAACAGCGGCGCCGCGCCTCGCAGTGCCAGAAAAGTCCAGCGATACCACCGGATAGCAAGCGTACTCATCCCGATAGCGCCCGCCGTCCGCATCCCAAATCTGAGCATCGGCAAACGAGCTCCGGCAAGCATGACCGACCGCGGGACGCTCCAGAAAAGCCTTGAGCATCGACAAGTTCATGCTCTTGCCAAAACCCTCGGGTCGGCAGCACACCATAACGGACGCATCGCAATCCAAAATATCAGCAATAAACATGGTCTTGTCGACCAGCGTGCAGCGACCAAGGGCCTCCGCATAGTCGTGCATGTCAATCGGCAATGCCGCATCGTCGGCACCACCGATCAAGCGCACGCCAAAGCCGGCAGCACAACAATTATTTGCCTGTTCAGACACTAAAACATTCCCCCTAAATCGCAGCACGATGCCAATTGTAATGACCGCCTCGCGCGTACTGATGTCACCGCGCAAGCATATCGGGCAACGGTAGCAACATGGGGTGTGAGGGGGGCATAACTAATCGTTGCGCAACAAAACGGGGCCCGATGCAGCAGCACCGGACCCCGTCCCGACTCTTTTGCTATTTGACAACCGAGAGGCTACTCCTCAGAACCGTCCTCACCAGCGGCCTTATTCTGCTGATCGAGCTTATGCTTGCCGCTCACAATAGACGTGGCACCCAGCGTGGCCAAGCTTGCGCTGGCAAGGCTCGCCATCACGATCAAGTCGCCCGTCTTGGGCATATTGCCGCCAGATGACTTGGTAGTTGTAGTCGTCGTGGTAGTAGTGGTCACCGTTTTGGAGCCATTTTGCTCTTGGCTCTGGTTGTCGGCACCGCTCTTGTCGTCGTCTTCGGACTGTTTCTTTTCGTCCTCGCCCTGCTGCTTTTCGCCCTCGGTCTTGCTCTTGTCCTTCTCCTCAGATTCAGACTTCTTATCCTTGTCCTTCTCCTCAGAGCTAGAACCCTTATCGGATTCAACCTTCTCGGATGCCTCGTCCTTGGAGTCGCCCTTTGCAGCCTCAGCCTTTTCCGTGGAAACCTGATCAGAGTTGTCCTTGTTCTGGGCCGAGCCGTTATTGACGCCAGCCATCAGCGAAGAACCAAGCGTAGAACCAAGCTGCTCGGAGAAAGAAGGCTTCTTGTCCGGCGAAGCAACGGGAGCGTCCGGCGCCTTATTCGAGTCGTCCTTGGAAGCATCGGAATCAGGGGTTGCGTCAGAGCCGGAGCCGTTGTTAGAGCCGGTGTCAACGGACGAATCGCTCGAGCCGGTAGATGAGTTAGAGGTGTCAGCGCCGGTCGAACCAGAAGCGTCGCTGTCCGTATTGCCGGCAGAGCTTGAAGGCGAATCGCCCGCAGCAGAGCCGTTCGAATCGGAGACGTTCGAGGTAGAGCCGTCGTTGGTAGTGCCACCAGCAGAGCCATTACCGTCAGCATCGGTCGAGGGCGCATCCATCCTGTCATCGTTAGCATCGTCACTCGAGTCGTCATTCGAATCAGGTGTCGGCGAGGGCGCCGGTGTGGGCTCGGGCTGCACGGGCGTCGCGGCGGCAGCCTCGTCCTCGGCGATATAAGCCAAGCAGTCCTTTAGCTCGTTGCGGTAGCGGTTCTTCCAGCCCTCGTGGTACTGGGGTTGGCTCGAATACTTGGTCGCCACGTTATTGACCACGCTGTTGGAAAGCGCCGTCACAAACTCGCGATCGGACATATCGTTGGAAAGATTCGCCCAGCGGAAAAAGTCCCTGCAGCCACCAGTGCCGCACATGTTGGTAATGCTCCACACCATGCCCTTGACGCAGTCGGCGCGGCCCGAAATATCAATACCCAGGCCGCTCTTGAGCCACGCCTCGGTCACCGCATAGTACGAGTTGTACGCATAAGCGTCTTGAAGTGCTGAGAACTCAACAGGATCGGTGTTGTAAGCACCCTGGAAGGCCTCCTGCGCAATACGGCCCAACTCGGTGAGCTGGCCGTTCTCGTACATGGCATTGCTCGTGTTGGAAATCTCGCTGCCGCGATCAATCGCATCCTTGAGCATGCTGTACTTGGCAGAATCGTAGTTGTAAACCTGCTTCATAAACGGAATGAGCGACCAGCGGCGATCAAACTGATAGTAACCCAGTGCGTTATAGCCGTCACCATACGAAAATCCCTGGTTGTAGTTACCATGGCTCTCGTACTTGGTAAAGTACTTCATCTCGGGAGTCACGTTGACAAACGAAACGCCCTGGACCGACCTCAGCACGCCCGAGAAGGACTGCTGGGTGTAGAGACCCTTATCGATATCGGTGGCATCCGAGGCAACGCCCGGCGTGGGCTCCTCGGCAGCGGCGGGTGCCGGCGCGGAAACGGCGCCAAACGAAAGCGCCAACGTCAGGCCCGCGACAATAGCAGAATGCTTGGGCTGCATAAGATCCTCCCTGCATTGGTGTAGTTAAAGTTCAGTTTGCAAAGATAAAATAAGTATTGCAGCTCGCCCGTTGTTGCACAACAACCCCTCGGTAAACGGCAACAACCCTCCGCGAAATCTTAAGGAATTGCGCTCAACCTACAGCTTAATGTCAAAGTTGATCTCGGGAACGGCGGCCAAGTCGGCCAACGTCACGCCGTCGACGTACTTTTCGATCACGTCGTCCAAACCGCGCCAGAACTTGACGGTCGAGCACAAATCGCTGCGGGTGCAGCTGTTGTCGATGCCGTCGCACGCCACCGGAGCCGTGCTGCCCTCGACGGCACGCAGGATGTCGCCGGCACGCACCTCGGCCGGGTCCTTGGCCATCATGTAGCCACCGCCCTTACCGCGCACGCTCTTAAGCAGGCCCGCCTTCATGAGCGGACGAACCAGCTGCTCCAGATACTTTTGCGAGATATGCTCGCGGTCGGCAACCTCGCGCAGGGCAATCTTGCCCTCGGCGTCGCCCAGCGCCGCGATATAGATCATCAGTCGGAGGGCATAGCGGCCCTTAGAAGAAATGAGCATACCTACCCTCCCATCGTTACTGGGACAAAACCAGGCTTGTTTGTCCCAAATCCTATGCACGCGGGGCAAACAAACCTGATTTTATGTCCCTCATCTAAAAAGTCGAGTGGATTAGTCGGGTTTTCCCTTGACTAACGCCGAACCCATAGTAACTTTATTCCGAGAAGATTCCTAGGGTTTAGTACACCTATGAGTACACCATATACAGAGAGGGACAGCATGAGCGCAAATCCGCTGCTTTCCATCGAAGGTCTGACCGCCTCCGTGGACGAGAAGACCATCCTCCACAACGTCAACCTCAACGTCGCCGCCGGCGAGACCCATGTGCTGATGGGACCCAACGGCGCCGGCAAATCCACCCTGGGCCACCTGGTCATGGGCGACCCCGTCTACACGGTCAACGACGGCCGTATCGTCTTTGACCGCCAGGACATCACCGAGCTCACCACCGACAAGCGTTCGCGCGCCGGCCTGTTCCTGAGCTTCCAGGCCCCGGTCGAGATTCCGGGCGTGCCGCTGTCGAGCTTTTTGCGTGCCAGCATCGCCGGCCGTCCCGGCCTGGAGATGAAGGGCAAGGAATTCCGCCGTCGCGTCAAGGAGCTCGCGGCCGAGCTCAACATGGATACCGCCTACCTCAACCGCGAGTTGGGCGTAGGCTTCTCGGGCGGCGAGAAGAAGAAGGTCGAGATGCTCCAGCTTCTGCTGCTGCAGCCCAAACTCGCCATCCTGGACGAAACCGACTCCGGCCTGGACGTCGACGCCCTGTCCACCGTCAGCCACGGCATGGACGCGTACCGCAAGAGCTGCGACGGCTCCATGCTCATCATCACGCACAACACGCGCATCCTGGAACACCTGGATGTCGACCGCGTCCACGTTATGGTCAAGGGCCACATCGTACGCGAGGACGACGCCTCGCTCATTCCCTGGATCGACAAGAACGGTTTTGAGACCTTCGAGCGCGAGGCCGCCGAGCAGCGCGCCCAGGCCGAAGCCGCCGCTGCCGAGCAGCAGGCGTAAAGGGGCGACGCAATGACCAAGAACCGCACCGAGGTCGCGGACATCGACCGCAGCCTCTACGACTTCACCTATGGCGAGGAGGGATTCGAGCGCCTCGACGCCGGCATCACGCCCGACATCGTGCGCGAGATCAGCGCCAAAAAGGACGAGCCGCAGTGGATGCTCGACCTGCGCCTCAAGTCCCTCGAGATTTTTAATCGTTTTCCCGACCCGACGTGGGGCCCCTCCATCGAGGGCCTGGACATGGACAACATCGTCACCTACGTCAAGCCCAACACCGACCAAAAGCACGACTGGGAGTCGGTGCCCGACGACATCAAGAACACCTTTGAGCGCCTGGGCATCCCCGAGGCCGAGCGCAGCTACCTGGCAGGCGTCGGCGCGCAGTACGACTCCGAGCTGGTCTACCACAACATGCAGGACACGGCGTCCAAGATGGGCATCGTCTATTCCGGCATCGAGGAGGCCCTGCACGACCCGCAGTGGGAGCCGCTCATCCACGAGAAGTTTATGACGCTCATCCCGCCCACCGACCACAAGTTTGCGGCCCTGCACGGCGCCGTATGGTCGGGCGGCTCGTTTGTCTACGTGCCCAAGGGCACCAAGCTCGACTTCCCGCTGCAGAGCTACTTCCGCCTTAACGCCAAGGGCGCCGGCCAGTTTGAGCACACGCTCATCATCGTCGAGGACAATGCCGACCTGCACTTTATCGAGGGTTGCTCCGCGCCCAAGTACAACGTGGCCAACCTCCACGCCGGCGCCGTCGAGCTCTTTGTGGGCAAGCGCGCACACCTGCGCTACTCGACCATCGAGAACTGGTCCAAAAACATGTACAACCTCAACACCAAGCGTGCGCGCGTGGACGAGGATGGCGACATCGAATGGATCAGCGGCTCCTTTGGCAGCCACGTGGGTTATCTCTACCCCATGAGCGTGCTCAACGGCCGCCGCGCTCGCTCGAGCTTTACCGGCATCACCTTTGCCGGTGCCGGCCAGAACCTCGACACCGGCTGCAAAGTCGTGCTCAACGCGCCCGAGACCTCGGCGACCGTCGAGACCAAGGGCATCTCCAAGAGCGGCGGCATCCAGACCTTCCGCAGCTCCATTGTGGCCACGCCTAAGGCCGAGGGCTCTAAGGCAACCGTGAGCTGCCAGTCGCTCATGCTCGACGACCAGAGCCGCTCCGACACCATCCCCGCCATGGACATCCGCGCCAAGAACGTCGATATCGGCCACGAGGCCACCATCGGCCGTATCGGAGACGACAAGGTGTTCTACCTGATGAGCCGCGGCATCTCGGAAGAAGAGGCCCGCACCATGATCGTCAACGGCTTTGCCAACCCGGTCTCTAAGGAGCTGCCGCTTGAGTATGCCGTCGAGATGAACAACCTGATCAAGCTCGAGATGGAAGGAGCGATCGGATAATGAAACAGGAAACCAACACCGCTGCCACCACGCTCGAGCAGGTCAACGCTATGCCGGCCGCCACTTGGGGTTGGCTCAAGATGAACCAGACCAAGCTCGAGCTTTCAGACGAGCTTGCCACCGCTCCCGCCGAGGCCGTTGAGGTTGAGGGCCTGGAAGAGCAGTTTGCTGGCATGGCCGACGCGTTTAACGCCGCCATGGAGGCCATGGCCGAGCGCTTCCCCGAGCGCCGCGCCTCCGCCCCCGGCGACGCCGCCGACCGCGCCCGCATCACGCCCGAGACCGAGCTCGACGTGCCCGCAACCTCCGTCTACCAGGCCGGCGCCATCAAGCTCGAAGAGGAACTCTCCCCTGCCGAAGCCTTCGAGACCGGCATGGGCGAGGCCGCCTACACCTACCTGGCCGACCATGCCACCAAGCGCATCGTCATCGACGTGCCCGCATACCAGCACGCCACTGTTAGTGTGCGCGTGAGCGGTGTCGACGCCGCCGCGGCCATCGCCGCTATCGATGTCGTCGCCCGTCCGCAGGCAACGCTCGACCTCGCTCTAGCCCTAGACTCCCCTGTCAACGGCCAGGGCGTCGTGGGCTCCGTGCTGCGGGTGTGCGCTCACGAGTACGCCACCGTCAACGTGACCTGCACGCAGACGCTCGACGACAGCTGGATCGCACTCGACGACACCGGTCTGTTCCTGGACGAGGGCGCGCGCGTCAACGTGCAGCACACCGTCCTGGGTGCCGGCGCCAGCGCCACCGGCCTTGCCGGCGACCTTCTGGGCGACACCGCCAAGGTAACGATCGATACCGATTACCTAGGTGCCCGCGAGCAGGTGCGCGATTTTAACTACGAGCTGCGCCACCGCGGCCGCAAGACCGAGTGCGAGATCGACGCCAACGGCGTGCTGACCGGCACGTCCAAGAAGGTCTACCGCGGCACCATCGACCTCGTGCACGGCTGCAAGGGTGCCGTCGGCACCGAGCGCGAGACGGTGCTCTTGGCCAACAAGGGCGTCGACAACAAGACCGTTCCCGTCATTCTCTGCGACGAGGACGACGTCGCCGGCAACCACGGCGCTACCATCGGCCACGTCCGCGACGAGCAGCTGTTCTATCTCGCCTGCCGCGGCCTTGACCAAAATGCCGCCGAGGACCTGTTCATCCGCGCCAAGCTGGAGGACGCCGCGCTTTCCGCGACCGACGAGCGCACCCGCGCCGCCGTCGTCCGCTTGGGCAACAACCTGATCGACAACTTTGAAGAGGAGCTCGCATGATCGACACCGAGCACGTTAAATGCGATACCTGCACTGCCCCCGAGCCCATGGAGCTCGACGCCAGCGACGAGGCTTCGCGCGGCTGGCCCACCGTAGACATCGAGACCAACCCCTACAAGGCGCAGTTCCCGCTGTTCCAGCAGCACCCCGAGATCGCCTTCCTCGATAGTGCCGCCACCGCGCAGCGCCCTGCCTGTGTGCTCGACGCCGAGCGCGACTTCTATCAGCGCATGAATGCCAACCCCCTGCGTGGCCTGTACTCGCTGTCCGTCGAGGCAACCGACGCCATCGCGAAGGTCCGCCAGCAGATCGCCGAGCTCATCGGCGCCTCACAGGCCAACGAGGTCGTCTTCACCCGCAACACGAGCGAGTCGCTCAACCTGGTCGCCAAGAGCTTTGCACCCACGGTGCTCGAGCCCGGCGACGAGGTCGTCATCACCATCATGGAGCACCACTCCAACCTGATTCCGTGGCAGCAGGTCTGCCGCGAGACCGGCGCCAAGCTCGTCTACATCTACCCCACTAAGACCGGCCAGCTCACCACCGAGGAGGTTCTTGCCAAGGTTGGACCCAAGACCAAGATCCTGGCCGTGGGTCAGGTTTCTAACGTGCTGGGCGTCGAGAACCCGGTCAAGAACCTCGGCAAGCTCGTGCACAAGTACGGCGGCTATCTGGTCGTCGACGGCGCGCAGTCGCTGCCGCACATGCCGGTCGATGTGGCCGACCTGGGCGCCGACTTCTTTGCCTTTAGCGCGCACAAGGCCATGGGCCCCATGGGCATCGGCGTGCTGTGGGGCAAGATGGACCTGCTCAACGCCATGCCGCCCATGCTCACCGGCGGCGAAATGATCGATTCCGTCACCGAGCAGGACGCCGTCTGGGCGCCCGTCCCCGAGAAGTTCGAGGCCGGCACGCAGGACGCCGCCGGCATCTTCGCCACGGGTGCGGCACTCGACTACCTCGTCAACACGGTTGGCTACGAAAACATCCAGGCACGCGAGCAGGCACTCGTCCACTACCTGATGGGCGAACTCATGCAGCTCGACTTTGTCCAGATCATCGGCTCCATCTACTGGGACAACCATCACGGCGTCGTCAGCTTTAACGTCAAGGGTATCCACCCGCACGACGTCGCGAGCATCATGGACATGGACGGCGTGTGCATCCGTGCCGGTCACCACTGCGCGCAGCCGCTGCTTACCTGGCTGGGCGTCGAGAACCTCGCCTGCTGCCGCGCCAGCGTGGCCTTCTACAACGACAAGGCCGACATCGATAAGTTCATCGCCGGCCTGCATCACGTTTGGAGCACGTTCAATGGGTAATCTGTACACCTCCACCACGTTTATGGAGCACAACTCGCACCCCGACTACAAGTACGAGATGGATGCCCCCACGCACGAGCACGACGGCATCAACCCCAGCTGCGGCGACGAGCTCACCTTGCAGCTGCGCGTCGAGAACGGCGTGATCGAGGAGGCCTCCTTTACCGGCCACGGCTGCGCCATCAGTCAGGCCAGCGCCGACATCATGGCCGACCTCATCACCGGCGAGACCGTCGAGGAAGCTCGCCGCCTAGCAGAGCTCTTCCTCGCCATGATCCGCGGCGAGAAGCTCTCCGAGGAGGACCTGGAAGACCTGGACGAAGCCGCCCAGCTCCAGGACATCTCGCACATGCCCGCCCGCGTCAAATGCGCCGAGCTCGCCTGGCGCACCCTCGACGGCATGCTCGAGGGGCAAGCTAACCAGTAGCGTATGCTCCGAATCCAAGGTTTTTGATTGCCGAGCCGCCCGATACGGGCGGCTCTGTTTTTCCTAATGAGCACGAACACACAAAATCAGCGCGTCCGGCGCCCCGTCTGTCATTTACCACACGGCCAGACGCGAACACGGGCGTTTTCCACAGCACCAAAGGCCTGCGGCAGGGCCCCGGGCCCGCCAAGCAATGCGCCAAGCCCCGTTCTGCTGAGCTCCGACTCGCTTCGCGCCTGCCGCAGACGGGTCCCATAGGGTGCGACGTGCATTTTTGCGAGTATTCAGCACGCCAAGCTGTATGTATACGCATCGAAAGCGTTAATCAACGTCTCCAGGCGCATATATATTGTGTTTTAGAACAAGCATCGCGGTCTCAGGGATCACATACATGCGCTTCGGAGGCGCATCGGAAGGCATAAATAGCTTCGGGACCCGTATGTTGCAAGACTGCGGCAGTGCCGACAGCACCACGATGCTGAAAACTCCGTTTTTTGCACGGCGCAGACGGGGGTAGGCACGGGCAAACCCGGACTGAGCTGTTATTTTATGCAAGATGACGATTGTTCTATGCATATTAAGAAGTGCAGTTACCGTACCAAGCTTTTGAACGCTGGTTGCGGCGTATGGACGACCCCAACTGCGGTGAACAGGCGACCTTACATCACGTTTCCGCCAGCCCGCATCGCCGTTCGCGCGCGGGCGCGCACGATACGAGAGACGGTACTTTTGCCAATCCCGGTATACCGCTCAATCTGGCGCACCGTAAAACCGGCATCGTGCAATCCAAAAATAACGGTATCGCGCTGCGCCGGCGGTGCGACTTTAACCCCACGAAGCGGAACCCCGAGCTCCTTCGCCATCTTGTCGGCAAAGGCGTGGCGTTCCCATTCCGTCTCTTTCATATCGCACAGCGCTGGCTCACTGCCGTCGGGCGTCGAAAGCGAATAGGCAATAAAGCCCTCGGCAGAACCAAAAAGCTCAAGCACGCAAGAAGGATCAGAAAATCCCCTCGCGACATCGGCCGCGTCACCGTCGTAAGAACGCAGATGTTCCGCAAAGCTGCTCCAGGGATAACGCTCGATTAGGCTAACGCCCACCTCCTGCGGATCGGCGTGTACGGAGCGAATAGCCTCCATCACCTGCCAATCGGTATCGAGCGAACGCCGGTCAAAACGGTTCTGGAACAGATGGCCTGTGCGCCCCGTGCGCTTATTGAACCGCCGCGCGTATGTCAAAAGCAGCCGGTGCATTGCCGCGCTCATCCTGTCCTCGTAATCTGCAAGCACCAAATGCACGTGATTGCCCATAAGGCACCAGGCGATAACCGTCACGCCCTCCTCGCGGCAGCGCTCGCGCATCAGCTCCAAAAACTCCCACCGGTCTTCATCGCCCTCAAAGATGAGCTGTTTGCCCACACCGCGGGCACAGACATGGTAAAAGCCGGTAACCGTTCTCCAAACGCGCTGCATGGCGCTCCCTTCGCCGGGATCTGCTTACCATCCAATACAGCACGATTGAAGCGTGCCATCAAAACATTCACGCAAAACAATACACTCGCGCGGCCAAAGGCAGCAAACAGGCGGCGAACGGCACCGTTGCAACAGGTCAACCACTGCAACGCTTGCAAGAGCGGACCAAAAGCTTGCCCAAGACGGACCCCCTCTACGGAAACTCACGACCACAGAACATAGAGTTAAACCGTTTCAATTAAAACTTCCGGACTTCTCGCTACGAAAACTGAGCCGTTCGCCGAATATTCCGTGCATTTCGCGGTATTATAGGGGCTGCATGTCATGTCCCTTTCGAAGGGTCGCCCGGCAATCGCCAGCCACGACCCCCAGACGGGACGCCAACACGATAGAGAGGAGAGGCATGCAGTACTCACAGGAAGTGGAGAACATGTGCCCCGTTGCCAAGGGTGCATACCACGGCCCCGCACCCATCCCCGAGGAGGGCAAGTGGGTCCAGGCTAAGGAGATTTCCGACATCTCCGGTCTTACGCACGGTGTGGGTTGGTGCGCACCTCAGCAGGGCGCCTGCAAGCTCACGCTGAACGTCAAGGACGGCATCATCGAGGAGGCCCTCGTTGAGACCATCGGCTGCTCGGGCATGACCCACTCTGCCGCCATGGCTTCCGAGATCCTTCCCGGTAAGACCATCCTCGAGGCCCTCAACACCGACCTCGTCTGCGACGCCATCAACGTTGCTATGCGCGAGATCTTCCTGCAGATCGTTTACGGCCGCAGCCAGACCGCGTTCTCCGAGGGCGGCCTGCCCGTGGGCGCCTCCCTCGACGACCTCGGCAAGGGCCTTCGCTCTCAGGTCGGCACCATGTTCGGCACCAAGGCCAAGGGCGCTCGTTACCTCGAGCTCGCTCAGGGCTACGTCACCCGCATGGCTCTCAACGACAAGAACGAGATCATCGCATTCGAGTTCCTGAACCTCGGCAAGTTCACCGACGCCGTCAAGGCCGGCAAGACCCCCGAGGAGGCCATCGCTGGCGCTATGGGCCACTATGGTCAGTGGGAGAACGCTGCCAAGTACATCGACCCGCGCACCGACGAGGAGACTCACTCCGTCGCCAGCGTGTTCCCGGTTCACGAGTAGAAAGGGAGGGAAATAACTATGACTGTTACGTTCGAAGGTTACGAGCGCCGCGCTGACAAGATCAACAAGTGCCTCGCCGACAACGGCATCGCCTCCCTCGAGGAAGCTCTGCAGATCTGCACCGACAAGGGCTTCAACCCGCGTGAGATCGTCAACAACACCCAGTCCATCGCCTTCCAGAACGCCGAGTGGGCCTACACCCTCGGTTGCGCTCTCGCTGTCAAGCGTGGCGCCAAGTCCGCTTCTGAGGCTGCCGCCATCATCGGCGAGGGCATCCAGGCCTTCACCGTTCCCGGCTCCGTCGCCGAGGACCGCAAGGTCGGTCTGGGCCACGGCAACCTGGGCGCTATGCTGCTCTCCGACGACACCGAGTGCTTCGCCTTCCTGGCCGGTCACGAGTCCTTCGCTGCCGCTGAGGGTGCTATCGGCCTGGCTCTAAACGCCAACAAGGCTCGCAAGAAGCCGCTGCGCGTCATCCTCAACGGTCTGGGCAAGGACGCTGCTCAGATCATCGCCCGCATCAACGGCTTCACCTACGTGAAGACCCAGTTCGACTACTTCACGGGCGAGCTCAAGGTCGTCGAGACCATCCCCTACTCCGATGGTCCCCGCGCCGCCGTCAACTGCTACGGCGCCGACGACGTCCGCGAGGGCGTTGCCATCATGTGGCACGAGAACGTCGACATCTCGATCACCGGTAACTCCACCAACCCCACGCGCTTCCAGCACCCCGTCGCTGGCACCTACAAGAAGGAGCGCCTCGAGGCTGGCAAGAAGTACTTCTCCGTCGCTTCTGGTGGCGGCACTGGTCGTACCCTGCACCCGGACAACATGGGCGCCGGCCCTGCCTCTTACGGCATGACCGACACCATGGGCCGTATGCACTCCGACGCCCAGTTCGCCGGTTCTTCCTCCGTGCCTGCGCACGTCGACATGATGGGTCTCATCGGCATGGGCAACAACCCCATGGTCGGTGCCACCGTCGCCTGCGCTGTCGCCGTCGAGGAGGCCCTCAAGGCCTAATCGCGCCCGCGCGATGCTCATATAGTTGAGCTTTGGAGCCGCTACCCACCCGGGTAGCGGCTCTTTTTGTTTGCGCTGGCGCAGGGTAGCTAATGCCGATATATCAGCTGGGGCGAAATGCAAGATGTGATGAGATGGAGCGTCAGAGCGTCCATGACGCCCACCTGCCATATTTGCCCTTTACCGATTTGCCGGGTCTTTGCGGCCCCATTGCCGATCACCCGTGCGACAATGCGCCGGACGAGAAAGGAATCCGATGGAATCGACTGATGTACTGGTAATTGGATCTGGCATTGCGGGCCTTTGTGCCGCCATCGAAGCGGCACGCACGGGTGCAACCGTCACTGTGGCAAGCGCCGGCAAGACCATGAGTGGATCGAGCTT
The DNA here is from genome assembly GCF_025289055.1 of Collinsella aerofaciens. GTDB lineage: Bacteria > Actinomycetota > Coriobacteriia > Coriobacteriales > Coriobacteriaceae > Collinsella. The sequence goes on from NZ_JAESIQ010000002.1 coordinate 116,622, forward strand.
CTTCCCGGGTACCTGGGGCCTCGGCCTCATCGGTCCCGTCGACGAAGACGACGAGCAGGACCTCATCGACACCATCCTGGCCGTCGGCGGCGGCGTTGCCGACCCCGAACTCGTCCAAACGTTCGTCCACGGCATTCCCCAAGCGATTGACTGGCTCGAGCAAGACCTGGGCGTTGAGCTCCAGCGTCCGCAAAGCGCCAAGAGTGCTCAACAAAAGCAATTTATCCCCTGCTTTGACCACAAGACGCGCATGTGGCGCGGCCTCACCCGCAAGCCCCTTGAGGACGCTCTGACGACCTGGATCGAGTCGCTCGGCATTCGCCTGCTCCCCCGCCATGAGCTTATCGACCTTGTTGAGGACACGAACGGCAGAATAACCGGAACCGTACTCTACGACCTTACCGAAAATCGAATCGTGCCCTTTGCTGCCAAGGCCACGATCATCGCAGCCGGTGGCACAGGCGGCCTGTTCGAGCGCAGCCTTACGTCGGCTGATGTGCTCAGCTCCTCGCAGGCCATCGCACTGGCGCACGGCGCAACACTTACTAATATAGAGTTCATGCAGATGATGCCTGGCTTCATCGAGCCCAGGCGTAACTTGGTCTTCAACGAGAAAACCTGGCGCTACGTGCATGTAGACCAGCCGGTAGATATTGCCGACGACAAGCTGGACGACCTGCTCGAGCAGCGCTCTGGATATGGTCCCTTCACGTCACGCTTGGCCTCCCGCGCTATCGATCTCGTCATCGAACAGGCAGGTGCCGAAGGCCTGGCACTCCACTACGACTTCCCCCGCGAGGATGTCCCAGAGTTTGTGCAGACCTTTGCCACCTGGCTGCAAGACGAGCACGGCATCGCGCCGACCGACGAGATGCGCGTTGCGATGTATGCCCACGCCGCTAACGGCGGCATCAAGATCGATAAGACCGCGCACACGGGCGTTGAGGGCCTCTACGCTTGCGGCGAGGCGACAGGCGGCATGCACGGCGCCGACCGCATTGGTGGCTTGTCAAGCGCCAACGGCATCGTGTTCGGGCGCGTCGCGGGCGCATCGGCAGCCCTTGCAGCGCAGAAAGAGCCTGAGGCAGCCCTGAAGGCGGATATCACCCTCCCCCAGTACGGCATTGCCACAACAGATGCCGAACGCCTGACACACAGCCTTAGGCACACGATGAGCACCTATTGCATGATCAACAGGACCGAAACAGGCCTATCCGAGGCCCTGCAACAGCTTGAAAGCCTGCAAGACGAAGCCACGGCTCTAAATAAGCCACATGCCAACGACAGCGAAATCGCTGCCCTCGCCCGCCTGCAATCGCAGATTCAGCTGGCACAGGAAATGGTCAAAGCCATGCGCAAGCGAACCGAAAGTCTCGGGTCGCACTATCGAGCGGATTAAACCGGACACCTATCTAAAGCAGAACACAACCAATCGATATCCATGGGCCCCGTGAGCTCGAAGCAGCACGGGGCCCATTCGTGTCCGCACGACAGCGTATCCTTATTCTGAATACAGAGCGGACAAAGCCCGCATAGAAAATAGACCAGCGAGGAGGAGATATGGACAGTAGAGATATCGAGAAGTGGCGTATCGAACTTGATAGCTACGCCAATGTGGAAGACGGCGTTGAGTATTGGCTCGCACGCGATTTAATGGAACCCATGGGGTACACTCGATGGGAGAACTTCGCCGAAGTTGTTAAGAGGGCAAAAGTCTCATGCGAAACAAACAAAACTCCAGTTGATTCCCATTTTCGTGACACCACGAAAATGGTAACTGCCGGTGTCGCCGCTCGCGCGGTTAAAGACTACAAACTTACGCGCTATGCATGCTATTTAATCGCACAGAACGGAGATTCAAACAAGCCAGAGATCGCGCTCGCCCAGGCATACTTTGCCGTGCAGACGCGCCGCCAAGAGCTCATAGAGCAGCGCTTCGCAGAGATTCAGCGCTTGCAGGCGCGTCACTCGCTATCCGATTCAGAGAAACAGCTCTCGGGTATTGCGTTCAAACGCGGCGTGGACTCCAAAGGATTCGCGATCATCAAGTCGAAGGGCGATGAGGCGTTATTCGGCGGCAGAAGCACGGCGGAAATGAAGCAGCAGCTCGGCGTACCCAAGAGAGCGGCATTGGCGGACAGGTTAGCCGATGTCCTCATCAAAGCAAAGGACCTTACGAACTCGATGACGGCCTTCAACGCCGAGGAACACGACCTGTACGGCCTGGACCAGATCAAGCAAGAGCACGTCGAGAACAACACGAGCGTGCGTGGCAGCCTCATCGACCGCGGAATTGTCCCCGAGAACCTACCGCCTGCCGAGGATACAAAAAAGCACGAGCGTCGCGTGAAGACAGACGAGAAGAAACTCAAGGAGGGTACTGACGGTTTTACCGATCCCCAGGGTAGGCTCGATCTGTGAAAGCGGCCGCGCCCTTTCGGGTTCGACCCCATGCGAGGTTAACAAAAAAGCGACCAGCTTAAGCCAGTCGCTTTAACATGCTTTGGTGGGCCGTCAGGGGGTCGAACCCTGGACCTTGGGATTAAGAGTCCCCTGCTCTACCAACTGAGCTAACGACCCAAAGCTAAAGTCCGTTATGGCGGACTTTAGAGGAGATATCGTGTGGTGGGCCGTCAGGGGTTCGAACCCTGGACCTTGGGATTAAGAGTCCCCTGCTCTACCAACTGAGCTAACGAC
>NZ_JAESIQ010000002.1:119416-119666 GCF_025289055.1 Collinsella aerofaciens
ACCCGATATCAACACGAAGCAAGAACTGGGGTGGGTAAAGGGACTCGAACCCTCGACCTACGGGACCACAACCCGTCGCTCTAGCCAACTGAGCTACACCCACCGTGTCCTGTGCGCTTCGCGCTCGACTATTATTGCAAGGAACGCCACGCGATGCAAGCCCCAATTTTCAAGAATTTTGAAAAGAGTTTTTCGCCTTGATTGTCATTTTCATTGCAACAGCCTCAGGACTCAGCGCAACGCGTTGCGC
>NZ_JAESIQ010000030.1:0-28649 GCF_025289055.1 Collinsella aerofaciens
GACGAAAGAAATGCCTGTGAGCAGCACCAGAAATTAGGTGTAAATCGTTTTGCCAATCGGTGAAAGGAGGGGTCTTCAATATAGGTCAGCTGCCAGTAAGGCCCATAATCCACCTCGTAACATCATACGGCCGCATTAATCTTCACTCTCGGGGGGGGGGTAATTACCGTTCAAAAGTAATCGGAATCCTCAGACAGTTCTTGAGTTTTTTGAGAGAAGAATGTATTGCATTAAAAGCTGTCAATTCAAAAAATCATCGACCGTGACATACGATCTCCTCATGGTCCTCGCTGTTAACCTCATTCTCTACAATTGCTTCAAGCCCCTGCAGCCTTTTTAACATCATATAGGTGCAGATCACGGTAAGTCTGTAGGCGAAAGCGACATCTGCGGAACCTTGGTATTGACGACCATGGATGCAATCGTTTCTGATGTTATATCCGTTAGAAGAGTACATAACTAAGTAGACAAATAGGAACTCTCCGCATCCTTGGATAGTTCCCGTAAGTTCACGAACGCTTCCAATGAGGTCAGCCAAGACGCCTGATACTTCCCTAAGCTTGTAAAAGGAATCCCTATTTGCTTGGAAGGGAACAATGGAAAACATCTCTCCTATGTTTCTAATAGTATTTTCAAGAATAGGAAATAGCTGCGTAAGATGACCGAGGGTCGGCCTGTTGCCAGGATTGGGCAAAAGCTCGTATTGACTTGGAGCAAGTGTAACCACCTTGTCATAAACGGGCTCTATGACGACCATGCTGCAAACCAACTGGATATTCTTGTTTGGCTTTTCAAAGAAACCGTCAAGCATAACTTGCTCACTAAGATGATTGATGAAGCGATAAGAACGCTCCTTGTAAACCCGTTCGACTTCATCTGCAATCATTTTATCGATCGAGCGCGCATCATCTTCTATTATTACGTGAACGTGATTGGGATAGAATTCACTGACTGTTGTCTTGCCAAAAAGGTAAACAATTAACTTCTTAGACATGTCCTCTAAGCTGGATGAAATTGAATCATCGGAAAGCTGCAATAAAGATTGTGCAAATCCGTGGGGCGATTCTAGGAACTGCTTATTTAGCATTTTGATTTTCGTGTTCGGAATGGAGAATTCTCGCGTAAAACAATGCATTCCTGATACAACTTGACTGTAGTATTTATCTTGCCAAGCATGTCTAAGAGCAATAATTACTTTCTTAACCCAATTGTTATTCACTCTAGGGTTGCTCATAACATCTAATAAAAACATCATTGCAGAATAGAACAGCTCAGCAGTTTCAACATCGCTATGCCCTGTGTGCTTATAGAATAAGTCGAGTGCGTACGCCGCATCCTGCTGATTGCAGTACTTAGCGCTTAGAGGGTTTTCAAATAGGGCTATCAGGTCGTGTGTAGTATTGACTTTCTTTAAGTTTTCGGCAAAGAAAGCTTGGCATTTCGTTTTAAATAGACGTTTTTGCTCCTTTGTCATCGGAATTGAATGTTCCGACATATAGCGAAGATCGTTGTAATCGGTGCGGCCTTTTAGAAGCTCATTCATTCTTCGGAAATAAGCTGTCTGAGCCTCTTTGCAAAATATCGATTCCCTCTTTAGCTGAGTGACAAGATCAATTGCTGTGCACTGAAGACGGTACAACGGTTCGCTATTTTCTACTATTCGCTTGGCGTTGTTTGTGGCTAGTTCGACTAAAATGCTTTGGCTACGGGTCGAAGGAATCTTATTCCATTTCGCAAATTCTATAGACTCAAGTAAGCATATCGCACGATCATCTTCAAAGATATCCTTTGCTTTTAGGAACATGCCTTCTGTCCATACAGAGCTATATGACGATTCTTCACCTTCACCAAGGCCAATCAATGGAGTCAGTTTTCCATTTTGGTAAGAACTCCTAAAAGCATCGCAAAGAAGAGCCTCCTGCCATGTTTGAAATAGCTCCCGATCAACGTCTTTAAAACTGAGGAAATCAGCATCAAAGTTGTCATCCATCAGTTTAATAACGCTATCGCATTTGATTGGTACATCGACGCACTTAAGATTGCGCCGAAGCGTTTCGGCAACTAGTTCAATTCCCGATAAATTGATTCTCCCGGTTAAGTATTCAAGTTTTGACCATTCATCGTTTAGCGCAGTAAGGTCATACAGCTGGTGGAGATTTGAATAAAAAATGGGACGGGTATCAATAAGGGCATTTCTGCCAGTCAATTTATTGAAAAGGAAAGTTGCATAGGACGCTACGCCAAGCATGCCGAAAAACCCAACATGTTCATCAAAATCTTCTGGCTTGGTCATTCCACTTCTGAGGAGGACGCAATCGTACAACTTTACCAACCACATTGATGAAATATCTGGTTTGAAATCGCCAACCAAATCGACGACGGTAGCAAGAAAAGCAAAGGGTTCATGAAGCGATGCCAATACGCCTATAAATTCATTTACTGAAGTGATTTCTTTGGGTGCAGAGAAGCGTTCTTCAGTGCATTCAATTAGCCACTGCCAATTTGATGATTTGTTTATCCGTTCTTCGGTAAACCTAACCTTGATATCATGCTCGTAATAGCCAATCCCCTTCGCCATTTTCATGTCCTCTTTCACATTCGCTTGTTTGTACCAATTGTCATGCTAAACATATGGAATAGATAGTGCATTACAAGCAATATTTGCTTCTAGTTACAAACGTACTGATGCTTCAACTACGAAAATTAGCGCAATAATTGAAATCGCCCCCTAGGGAACTAATATTGTCCCCAGGGATCGATTAATTCGTTATTTTTGACTTTATAACAGTTTAGATAACAGGTGATGAGTCGGGGACCGCAAGGCCCCCGAATACTATGTCCTTCCGAGCCAAACAGTGAATTTGCCCGAGTGCCAACCCGGATCTTTGTTTGGCGACAATCCCTCCGGGTGGGCGTTCAGGCGGATGGGACAGATCCATATGGGAAAGGCAAACCCCTTCGGGGCGCTCGTGGCAGGCCTCCCCGCCGACGAGTTCCTGCTGCACTGAGAAGCCGTCGACGAGACTCGTCGCTGCGGCGGGAGGCTCACCTCCCTCACGAGCGCCATCCTTGAGCACTGCCGAAAGGTGCTCCCTGTCTGGGTCACTTTCATTAGACTCATGCGCCCCATCGTCCCCGTGAGTGCGCGGCGAGCTGTGCGGCGTCAGCCACAAGACGGACTTCGAGCGGCGGCGCCGCGCGCTCGCCACGGTAACCGGCTACCAGGACCGGTTTGTACTGTGCGACACCTTCTGGATTGACGAGACCCACATCAACGACACAGACCCCTCCAAGGGTTACAAACAGGTGCATAAGCGTGGTCTATCCCGACAAAGGCCGTGCGTCTGAGTCGCCTTCGATGTCCATAAGAACCCCGTCGCGGTCGTCCTCGGCCACGGGAAGCCCAGCTCGGCGCGCGTAAGGAAGGCCATGGGCAGCAGAATGTTGCCCGGGTCGCTGCCCATCCACGACCTTAAGAAGGCGCACAACGCGTTGGTCAGGGACGGCGGGCTCGAGAGCGAGGCATACTGGCCGACGTGAACGACCCGGTCTACCTGGAGCGGATAGAAATGGCGAACGACCTGTGTTCTTGGCTCAAGCGCTACCTTTGGCGCTTCACGGGGATGTCGCCGCGGAACCTGCAGGCCTACCTCGACTGGTACGTCTACCTCTTTAGGGTCAACCAGGCCAGGGACAGATGGGACCGGACCGAAAGGGTGGTGCGCCATATCCTGATGGCCGACGCGACTTACCGCAGCTTGGGGTAGGTGCGGTAAGTCGCGTTATCTGAACCGTTGCATTACTAATCATCCCGTAATTCATCAATTCGCTCAGCGCCATATAGGGCCTGCTAGTTGTATTTGCCGCTGAATTGCACCCCGCTTGATTTGCTGACATAGAGTCTTGTATGAAGCGGCAAGAGCGCTTTCTTTCTCAAAGAGATCTTTCCGTTTATCGGGCTCATGTAACTTTTCAGAAGCCTGTACAAGCGTCCATTGATATTCCTTTGCACTCTGACTCATCTTATTCAATAAAATCTGATACTGATACATTGAAAACAAAAGGGATTGATAAGCTTCTATGAATTCGGCTATTGCGTCTCCACTCTTTCCTTTGAAGCAAAATTTTGCCTCCATAGCGAGCGTTCTCATTTCATCAAGCTTTAAATGCAATTTAAGTTGAGAGCCGGCATCTAACACATGATTTATTGAGGCTGAAATTGATTGCAAGTACGTGGTGTTAGTTAGCCAAACAAATAGCCGGTCGATAGCCAGTTGTGGTTCGTCGTTATGCTCCAAGTTCTTCGCGTTTTTTGCGTAAACGCTCATGAGTTTATCGACGGTTATCCATATATTTAAACGTCGATTGAATAGAGACTGTTTATTGCTGAGACGAGCTTGGTAACAAGAAATGAGCAACGCGATGATTGCCACAATCGCTGAGATGTATTCAGGTAGATTCGTTAGGTCCATTGTCTCCTCCGCTACTAAAAATCAATTTACAATGCCATGATTATCGCTCCGCATTCATGATTCTCTGATTCGGCTCCAGATTGAGTTCAGACCAATGCTGAGGGAGCTGAGGTACGGCAACGTCGACCGTCCTCTGTACCCAGTTCAAGAAGAAGGACTGGCACCCGAGGCTCGTCGGCGGGGTCCACGCGGACGCAACCATAGACAGGATCGCGCGCAAAGCGGTCTGGGCTGACATGGGCGAGGCAAACATGCGGCAGCGCCGCGGGGCGAACCGTTAGCAATAATCAGCAGCACTCAAGCGAGCAAATACTCAGTTTTCCGAAAGCCCCCCTACAGCAGATAGGTACTTATCAGTAAGTACTACTGAAGCAACCCAAAGCACGATCTGACTTTTACGCATTGCATGAGAAGAAAGGGGCTAGAAGAGTATCGGCTCCCCCACCATGAATTCGCAGACACCACATGGGAACCTCCGGCATCATATTGCTGCCTATTTAAGCCATCTCAATCGAGCTTTCTGCAACCTCAATGCCGGGCGCGTATTTCTGCACCAACGCATCCAAAATTATTCGGTTCCCCGGCGTCATCTTTGGGGAAACGACGATCTTCATCGAAGAAAATGCTTCGTCTGAGATAATCAAATCGTAAAAGGAAGGAATTTCGGGATCGCATCTATCAAGTATGACCTCAGTGGCCCTCTTAACTGCCTCAACATCACCCTTGATTACAGAGGCGATGCCCACAGGAACTGCCGTTAAAACATATCGCCATTCGTTCTGGTATGACCAGGCGGTAGCTTTATGAATCCCAAGTGTGTTTAAATCGGCTTCTATCCAGCCGTTTTCGCAGTTACGGATCAACTTTGGAAACAGAAGCGACTTATCGTTCGTATACTGGACTTCATGAAGCATCTCAACGCTTCGGGCCATTTCTTTAAAATGATATTTTTTATCCCAAAAGTCTTCGAGCGGCAATTGAAGTCCATCAAACTTGCCACCAGGAGTATTCAAAACTGCGTCACTAGATAGCTTACTTAGGCTCTCGGTAGACACAGAGTAGCGCTTAAACGGATAGCTCTTCATCTGGATTCTTACTCCACATTCAGCTCCAGCATACTCGCGCCACATGGGGATGCTCTCCTCATCAGAAGAGGTCCAACAACTGACGAGCTTCATTTTTCCAAGATTTTGAGAGTCCGCTGAACGCTGTTCTTGTGGGTCATCAACCTTATCTAACCGGCTGAACCTGATAGTCCGATTATGCAGAATCAAGGCCAGCGTATCTAGGCTTGCATAATGATAGAGAACGGCGGGTGCTTCCATGTTTGGCTCCAAACTATAACAATGAGTCCATATCATTGTTCATCAATATTTATAGACATGATTACAAAAAATCAATCAGTTCCAAACTGTCCCAAGTATCCCTCCCCCCTCCCCAACTCTGTCCAAAAAGTTCGCTGTTGTTGATTGGCGTTACCGTAAAAATAACCCTACTTACATATACACGGAGTGTTGGCCTGGCGCCGCCTCCGGGCCTTGGCGCCCACCTTATCGAGAAGCACCGCTATGAAACGAGTCTTTTACCGCTCGCTCTGCGCAGTTCTTTGCGTATCTATGCTTAGTGCAGCAATACCTGTAAGGGTTATAGCGGAAGAAGAACGGCGGCAAGAAAACACCATGGAGCAGTCTGAGACTGGCGCAGCGGACAATTTGGGCGGCAGCATGACAGGCGACATCGATACAAGCGAGATCGGCAATGAGTCCATCAAAAATGATTCAGATCTCGCGAATCCAATTGCACCTCAGGTGGAACCTCGGGTTTCCCTAGCTTCCGACATGTCGACCGATTCGGAACAAGCCACAAAGGCCGCAATAAGTGGATATCAGTACAGCGATAGCGCCACCAGCGGCAGTGTCACCCTCACCGTCGAATGGAACGATCCAGTACTTGGACAGCCAACGACCTTCCACGTAAGCGCAACAGGTGGCAGTGGCAGCTATCTCTTTCGCATGGATGCGCCTTCGTACTCTAACTCCAACGAGTACGCCTATGAGTCGGTCGCCGATCCAAGCCGCGGGGAGTGGACAAAGTACACCGACGCGTGCGTTAGCCACGGCTTTACGTTCACAACGACGGCTACCGGATCGTATAACTTCCGCTTTTACCTCATGGACAAGGCGCCGGGCGTTTACTACTTGCGCACCAACTCGTATATCCAGGTTGCAGATGATGCGTATCCCGCGTTGCGAGCATTGTCAATAAAGCAGTGTCACAAGCCAAGCAAGAGACAGATGATTCTGAATACGAAATGGCTCTCTATCTTCACGACTGGCTTCTCGATCAGCTTGAGTACGACAACTCGCTCACGTGGTCCTCGGCTGAAAGTGCTCTTACGAGGGGGCTTGGGACGTGTCAAGCCTATGAATCAGCGTATGCGAAACTACTTTCTGCCGCAGGCATAGAAAACACGGAAACCCGCGATACCTATGATGGGCATACGTGGAATGCGGTTAAACTCGATGACGAAAGGTATCAAGTTGACTGCACTTGGGATGACACGTCTGATAATTATTACGGAAATCTAGACCAACGCCATCTTTACATCTGTCTTACTGACGAGCGCATGGTAATTGCACATCCAGGGCACGATAAGATATATTCAGCTGATGGTTATGCTGCGCGTTCTACCAGTCTTTAAGATAACTACTTTGTACGTAACGGTAAGACAGATAAAGGGGCTGCTAAGTATTTCAACCGTATCCAAAAGCACTTGGACGCAAAAGAGTTTGGGTTCACGATATACGCTTACAGCCAAAGCTTTCCTTCCAGTATTAACGGCATCCAAAACGGCGTCATCACCTATGCGATGAATCAGCGGAAATGGAACGCAAATAAGAACATGGTTGATCACGCTGTAGAATCAGTCGTTTCGGCTCAGTCAAATGGTAAATGGTCTTCTAAGTACATATGCAAAACCGTCTACCCAGAGATGTTCGCCGTCGAATATTTCGACGCGGGCTCCGCCCCCCCCGCAGACCACGACCGAGGTGAAGTTCGGCGAGGCTAGGGGGACCGCCACGGTCTCCGAGCTCGGGTTCGGGTCCGGGCGCGACGTGCTGCCCGGCGCGTCCACATCCTGCTCGGGGACGGCGTCAGGCTCGACGCGGCTGCCCGCACGGGCGTGGCGAGGCTCTACGCTCAGTACGACTAATCATCTTCGTTAAAAATAACGGGGGCTTTTGGAGGAACAGAACCTCCAAAAGCCCCCGTTTACGAAAACAGATGTTACCGGGAAATAGTTTACTTCAGCACGTCCGCAATCCGCTTGCTCGCATGCCCGTCTCCGTAGGGGTTCGAAGCATGGCTCATCGCCTCGTACTCGGACTGATCGGAGAGCAGGCGGCTGAACTCGCGGTAGATGACGTCCTCCTCGGTGCCGACGAGCTTTAACGTGCCGGCGGCAACGCCCTCGGGGCGCTCGGTGGTGTCGCGCATGACGAGCACCGGCTTGCCCAGGCTCGGGGCCTCCTCCTGGATGCCGCCCGAGTCGGTGAGGATGAGGTGGCTCGCGGCCATGAAGTTGTGGAAGTCGAGAACCTCGAGCGGGTCGATGATGTGCAGACGGTCGAAGCCGTCGAGCTCCTCGTGGGCTGCCTTGCGGACGAGCGGGTTCATGTGGATAGGGTAGATCGCCTTGGTGTCCGGATGCTCCTCCATCACGCGGCGGATGGCGCGGAACATGCGGTGCATGGGCTCGCCCAGGTTCTCGCGGCGGTGCGCCGTGATGAGGATGAGGCGCGAACCCTCCGCCCAGTCGAGCTCGGGGTGGGAGTAGCCCTCGCGCACGGTGGTGCGCAGGGCGTCTATGCCGGTGTTGCCGGTAACCCAGATCTTGGACTCGGGCTTGCCCTCGGCGAGGAGGTTCTTCTTGCTGGCCTCCGTGGGGGCGAAATAGTACTCGCTCACGATGTCTACCGCCTGGCGGTTGAACTCCTCGGGCCAGGGGCTGTAGATGTCGTGCGTGCGCAGGCCGGCCTCGACGTGCCCCACAGGGATCTGCAGGTAGAAGCATGCGAGTGCGGCGGCGAAGCTGGTCGTGGTGTCGCCGTGAACCAGGACCACGTCGGGCCTCTCGTCCTCGAGGACGACCTTAAGCTTGAGCAGCACGTCGCACGTCACGTCGAACAGCGTCTGGCCCGGCTTCATGATCGCCAGGTCGTGGTCGGGCGTAACGCCGAAGACGCGCAGCACCTGGTCGAGCATCTCGCGGTGCTGGCCGGTCACGGTCACGACGGTCTCGAACTCATCCTTGTGCGCCTTCAGCTCGTTGACGAGCGGGCACATCTTGATTGCCTCCGGACGGGTGCCGAAGACGAGCATTACCTTTTTATTAGACAATTTAGGCCTCCGTACTTAAGATCATATTCTTTAGGTACTCCCCCAGCTCTTCCTCCCAGTCGGGCATATGGAAGCCGACGGACTCGAGCCTGGACAGGTCGAGCGCGGAGTGGACCGGGCGCGGGGCGATGGGGCCCTCGGCGCTCGCGTAGTAGTCGGCGGTCGATACCGGCACGACCCTGTCCCCGTTGCCGTTGGCGGCCTCGAAGACGGCGCGGGCGATATCGGCCCAGCTCTTCACGGCGCCGGAGCCGGTGCAGTCGTAGGTGCCGTAGGGGGCGTGCGTCCCCAGCACGTGGAAGATGGCCCCGGCCATGTCGCGCGTGAAGGTCAGGCGGCCCAGCTGGTCGTCGACGACCGTGACCTGCGCGAGCCCGTCCTCGGGGTCTGCGACGCGGTCGGACAGCGCCCTCATGGTCCTGACGAAGTTGCGGCCCTCGCCGATGACCCAGCTGGAGCGCATGATGTAGTGGCGCGGGCAGCCCGCCACGGCGATGTCGCCGGCGGCCTTGGTCTGGCCGTAGACGGACAGCGGGCTGAGGGGCTCCTCCTCGTCGTGCACCTCGGCGGTGCCGTCGAAGACGTAGTCGGAGGACACGTGGACGAGCGTGATGCCGTGCCCGGCGCAGGTGCGGGCGAGAAGCGCCGGCCCGGCCGCGTTGGCCTTCCAGGCGGTCGCGCGGCCCTCGGCGGTCTCCGCCCTATCCACGGCGGTGTAGGCGCCGCAGTTGATCACGGTGCCGTAGAGCGACCAGTCGTACTGTGTGTAGGCGTCCGGGTCTGACATGTCGAAGGTGTCGATGTCGCAGAAGTCGAAGTCCTTGGCGACGCCGCGCTCCTCCGCCAGCCTGCGCACAGCATGGCCCAGCTGGCCGTTGCAGCCGGTGACGAGCGTCCTCTTGGGCGCCATCGGGACGACGTCCTTGAGCATCGGGTGGTTGAGGTCGGCCTCGGAGACGGTGGCCTCCGCAAGCGGGATCGGCCACTCGATGGCGAGCTCGGGGTCGGCGAGGTTCACGAAGGTGTAGGTCCTCTTGAGCTCGAGGGACCAGTGGGCGTCCACCAGGTAGGTGTAGGCGGTGCCGTCCTCCAGGGCCTGGAAGGAGTTGCCCACGCCGCGCGGGACGTAGATGGCCTTCGACGGGTCGAGCACGGTCGTGTAGACCTTCCCGTAGGTGGCGCTGCCCTCCCGCAGGTCCACCCAGGCGCCGAAGACCGAGCCGCGGGCCACGGAGATGAACTTGTCCCAGGGCTCGGCGTGGATGCCGCGGGTGACGCCCTTCTTGTCGTTGTAGGAGATGTTGTTCTGGACGACCTTTAGGTCCGGGATGCCCAGGGCGGTCATCTTGGCGCGCTGCCAGTTCTCCTTGAACCAGCCGCGCGAGTCGCCGTGGACGGCGAGGTCGACGACCTTCAGGCCCCCGATGCCGGTCTCGGTGACGGAGAGGTCCTTCTCGAATGCGATGTCTGCCATGTGGGAAAAGCTCCTATCGACGATACGGTGGTTGCGGGCGCCCCGGGCGGGCCGCAGGATCATCCCCATGCCCTGCGGTCCGCCCGGGGCGCCCCGTAAGGGCGCTCGGGCGGCCTACTGGCCCTGGGCCCTGTACCTGGCCTCGGTGGCCTCCTTGGCGGGGCGCCACCAGGACTCGTTGGCCACGTACCAGTCGATCGTCTGCCTGAGCCCCCCGGCGAAGTCGGTGTGGGCCGGCCTCCAGCCCAGCTCGCGCTGGAGCTTCGTCGAGTCGATGGCGTAGCGGCGGTCGTGGCCGGGGCGGTCGGCGACCCAGTCGAAGTCCTCGGGGTCGCGTCCCATCGCCTCCAGGATCATGCGCAGCACGGTGATGTTGTTCTTCTCGCCGTCGGCGCCGATGAGGTAGGTCTCCCCCATGCGGCCCTTCGTGAGGATGTCCCAGACGGCCGAGGAGTGGTCCTCGGTGTGGATCCAGTCGCGGACGTTCTCGCCGCGGCCGTAGAGCTTGGGGCGGACGCCGTCGACGATGTTCGTGATCTGCCTGGGGATGAACTTCTCCACGTGCTGGAAAGGGCCGTAATTGTTGGAGCAGTTGGAGATCGTGGTGCGCAGGCCGTAGGTGCGGGTCCATGCGCGGACCAGCATGTCAGAGGACGCCTTGGTGCTCGAGTACGGGGAGCTCGGCTTATACGGCGTCTCCTCGGTAAACTTGGCCGGGTCGTCGAGCGCCAGGTCGCCGTAGACCTCGTCGGTGGAGACGTGGTGGTAGCGGACGCCGTACTTGCGGACGGCCTCCAGCAGGCGGAAGGTGCCCTCGACGTTCGTGCGCAGGAAGGGCTCGGGGTCGGCTATGGAGTTGTCGTTGTGGGACTCCGCGGCGTAGTGCACGATCGCATCGTGGCCCGGGACGATGCGATCGTGCAGCCCCGCGTCGCAGATGTCGCCCACGACGAGCTCCACGCGGTCCGCCGGCAACCCGGCGATGTTCTCGGGGTTGCCGGCGTAGGTCAGCTTGTCCAGGACGGTGACGTGCACGCCGGGGTGGTTGTTCACGACGTAGTGCACGAAGTTGCTGCCGATGAAGCCGCAGCCGCCCGTGACGATGATGTTCCTGGGCTCGAAGAGCTCTTCAGACATATTTGTATCTCCCATTGGATCGGATTAGTACTCGCGCGGGCTGTTGACGATCTCGCCGGCGGCGACCTTCTTCAGGTGCTGCCCGTAGACCGACTTGCCGTAGGCCTTGGCGGCCTCCTCGAGCTCGGCGGTGGTGATCCAGCCGTTCTCCCAGGCGATCTCCTCGGGTACCGAGACGGGCAGGTCCTGTGAGTGCTCCACGGCGCGGACGAACTCCGCGGCCTCGTGCAGGCTCTCCATGGTGCCGGTGTCCAGCCACGCGTAGCCGCGGCCCAGGGTGACCACGGAGAGCGTCCCCTCCTCCAGGTACATCTGGTTGAGCGTGGTGATCTCCAGCTCGCCGCGGGCCGACGGCTCGACCTCATGCGCCTTGGCGGCCACGTCGCCCGGGTAGAAGTACAGGCCGGTGACGGCGTAGGAGCTCTTGGGCTCCGCTGGCTTCTCCTCGATGGAGACGGCACGCCCCTCCCCGTCGAACTCCACGACGCCGAAGCGCTCGGGGTCGTCCACGTGGTAGCCGAAGACCGTGGCGCGGCCCGACTCGGCGTTCTGGACGGCGCGCGTCAGGTGGCGCGACAGGCCGTTGCCGTAGAAGATGTTGTCGCCGAGCACCAGCGCGCACGGCTCGCCGGCGATGAACCCCTCGCCGATGGTGAAGGCCTGCGCCAGGCCGTCGGGGCTCGGCTGCTCGGCGTAGGAGAGGTTCACGCCGTAGCGCGAGCCGTCCCCGAGCAGGCGCTCGAAGTTGGGGAGGTCGGTCGGCGTGGAGATGACCAGTATGTCCCGGATGCCCGCCAGCATGAGGGTGGACAGCGGGTAGTAGATCATGGGCTTGTCGTAGACCGGCAGCAGCTGCTTGGAGGTCACGAGCGTGAGCGGGTACAGGCGTGTGCCGGACCCGCCGGCGAGGATGATGCCTTTCATGTTAAGCTCCTAGATACACATTTCTGGCTTCAAGAGCCAGACTCAAATAGCTTGTGCTCTCGATTTACACCAATGCGTGAAGCAGGAACGCCCCCCCCATATTTCTTCCGAAGGTATGTCCTTTGTCACGACGCCGTTAGCACCGACGATGCAGTTGTCACCGAGCCTCACGCCACCGATGACCTTCGCGCCGGCAGCGATGCGAACGCCGTTGCCCAGTACAGGAGCCTTGTCATAATTCCAACCGATTGTTACCTGCTGGTTCACCCAGAGATCTGAACCGATGCTCTTGGCAGAGATAATCGTCGCGAAACCATGTTCTACGAACATACGTGGTCCGATGTCCTCGGTGCTAATGTGCAGGGTCGGCTCGAGTGGCCAAAGAACCCTAAACAGGCCGCGAGCGACAAACGAAGTCCTTTGCTGCCTGAGGCGCATGTCGAAGACGTTTCTGAACTCGCGCCACTCCGACAAGAGATATGTCATCCGTGCAAAACTTCCAACCGTAGCAGGGAGTTTCCTGATGCGCCACCAGCAGTCCACATCCTCCCAGAGATACCCGCCGCGGCCCGCGACACCCAGTGCTGCGATTCCGCGCCAAGCGTTCGTTGCGATCTTGATGCTCATTCTATTCATGAAGTTCTCGCCTCCGGTGCTTTTCGTCTAGCCTACGGTACGGAAATCTTGCCTTTAACGATTCGCCCTAGAAGGCCCTTCGCATACATGAGTCTTTCTTTAAGCGGGAAGGCTTTGGAATATCGCCCGAGCTCCGCCATGTCTGCTGTTACGGTCTTGCGGCCTGTGAGGCGCAGGATCTTCAGATTCGCGGCGAGCGTAGTCTTGCGCTCGAACTGCCGCGCCTGGATTCCGCGCAAGTAATCCCAGTCGTGAAACTCCTCGAGCTGAAGCAGTCCGGCGGCATCCATTGCCCGCAGCATCTCCTGCCCCTTTTTTGTCCGCCCGAAAACGACATTTCTCCCTTCATGCTCGGAGAAATCTGGTTTTCCGCTGGGAAGGCGGTACCAAGCGTCTCCTGCAGACACGTCGGCATACTCCCCTAGCCCATCGAAGCAGAAGCGGCAATAGCCTTCCAGATCGCGGCCGAGAATCTTCCCCCAGGAATCGTCGTAGGTCATGCTGGCCTCTCCGCCCCCTTCGAAGCTCTCAGTGGCGTAGCCTGGCCAGCCATTACCGCGATAGCGGAAAGAAGACAACTTCTTCCCCTCAGGATTAAGCTGTCCATCAAGGCGCTTGACAGAATTCTTGCTCGGAAGGCCGGCGCAGAAGAATGAGAATAGATAGGGGAACGTATCGGCATAGCGCTCATCGGAATCCACGAGGTTACGAAGAGCACGTATGTCGCAGGGTTTACCTACGGCCGCGAACCTCCGGCCGGACGAAACGGCCTCAGAAATTCTCGAAAGCGCAGGGCAGGAAACGTAGCGTGATCCCGAGCACGCCTTAACCCCTTCCGCAGTTTCATTAAAGCGAACCTCAGAGAAAAGCGGGTCGTTAGGGTCAGGTCCAACCTGCATGACCGCGTCCACAAGCCCCGCATCCAACAGATAGCACAGGCAGGTGGTTATGACGCCGCCAGAACAGGCGTTGCGGCGCACATCGGGGTCGTTAGACCAGCCCAAGAAGGAGCAGAGCGTCTCGCCCCAAGGGTTTTCGTCATACTTTATGGGTAAGGTCGCCACAGGGCAATATTTATTGCAGTTCTCGTCGACGGCATCTGTTGGCGGACGGAAGAAACCACGGGAGTCCTCCACCATCTGAAGCCCGACCATGCTTGCGCAGGCACCGCAACCCAAGCATAGGGCTCGAATCTGTTCAAGCCCCAGCCCGGCGGATTTCGGCTGCGTCTTGTCCACGTTGTTAGTCATTTCGCCTTCCGTCCATGATGGCCTGCGCGAATGCGGCCGGGTCGTGCATCAAATCGTAGAAGTCCATTAGTTCATTGGGCTCGAGTTCCCACCAGCGCGATTTCTCAAGCGCGTCACAGGTATCCTTGTCGAACCTCATGCGCAGCACCCGCGCGGGGTTACCGACGACAATCGAATAAGGTTCCACATCATGCGTGACAATGGACCCCCCCCCGACCACAGAGCCATTTCCGATTCGAGAGCATCCGGGCATGATAAGTGCTCCGTTTCCAATCCAGACATCGTTTCCGATCTCGAGCGACGCCCTCAATACGTCATCGACGTCGAGGCCAGCAAAGGCACGATTGTAGAAGTAAGGGGACATCACGGCGCGCTCAATGGGGTGCGAGGCGCCAAAGTAACTGACCCTCTGTGCAATAGAGCAATAGCGGCCCACGGAGACCGATGCCCCGCCGACGTTAAACGTAGCGTCGAAGCAACTCCCGTAGGTGTGCATCCCCACCTTGACGCGATAGTTCTCCCATGTTCGGCGGCGAGCAAGAATCGAGGTCTTCTGACCGCCTTCTGAGGCCACGTCTCTCCTGTACAGTCTCTCTCCTACCAGGGGCAGCGAGTACTTGTCCATCACTGAATAGACTCCAATCAAATCAGATGATTATCTGATGACAATGCGCCTCGCGAAGCCTCGCAGTACACCGAATCCATTTGTTTTGAACGACAGCAAGCAGAACGCGACGCAGTAGACAATGCCGATGGCTACGCAACTCACGGCAAAGCCGAGCCAGCTGCCGACAGGAATGACACTCAATACGGCCCAGCAGGCGACACCCGCCGCCGCAACGATCGCAGTATATTTCAGATAGTTCCCGTAGTAAGCGAGCACGCTCTTTCCGAACACTCGCCTGTAGATAATCAATGGGTCTACAATCTCGTAGGTGAGCATGCGAGCGATGATTGTCGCCAGAAAGATGCCGGGCAGACCGATCCACATCCCTAGAGCCACATCCAAACCGATGTTGAGGACCGAGGCAATGACTGGGATATACTTGCCGTATACGAATAGCCCAGCTGTGTTGCGATACACAAAGCAAGCGTGGTGCATGTTGTTCACGTAGAAAGCTCCTACGATCGCCGCGACCGAGGTAATGTCGAGCACGTAGTCCGTGCCGACCCACAACCTGATGAAATCATTCGAGAGCAGTAGAAGCCCGACGGCTGAAAGGCCGAAAAACCAAGCGCTAGCACAAAGCAAGCCGTCAAAGATAGCCTCTTTACGCTCTTTGCCCTCCGAAGCGTTGACGTTTCCAACACTCGCGGTGATGGAGCTCACGACTTGCGAGCCAAGGGATGTGAAAAGATCGACGAGAAGCTTATAGTTGCTGTAGAAACCGACAGTAACCACATTGATGATTGCGGAGATAAAGATGCTATCCGTGCCGCCGAGGACGGTAGACCCCAACTTGTAGACAACAAGCGACTTGACGTTGGCAACGATCTCATTGCGCTCTTCGACAGAGAGCGGTTTGACAGTCTTTTCCAACAGGAAGGGGTACATCTTGTCAGCTTTGTGAGCGAGGAAGGCGTTTGTTCCGATAGTGCAGGCGACGGTTATGGCCATGAAAAGCACGTAGTTGCCCGTCAGGAGAAGAATGGCTACCTGAACGGCGACCTGAACGGCATGGAAGCCTTCTTGCGCGATAAGAACGATGTAATTCTTTTGGTCAGCCACAATAAGCGATGTCTTGTACACAAAGAAGTAAGAGACAGCAGTGTTAAAGACGTACATAAGGAAAATCGTGTAGAGCAACGAGTCGTCCACCGCCACGTCTCCCACAAGCATCTTCAGGAACGGGAGCAAACATAGGCCGAGAACGCCGATAAGCAAGCCGATTCCCTTGTACGCTTTAGCATAGAGGCGCATGAGGGAGCCGAGCTTCACGTTGTCACGCTCCGCCAGTGGCTTGTACAGACTATAGACAAACGCGTTTCCAATACCCAGCTCGGCGAACGAGAGCATTGTGAGGATTTCAGTGAAGAGGCTGTTGATGCCGAGCAGCTCCTTGCCGAGAACCCAGATAAAAGCGGTGCGCGACAAAAAACCCAGCAAATTCTTGACAAGTTGAGTCAAAAGCGTGACGGCGGTGTTCCTCACAACGTATTGGCTTCTACTAACTTCTTTCGTCTCAGACATCTACTATCCAAACAACGTACGTTAACGGTTCAGGAGGCCGCCCAAGCAGGCGGTAAGGGCGTCCCGCGCAACATTCAGTTTTTCATCGGCGGTAGCGCGGGCTCGCGCGGCTTCGGAAGCAAGCACTTCGCGCGATCGAGCGGCGTCGAGAACTGCGGAGACGGCTTCGTCGGTCGTGCACGACGCGAGGTCAACGACGTGCTTGTAGCCCACGCCGCCGAACAGCCCTTCGAACTTCCTACTGTAGGCGACGGGAACCACGGCGGTTCCGGAAGAAAGCGCGGCGATGGTGGCGTGCATTCTCGAACCGATCAGAAGGTCCATCTGGCAGATAAGGTTCTTGGCATCGACAGGGGTGTCCGCCAAAGCATGAGCAATGACGCTCGGATAGCGTTCGGAGAGAACGCGGTTCACAGCTATGTCCGCGCCCACATGGGGTACCAAGTGTACTTCGCAGCCGTTTTCTAGCAGCCCCTCGATAACGCGATGGACAAACACTCGGTAATCGACCCTTAACTCAAAGGCCTTCACTGTGTTCTCAAGGGAGTCATCGTAGAGAAGCCCAGAGGCGTTAAGCGCCACACGAGGCGCATCAGTATGAGGAAGCTTCAAAGCTTCTGCGTCGAACGGCAGGCCGAAAGCCAGGTCGGTCGACACGGACGCGGTCTTGCCGCAGACCTCCTCGAAGCACTGGGCCGAAAGCTCGTCGCGCGCCACGGCCAGCGCGGCCGCGCTGAAGACGCGCTTGGCGAGTGCTCGCCCCTCGCCAGATTTGAAGGGTCCGAACGTCTGTGGCCCCAGGATAAGGGGCGTGCCGCATCTGACGGCGTAGTCCATGGGCTCGGCATAGCGCTCCAGGCGCTCCATGCCGTAGATATCCGAAAAGCTATCGCCGGCAGTCAGGTCGAAGAGCGCAAAGGAGCTTTTTATGCGCGAGCGCATGGCTCGGTTCTCCAGGCAGTGCCTAACCTTAGCCTTAATACTCATCGAAGAGCCCATCGGGATCACCTCTACGGAGGAAGCAGAGATGCCAAGCCTGTCGCACATGAGCCTGCGGGAGCGCTCGCACTCCTCTTTGTCGTAAGAAAGCTCGAGAATCGTATAGCTGAAATTCGTGTCCCATCGAGTCGCGACCTCGTTAAGAATCTTTACCGCAGAGTACGTCAAGGCTACACAGCCCAGATTGTCCGAGTTAAGCACGGCACCGGATAAAACGATGTTAGGCATCGTGAACCGCCTTTCGTCTCTCTTCGATTTGAAAATTCAATAGCTCGAATAAGGCCAACGCGATAACGACCCTGATTCCAAGAGCCGGCGAATAGCAGCAAAGCGTGGCGCTCGTAAAGAGCAGGTATATGATCATTGTTAGCATCAGAGCCCTCTCAAGGCCGCCAACATCTCCTCTGGTGTTTCGGTAAACAGAAATCATCCTCCAGAAGAAAATAAGGTAGAGAACAACGAAGAGAAGTCCCCATTGCGCTGCTAAGCCCACTATTCCGACATCGCTTATATAGGCGGTTCCGTTACCATGGAGGAGCGACGAAGTTGAAGGAAGAGAGCCGAAGCCAAGTAGCGGGTACCTCAAGAACATTTCAAAGTAGTAGGAATATGCATACGCTCTGATAGAGGCGCTGCCGGAATAGACGGTATCCGTCGAGCTGAAAGAGGCAATGAAACTCTCAAAAAAACCCATGCAAAACATTAGGACAACGAGCAGGATGACAAGAAGCTTTTTGATACCCTTGGATAGCCTGCCGCTCTCAGCGCATATAACTGTGCCGAGCAGCAGGGAACCGATAAGCGCGATATCCTCCATCCTGGTTTGGTAAACGACGACAATGGCCAGGATAAGAAGCACGGTACAAACGATGTAAGGCAATCTATTGCGCTTTTCTTTACTCAAAAATACGGCGGAGATGGCCGCATATATCGTCGCGAAGGTCATCAAACCGCCAGGAGGACTGAACCTGATACCGAAGTCACGAATAGAAACGTCAGCTCCGCTTGTGTTGGTCATGGCGCTGAAAAGTATCCCACCGGTTACAGAATAGAAAAAACTCTGCAAAAGCATGGCGACGGCGCAAACCGTAGCAATTACCGTTAACCAATCCATCATTTTTCGATAGGAACCGTCAACAACCATCTGAACTAGAAGAGGAAGAGCAAGGATGAAAAACGCCACTTCAGAGGCCTTGATTGAGGCACTGAAGGGGCTACCCATAATCTTCATGGAGTAGACGACCTCAACAGCACATACAGTTAATAGGCAAAGGAGGTAAATAAGTAAGAAGCAGTCGAGTTTCTTCAAGACGAGATCTTTATAGCGAACGAAATACAGGGCAAAAACAACAAAAGCTGCTACGCACACAAGCTCCTTGTCCCAGTTTGTTGAAGTCCACTTTCCAAAAAATCCAGGCAAGGAGACAACGCAGGCTAAGCGCGCGTCCAGTACAAATGAAAGCAAAAGCAAAAACCTGAGAATGCCCGAGGATTCGTATCCGCTATTTTTCGTAATCGATTCGTCCGGAAAAAGACGGTTTACTTCCCGCATATCCTCACCATCCCACGATAAGGCTCACGAACGACGTCACGTATGCCATCGATTAGAAAGCAGATACGCTTAGCAGAACCATCATGGCGAACGAAGGACTTTGCCACGAAATAGAGTGCGTTGTACACGAAGCAAATGAAACACTGCAGCTTGGAGGCGTTGCGTGACTCGAAGCGCATGGTGTTGCGCGTAAGCAAGTAGCCCGAAAGACCCCCAACCTTATGGATGGAGGCAGAACCCTTGTGCACGATTGAGGCATCGGCGCAACAAACTACCGTGCGCCCCATACGTTTGGCGCGCAGGCACCACTCGGTCTCTTCAAAGAACAGGAAGTAGCACTCGGGGATAAGTCCGAGCTTCTCCACGTCGCAGGCGCGAAGCATGATACAGGCGCCGCCGATGTAATCACAGACAAACGCGCCAGAGAGGGTCTCTCGGGGCACGCCGCCTGAGCGGACGGAGACGTCGCCGGTCCACAAATTGATGCTCGCCCCGGCGGACTGCACGGTGCGCCCCGTGCAGTCACTCTCCAAAAGCACCGGACCCACGAAGGCGCAGTCTTTATCGGAGTCAAGGTAGTCGGCAAGCTTAGCCAACTCGACGGGATCGACAATCGTATCATTGTTAAGCACGCAGACATGCGTACAATCGCAGGCAAGTGCGCGCCTAATGCCGACGTTGTTTCCACCCGCATAGCCAAAGTTGCCGCCCGACTGGATAAGCTCACAGTAGTCGCGGGCAGCCAAGGTCTCGCTGCGCTCCAAGCGCTCAAAGGAACCGTCCGTGGAGGCGTTGTCAATAACGAAGAGTTTAATGCCGCGAGCGGCTACGGGAAAGCACTCAACGCAGGAAAGCGTATCGTCAGCCCCGTTGAAATTTAATATGACGAAGCCTAGGAGCCGCTCACCGCTTTCAGCAAGGCCACAATCTTGTTCCAATGTCATCTAAACCCCATATCGAACACCACAGGCTCCAAGAACTTCCTCATGGCGTTCCGCTTCTTCTCAAGGTCGAAGTACCCGTCAAAGAATCCGTGGTACTCGTCCAATATTTCGTCCGCGGCAATCCCGCGGCTCTCCATGTCGCAAATCGCCCTGACCATGTCGTCGTCGGAGCAACAGATTGCGTACTCAAGTCCAGTCGAGGCTTCGGCGAAGCCCTCCACGCAACTGCTCACAACGGGTATGACGCCGTTAGCCATGTAGGTGGAAATCTTCGTCGGAGTGGCAACGCGGTTCACAGCAATGTCGTCACGGATAACAAAACCATACTTCGCTCGTGAAAGAGCAGCCGGAAGTTCATCCTGTTTCTTGCTGGCGACGGTTACGTTGGATAGGCCGTACTCCGTGACGAGCTCGTTTGCCTGATCAGTATCCCATGTATAGAACAGCAGCTCTGCATCGGGAATCCTCACCTGGATGTCGGCGAATAGCTCGAGCATACCGTCAATGCACTGGTACTTCGACAGACCGCCCGCATAGGTGAAGACAGGGTGCCCGTACTTACCCGGGGACAAGAAGGATTCAGGGTGCAGCACCTCGTTGCAACACGGTGCAACGAACGTTTTCGACGCAAGATCGACACGGTATTTCCCCTCGAAATGACGGCGCATGGCGTCGGAAACCATGAACACGCGCCTCGCATGCCTAAGTGCGGTCTTCTCGCAAACGCTAAGAGCAAATCGGCGCGCCTTGCTGCCGAACCGTAGATAGTCCTCCTCGGGCGCAATCCCCTGAGCCCAATAAACTAAGTGCTTGCAACCTCTGGCAACTAGGAGTGCCGCTGACTTTGCCTCAGAGACAAAATACAGATCTCGTTTAGGGTCTCCACTATGTATGCAGTCAGGGACATATCGAACGTTAGCCCCTATGTCAGAAAACGTCTCTCCGATTGACTGGATATACCAGTCGGTAACGAGTCCGTTGTCTTCATAAGTCTCAACCCAAGTATTAGGCACATAAGTACTAGACATTTACGGCCCCCACCTTACAGGTTGCTAACGCGCCGTTGGTCATCATGTCCATCCAGTTTGCGATCGAAGCGACGCGTTTACGCAGCTCGAGTCTCGGAGCCCTGTCAAGGCTCCCCTGGGCCAAACGGGCGCGCAGCTCGCCGTCGTCACGAAGCCGGGCAATAGCGGTGGCAATCGCATTTATGTCATCGGGGTCGACGAGAATCGAGTTGTCATCCCCGCATATGTCGTAGTTAAAGCTCCGATCAGCAGAAATGATGGGTAGTCCGCAGCTAATCGCCTCGACAATAGCCGTACAACATCCTTCGATTTGCGTGGGAAGGACAAAGGCGTCCAAAGCGCTCAGGAAAATCGGCAACTCGCTATTATCAACCGGCCCAGCATTTAAGCACCGCTCGCACGAGGGATCCTGCGGGCCTTTACCCGCACAAGCAAAATATACAGCGTCGAGGCTTTCAGCCGCCTGCTTCAGACGCAAGGGGCCCTTTTCCGTCTCGAGCCTTCCCACCATACCCACGACGAAAGCGTTTTCATCCCATCCAAGTAAGCGTCGAGAAGCCTTCTTATCGCGAGGGTAAAAGCGATCACCGCGGCAGCCATTCGGGGAAATTAAGACCTGCTTCGGCTTGACAACTCCAGCATGGAGCAGGTAATCCCTGTTGTTCTGTGAAACAGCCACGACTCCGCATAGCGAGTCGAAGACTTTGGCCAACGCATCGTTGCCAAAATACCGATCGCCAAAATAAAGGCCTTCGCCACTTTGGAAGAACGAGGGGACTCCAGTCGTCTTACTGAGCTTCGCTGCGGCAACGCCGCAAGGACAAAGGAACTCCCCGAAGAACAACGCAGGGTCGATGGAGAAATCGCGCAAGGCCTTGTTTGCAGCACCAACATAGTTCGACACGGTAAAACTGACACGCTGTTTGTTGAGGGGACCAGGCCTTTGGCCCATGCTCAGGTAGCGGGGGCGCACAATGCGAACGTTGTTGCCTTGCTCGGTCATCTCAACGGTCTCTAGGGGCAGCTTCCGGTTGGTCTTATTCAAGTTGACCGCAGAGGGGCACACCACAACGCATTCGTACCCCAGATCAGCAAAGGTCCACGCGGTCTGTTGCGTGAAAACATTAATGTTCGGGTCGAACTCGTTTGGATATTTGTTGGCTAGAATTACAAGCTGCTTCATCATCATGCCTGAAGGTAGGGGTTTTTCTTGAGAAGCTTAGGGAGAAGCTCAGCCTCCTTGTCGCCAAGAATCGGCCCGATAAAGATCTGGTGCCAATCGATGAGGGAGTCGATGAGGTTGTATTCAATAATCTTAGGGACGCCCGACTCATCGAGGGTGACATCCCAACTGATGATGCCGAAATGGGCAAGCCTCGGATGCAGGTCGCACACGAGTTGTTTCGCGTCCTCCCAGAACGGAATGCGCTCGCCGCTCCTCTTCATTCCAGCCTCCTGGGCAGTGTAGACTTTCATGTCATGGTCTACGAGCTTGCCGCCGATCGCGCCAGTTTCCACATCGATGCTCACCGCGTAGCCACCGGAAACGAAGTTGTCCACGACGCTGCCGGCCTTGCCCATCCTCATAGAGGCACACAGAATGTCAACCTTGCCGTCGAGGAAAACCGACACAACGCGCACGGACTGCACCGAGGTTGGGTTGAAGGACTGCAGGAACTTGTGCTGCTTGAAGATCTCCTGAACGCAGAAGTTGCCGTCGAAGTCAGCTCGAGCCCGCTCGATTTGCTCAGCATCCATGCAGGCGCCGCTCACCTTGGAAACGCCACGTCCGCCACCGGACTCGATGGTCGGCTTCAAAATATAGTTGGAATTTTTCGCGAGTAAATCTGCCGCTTGCTGTGCAGTCACAGGGCGGTATTCACCGTCAAGTAGGCTGCCCGAGATGCAGCGCACGACCGTGTCGGGCGTATTCTCCCTGCCCAGCACAAGGTCGAAATAATTCTTATCAGTGAAGGCCCCACAGTACTTAAGTGCGTTGTGGTTTGGTTCTATGATCTCCGTCCAGATTTCCGTGGAGATCAGGCCTGGTTCGGGCTTAAGTCCGCGGTCCGCGTAAAGACGATAGTCGTCGAGTTTCGGCTTCAGCCCGTAGCGCTTCCAGTAGTCGTAGATGGCGCGCTTGTCCTCAGGTTTGATGGGTGCGCAGCCTTTGGCCCTGTCCCGGTCGATACAGATGTAGACCTGCCGCATGACAAAGCGATAGATCGAGAGGTAAAGTGAGTATAGAACAGAGAAGAACTTGTCTTTCATTAACATGCTCCAGTAGTAGTGGTCTTTGGCAACTCCATCTTGCTCCCCAGTTCGCAATCGAGCCCATCCGGCTGCTCCTCATCAGCGTAGAAGGGATCGAAACCGCCCCCAGTGTAAAAAGTCATCTCGCCGAAGAAAGGCTTGCCCGCGATGTTGTAAAGGTCAACTCGTACGTGCGGAAGACCCTCCGCCAACGTCTCGGCAAGCCTGAGCATCAATTCGTAGTTCTCGGGCTTTTCGGTAGGTTTACGATTGGACACTTCGTGATTAATGTCTCCACGTTGTTCCCAGCATGGAGTGAAATACTGCATGTCGTGCGCTGTGAAGCGGTCGGCATCGGTCTGCACGAGTGCCGCCTTTCCGTCGAAGCAGTAGAACTTATAGTCGGTCGGGGTCTGCCTACCCGGTTCGTCAAGGTACGCCTCGGCCACCACACGAGGCGTTATATCCCTGTAGGCCCACTCCCGACCCTGCCAGTACCAGTTCCGTTGAAGCGCGGTGCGTAGGCGTTTCTTGGCGACCTCAAAATCGAATCTGGATTTATCTGTGCACACGATTGTGCTCTGCGAGTCGTGTGTGCACTTCAGCACGAACTTTTCCGGCAACTCATCAATGTCGATATCTTCCACCGAATCGTAGACGCCATAAAGCGGCACAAGGTATTCATCGCCGATACGCTCCCTGACAAAGGATCGCACGTCATACTTGTCAACAAGTGTGGTCAAGACTGGATTGTGATAATGCAGTTTGCACCACTGTAGCTTCTCATTAAAGGTCTTGGGATGATCAAGATCGAGCTTATAGTGCAGCTTTGCTTTGAAGCACATGCGTATAAATACCTCATCGGGGATAAAACGCAAGTTGTTCCTCAGAGAAAGCGCGAATCTTTTCTTTAGTTTCATCGCACGCCTCCAACGCCATCGATGTAATCAGAAAGGTCGGCGCAGAATCGCGCCGCGTTGCTCTTGTAGGGCAGGTAATCCTTGGAAAGCACCCGCGCATAAGCGGCGGGCAGGTCGGTCGGGTCCATACACGGCTCGATCAGACCCATGTCCCCGAACTGTCGAACAATCTCGATCTGGTGATCATCCACATGTTCGCCGTATTTTGCTAGACGCGGAACAGCGATGACTTTCTTGTTGTCCTTAACGGCGCCGATGATGGCGCCAGTGCCTCCATGGGTTACCACGACATCGCAAGCATCCATATGAATGCGGAAGGAATCGCGATCGAGAAATGCCTCGTGTTCCAAATTCTCAGGAATGTAAGTGCATACACCCGTTTGAGCAAAAGCTCCATCCCCAGCAACACCGCTTGCAACGAGAGCATCTACCGCCCTGATCAATCTGTCGAATTGGAACTTCTGGGAGCCTACGGTAACGAAAATCATGTGACAGCCTCCCTAGTACACGCCACCGACAAAGCGGGCATTAGGGTACACGGATAGCATCGACTCCCACTGCACGTAAAAGCGATCGGCGCGTTTACTCAGCAGCTTTCCCGTCATGGTTGGTGAGTCAGTTTTCGCGAAAGACTCGACATACACAAGTTTGGCGCCCATTGCATGCCCGATCAGGCAAAACGGGATGGTGGCCAGTACCCCCGTGCACACAATCACGTCGGGGCGTTCAGTGAGCCAATAACGTAGAGACGTCACGGCATTGACAATCATTCGAGGAAGAAAGCTTGCCTCGTGTCGATTCACCTGGCGCACATAGCGAGCCCGCACGGGCAGCTTGGCATCGTAGGCAGTCTTCTCGGTGAGGATGAAACTGTCGTAGCGCTCCATCAAAGGCTTAAGCTCAAGTAACTGCTCCAGATGCCCACCAGATGACGCAGCAAAGCACACTTTTATGTCCTTGCGACACCTCGTCATGAACTAATCCCTCTTAAACAAATCGCGCGTATAAACCTTGTCCGCCACGTCCGCGAGCTCGTCGCTCCAACGGTTGGCGACGATCACGTCGCAGCCGGCCTTGAAGGCCTCCAGGTCGTGCGTGACCTCGGAGCCGAAGAACTCCGGTGCATCGAGCGTGGGCTCGTAGACCACCACGGGCACGCCCTTGGCCTTCACGCGCTTCATGACGCCCTGGATGGAGCTCGCGCGGAAGTTGTCGGAGTTAGATTTCATCGTCAGGCGGTAGACGCCCACGATCGGCTTCTGCTTACCGGCATACACGCGGTCCCAGACCATCTGCAGCACCTCGTCGGCGACGAAGTCCTTGCGGGTGCGGTTGGCCTCCACGATGGCCTCGATCAGGTTCTGCGGCACGTCCTTGTAGTTGGCAAGCAGCTGCTTGGTGTCCTTGGGCAGGCAGTAGCCGCCGTAGCCGAAGCTGGGGTTGTTGTAATGCGATCCGATGCGCGGCTCCAGGCAGACGCCTTCGATGACGTCGCGTGTGTTGAGGCCGCGGACCTCGCAGTAGGTGTCGAGCTCGTTGAAGTAGGCCACGCGCAGCGCCAGGTAGGTGTTGGCGAACAGCTTCACGGCCTCGGCCTCGGTGGTGCCCAGCACGAGCTCGGGGATGCCCTTTGAGCCGTCCGCGTTGACACGCTCGAGCTCGACTGGATCGGCGCCCTGAGCGAGCAGACCGGCGAAGCGCTCGGCGGCGGCCACGGCCTCGGGGTCGTCCTTGGGCGCGCCCACCACGATGCGGCTGGGGTGCAGGTTGTCGTAGAGCGCCTTGCTCTCTCGCAGGAACTCGGGGCTGAAGAAGATCTTGTCGTCGCTCAACCTCTCGCGAAGCCCAGCGGTGTAGCCGACGGGGATAGTCGACTTGATGACGATCCAGGCGTCCGGGTTCACCGAGCGCACGGCGGCGATGGCGGCCTCGGCGGAGCTCGTGTCGAAGAAGTTCCTGTCCGAATCGTAGTTGGTGGGCGTGGCGATAACAGCGTAGTCGGCGCCCGTATAGGCCTCGGCCACGTCGACGGTGGCGTGGAGGTCGAGCTTGCGCTCCCCCACCTTGGCCTCCGCCAGGAAGCGCTCGATCTCGTCGTCCTGGATGGGCGACTGGTAGCTGTTGATCTTCTCGACCTTATCGGACACGATGTCAAGCGCGTGCACCTCGTTATGCTGCGAGAGCAGGACGGCGAGGGACAGGCCGACGTAGCCGGTACCGGCGACAGCGATCTTCATTTTCTTCTCCGATTTATTTCGGGTATCAAAACTAGGCATTAGTACGCATCGCTCCCGTTGAAGACCTCCAGAACCGTGAGGAAAACGATTTTGAGGTCTGTGACAATTCCGCGCTTGGCTATGTACTCGAGGTCACGGCGGACCATGCCATCGAACCCAGTTGAGTTGCGATCAGTCACCTGCCACCATCCGGTGATGCCAGGCTTCACTGCCAATCGTTGCAGGTCGTACTCCGTGTACTCAGCGACCTCGTTGGGCAGCGGCGGCCTGGGGCCAACCACGGACATCTGACCCAGGAACACGTTCAGGAACTGCGGGAACTCGTCGATGGAGTGCTTGCGGATGAACTTCCCGATCTTGGTGACGCGCGGGTCCTCCCTCATCTTGAACATGGCGCCTGCGATCTCGTTTTGCTCCTTGAGCTCGGCGAGGCGCTCGTCGGCGTCCCTGTACATGGAACGGAACTTCCACATGCGGAACGTGGTCAGGCTTCCGTCGGGGCGGGTCTGTCCCACTCGGATCTGGCTGTAGAAGGGGCTCCCCTCGCTCTCCAGGCGGATAGCAGCGGCGAGTACGAGGCTGGGGATCGCGATGAGGACGAGCGCGGCACCGCTGAATACGATGTCGAATGCGCGCTTGACGGCCCTGTAGGCCAGGCGCGAGCGGTCCCAGTCCATGATGGATTGCATGGCCTTGTAGCGACCAACGCCTTCACGCCGGTCCATGGCCTGAGCGATGAGCGCTGCCCCCGCGGGCGCATCCTTTGCATATTGAGGTTTATCTGAAACGTTCTCTTCCAACACTTCGTCCCCGGGCCGGGGATACTCCCTGTTCTGCGTAGCGACCGCACGCAGCTAGGCGATCGCCTTTTTAAGGTTGCGCATCACACGCTGCTCGTTGGAAAGCACCGCGAGGCCAACGCGGGTGGTTACGCGTCGGCCGCACAGGTCGAGCTCCAAATAAGCAGTGCTCTTGCGTCTGTTAATTGTTTTGATAAGGCCTTCGTGGCCCAGCAGCGGACCTGCCGTAACTACGACCTGGTCACCGTCTTTTAGGGCCTCGCTCATGGGCACTACGCGGTCTCCCCTATGCGTAAAGCCGCCAATAAGCTGGACCTCTTCTTTTGCCAGCGGCACAAACTGACCGTCCTGGGAAAGCACCCGGGCAAAGTCGTCCATGCGTAGCAGATACTGTTGCACAGTTTGAGGGTCTGCCGTATCGCAGATGAGATAACTGGGAAAGAGCGGCTTGGTCGTCTTGACCCATTCGCCGTGTACCTTGATCTCGGTTTGATATTGGGGATAAAAGAGCTCTTGCATGGCACCAGTCGGCACCGTGCGCTCAATGCGCTCACGCATTACGTCTTCGCGACCGTTAATGACTTGGATCACATACCACACGAGCACCACCCCCTTGCTGTCTTACGTGTGGCTCACGGGGTTTGGGTATGGCTTCGCCAGGGCGCTTGTGCGCGAAGGCGCTCCATATTCAAACCCTGAGCCCAGTCAGACAAGCACGTGGCTCTGCCCCACCGTGAACGGTATGTACAAATGCAGTTGCTAGAGACGCGGACGTGTATCGCAAAATAACCGCATCCCCAGCTGGCTGCGTGCGAGCCAGTCAAGCGGGTACAAAACTGTACCGCACGCAAACAGCTGAAGACTGCTACGTATTGGCATACGAACTACTAGAATTTGCATCTCATAAATAAATCAACACAAATTTAAAGAGCCGCATGACTTCTTTATTGGAGCTCGTGGTGTTTCTGGCACCGCCGTTACGGCCGGATGCTTATCGACCCTGCGCTTTGCGACTTGCTGGAGCCGCGAGCACAGTTGAACTCATGTAACGCTAAGTATCCTAGCACAAGCTGGTAACGAACCTGATTTGGCTTGTGGTGGACAACATATCGTTCATTTAGCGTGTTCAAGGGTGTTGTTTTGGAATGTTGTTCACATTGATGCAGGTTATTGAGGTATTGGCGGTGATTAGGGGCGTTCCTTAAGCACTAATGGAACGGCGAGCTGCACTGGTAATTGCGTTAGTCTAACAAACTATGTACAGACATGGGAAATAAATTGTGCAACTTTTTGTTGGCATAGGTGGGGTTTGTGGCGCGTAGTGTTTTGGCATGAAAAAAGGCCTTCGGAATTCCGAAGGCCTTTACATTCACGATGGTGGAGACGAGGGGGATCGAACCCCTGACCTCTTGACTGCCAGTCAAGCGCTCT
>NZ_JAESIQ010000031.1:0-27921 GCF_025289055.1 Collinsella aerofaciens
GCCACGGCGTTGCGGAATAGCCTTAGGCGCAGGGGGCGCTGACGCGGCCCCCCCCCTCTTACACCACAAAAATTCGCGCGATCCTTAGTTATTCTACATTTGTTTATTATCTTCTTACTTTACGCCACCTCCGAGTTCTAAATTCCTTGATTTTGCTGTTACTGATTTAGTGACAGTACTCATATTTGCCATATTATGGCCAGGGCATATGATTAACCCTCTATTTTCGACGCGAATTAGACCGGCTTAAGCCCAAAACACGCCCGCAGCGTGTTAAGCAGCGCCTCTTGCTTTTTCCTGCGGGCATCGACACGATTCCGGTACCGCTTTCGCATACGCT
Source organism: Collinsella aerofaciens (assembly GCF_025289055.1). Classification (GTDB taxonomy): domain Bacteria; phylum Actinomycetota; class Coriobacteriia; order Coriobacteriales; family Coriobacteriaceae; genus Collinsella. The sequence goes on from NZ_JAESIQ010000031.1 coordinate 341, forward strand.
GGTGCATGCGCCATGCGAGCGCCTCCATTGCCTCCATGTCGCAGAGCATCTCGTTATTGACCGTCGCGACCTCGATTCCCATAGTAATCAAGCCCGTGTTGCGTTTTTCATCATGGATACGTCCCCTCCGGGAGGAATGGCCCAGCTCACCGTTGTATTCCAGGTCAAACTGGGCTGCTTCCTGATACGCATCGCAAACTGCATGCGGCATCCCCGAGATTGCCTGCGCACGGTCATCGAACTCGATCTTGTAGTCGGTCTTAAAGGGACCGCAGGCAAATCCGCCATAGGAAAACGGAAGCGAAAACAGAGCGAGCATGATGCACTCCATGGGCGAGCGCAGATTTTCTGACAGGTAGGGACACAGGCGCAGCAGCTGTTTGGCCACATTCCCCTTGCATGCCGCGAGGTAATCTACCAGGCAATCGGGTGTCAGCACGGACTCGACCTCAAAGTAACCGACATCTGGCGGCTGGTCTTTGTCCTTTGCCAATTTGTTCACGACAGGCGATGTGTAGGGAGGTAGATACTGCCCGCGGTCACTCAGCGAAATCTTAGAGCACAGCTCCTGGGCCAGGGCAAATGCCTGGATACAGCCGACCTCGCGGGCGACGGCAACACAAAGGGCCTCGGGAGATAGACTGTACACCCCTGGTTCCACCTCTAGAATCGAGCCGGCGGGCAACCCAGAGCATACGGACCAGCCCACGCCAGGCATGCGGCGGCGCTGCGCCGCAGATCCCACCAGCAAGCAAAGATCTTCTTGCACCTCGCCGCTTGCGGCCCCAATCCGCACCAAGTCGGGAAGATAGATGTCCTCAATCGAGGGCGACGACGCGCGCAGCACACGGCACTCTTCATCGGGACTGAGGTCCCTCCAGCTGATGTAACCCATTTGTCGGCGCTCGGCGCGCATCATGCGTAGCGCCGAGGCGCCCGTCAGAATTACGGAAGCAGCCAGCTGCTCGCTTGCAGGCTTGCCACGCTGCCCGATCTTTATTGCCATCTGAACCACCCCTACCAAACGCGTGCGATAGCGAGGCCATCAACGGCCGTGGCACCGGCGCGCTTGAGTTCCGCCGAAGCCGCTGCCATCGTCGCACCCGTGGTGATAACGTCGTCGATAAGCAGCAGGCGGCGGCCGTGCACGTCCTCAACCGTCTCGTACATACCTCGGGCACGCTCGCGGCGCTCCTCACGACCGAGTTCGCGCTGGTCGCCATGCCCGTACTTGACGAGAGCATCGAGCAGAGGAACACCCGACAGCTCGCAAAATGGGCGCGCAATAGCCTCCATATGATCAAAACCACGCCGCCGAAACGCTGCCGCCGTCGCAGGCACAAACACCACCGCATCCGCACCGGAAAGCACGCCTCCGTAGCGATCGGGAGCTACGACCTGGGCATGCAGGGCGGTGTCGTAGAGCAGCTCCGCCAGATACGGAGCCAGACGTCGCTCGCCCGCATCCTTGTACGCCCTGATGATGCGCGGCAGCGGATGTGCGTAGACGGCACACGCCAGGCAGCGATCGAGCGCCTCGGCCATTGCCGAGGACGTGCCCTCGACCGAACACTCAGTGCACAGCAAATCCCCAAACGGGGCGCCACATCGGGTGCAGCTATGACGTGGGTCGATGAGCGTGAGCGCGGCCAGGCAGTCTTGGCAAATAAGCGCACCGGCGCGCTCGCAGCCGGTACATCGTGTTGGCGACAATGCCTCGAGCGCCTCGTACGTCGCGCGCTCGGCAAACGGTAGCAATTCGTCCGCAAACGGTAGGGCACCGGCACTCTGCAGACGGCTCAATATGTTCAGATGGCTCTTCAAGACACAACCCTCCCTACGCTCGATCGCAGGGAGGGTTGTTGATTCGGCGCTATGATACCCCGATGCGCTCGGGGCAAGGCGGGTTAAATCCGCTCGCGGGCGTTATTCGCCGGCGGGCGGTTGTGGTGCGGACGAAGACGGGGTCGAGCCCTCGCCACCATCCTGGCGCGGCTTGCGGGAACGACGACGGCGACGGCGCTTTTGACCCTGGTCGGCCGAGCCCTCGCCACCGCGATTCTCGCGCGGCTCGCGCTCGTCGCGAGCGGCGCCACGCGAAGCCTTGGCAGCCGCTCCCCCGCCATCCCCGGGACGACGGCGCGTGACCTTGACCTCGCCATCCGAGACCTGATCGGCCACGGAGGGCACTGAGGGCTTCTGTTGCGCGCCCGAGGAATGGCGACGGCGCGGACGCGGCGCGCGCTCCTCCTCGCCACGTGACTTGCCGCTCTTGTCGACAGGCGCATCGGAGGCCGAGGCGCCCTTGGAAGCGGCACCGGCCTCGCGAGCAGCTGCGGCGCGGAAGGCGTCCTCGCGCTCCTCGCTCGACAGATGACGGCGGCGGCGACGTGTGGGGTTCATGCCGCCGCCGCGATTCTGCTGCTGGGGCTGCTGAACCTCGCGCTCGCGAGAGGCGTTCTTGCCCGCGGCTGCAACCTCGGTAGCATCGCCCGAGCCCGCGCGCTTGCGACGGCGACGGCCATCGGCCGCCCCCTCGGCCTCAGGTGTCTCGGCCTTACCGCGGCCTTTTCCGCGGCCACGGCCCTCGCCCTGGCCCTGACCGGCGCGAGCATCGGATTCGGCATCGCGACGACGGCGCTTGGGCATCGATATGCCCGCCAGGCAATCGGCGTTCGACAGGCCATCGCCCACGTCGACGCCGTTCTCGCGGTCGAGCTCCATGAGCGCCAGACGCATCTCGGGCGACTCGATGCGCTCGAGCACATCGCGCGTCACACAATCGGGGCGGCAATTGCAGCCCTGCTCGGCAGCCTTCTTCTTGCAGCCCTCCGAGCAGGTCATATCGGCCAGGTTGACCTTAAAGACTTTGCCGTTCTCCAGGCGCAGCACCAGCTGCTCACGCGGCGTGTCGTATTCCTGAATACGCGCCTTGCCAAGCGGCGTATCGATGAGCGTCTTCTTTTTGGGCGCACGGCTCTTAAAGTCCTTGTACGCCTCGAACTCATAACGCAGGCAGCACATCAGGCGGCCGCACACGCCGCTGATCTTGGACGAGTTGAGCGGCAGGTCCTGCTCTTTTGCCATGCGAATCGAAACGGGCTCAAACTGTCCGCCAAAGCGCGTGCAGCAGAGCTCCTGTCCGCATTGGGCATAGCCGCCCACCAGACGGGTCTCGTCGCGCACACCGATCTGGCGCATGTCGACGCGAATATGCAGCGTCGAGGACAAGTCCTTGACGAGCTGGCGAAAATCGACACGCTCCTCGGCGGCAAAGTAGAACACGGCCTTCTCGCCGCCAAACAGGTACTCGACGCCGACCGGCTTCATCTCGAGGTCGAGCTCTTTGACCAGACGGCGGAAATCGACCATGGCCTCGTCGCCCTGGATGGCCAGGTCGTCAGCAAGCTGCAGGTCGATGTCGCTCGCCACGCGCAGCACGGGCTTGAGCGGCTGACCGATCTCGTCTTGCGGCACCTCAAAGGGATCGGCCGTGACCAGGCCGATCTCGGTTCCGCGCTCGGTGGAGCAAATGGCATAATCGGCCTCGAGGATATCCAAATCCTGCGGATCGAACCACAGGTCGCGCGAGGCGTAGGTAAACTTAACGGGTACAACTAACGGCATTTCAGTGCCTTCCTGATATCGAACAGCATGACCTCGATGGCCAGCTGGGGAGTAACGTTTCTGGCGATGTTGCGCTCGGCGGTCGCGACTGCCTCGAGCGCCCGTGTGGCACCCGCAACATTGGTCGCGGCGGCAAGCCGACCGATCGTGTCGCGCACGTCTTCGTTCACCACGTCGGCTGCCTTGTCCTGAAGCGTCAGCAGCACGTCGCGCATGAGCGTCCGCGCGCTCGCCAGCGCTTCCATGATACCCGAACGCTCGCGCGCGTTGAGTTCGCGCTTGTTGCGGTCCTCAAGCTGCTTCAATGCTCCACGCGACAGGTAGTCGGCGTTTTGCTCGAGCACCTTTTCCTGTGTGGACTTGACCTCGGCGAGCGGCGCCTTAACGGCGACGATGAGTGACTTGGCGCGGCTGAGCACGTCGGCCTCGTCGGCGGCGATAAGCGAATCGATGGCGCGAACCATCTGACGGCGGGCGTCCTGGCGCTCGGCGCTCTTGAGGAACTCGATGCCACGCGTGGGGCTTCCCGCCACGGCGACGGCCATGCGGCAACGCGCAGGGTCCTGACCGGTGGCGCGGCTCACGGCCTGCGCGGCGACGGCGGGCGATACCAGCCGAAACGGCACGCACTGGCAACGACTCACGATAGTGGGCAGCATCACGTCTGCCGAGGTGCCCAGCAGGATGAACATAACGCCCTCGGGCGGCTCCTCGAGAGTTTTGAGCAATGCGTTGGCGGTGTTGGCGCGCAGCTGCTCGGCACGGTCAATGATGTAGACCTTGGCCTTGGCACGGATGGGCGCCAGGGGCACGTCGTCGAGCAGCTCGCGTGTCTGGGCGATAAGGTAGCCCGTGGCGCTCTCGGGCGTGTAATAGTGCACGTCGGGGTGCGTATGGCGGGCGACGCGCACGCAGCTATCGCATGAGCCGCAGCCATCCTGCTCGCACAGGAAGGCTTGGGCGAGCGCCCACGCGGCGTCGAGCTTGCCCGCGCCGGGCGCGCCCAAAAACAGGTAGGCGTGCGATGCGCGACCGCTGGCGACGGCATTGGTCAAAAAGTCGCGCACGCGCTGTTGGGTGTCAAGCTTGGCCAGCAGGCTTGCCTGAGCGGGGGCCATGTTACTCGGCCTCCTGGGCAAGCGCGGCGGTGACGGCATCCTGGGAAATGTCGAGGCCGTAGGCGCGAACCTGCTCGACCGTCTGTGCGAATACGTCCTCGATGGACGCGGTCGCGTCGATGAGCTTTACGCGGTTTGGCTCCTCGGCGGCAATTGCGCAAAAACCCTGGTAGACACGCTCTTGGAAGGCCATGCCCTTAGCCTCCATGCGATCTGCCGCGCCACGGGCTGCCATGCGCAGCGCCGCCTGCTCGGGCGTGATGTGATAGACGAGCGTGAGCGCCGGGTGCGTACCCGCGACGGCCAGGTTGTTGGCATCGCGCACCATCTGACGATCGAGGCCATCGGCAAACGCCTGGTAGCAGGTCGTGGAATCGTAGAAGCGATCGCACAGGACCACCTTGCCGGCAGCAAGGGCGGGCGCGATGACCTCGTGCACCAACTGAGCGCGTGCCGCCTCGTAGAGCAGCAACTCGCAGGTGTCGCCCATCGCCGTATTGGCAGGGTCGAGCAGCAGAGCACGGATCTTTTCGCTGATGGCGGTACCGCCCGGCTCGCGCAGGCTCACAACCTGGTAGCCAGCGAGCTCGAGCGCACGGGCAAGCAGGCGCGCCTGCGTAGATTTACCGGCGCCATCGACACCCTCGAGCGTAATGAAGCTATGTTGAGCGGGCTCAAAAGCCATGGGCGCAGCCCCTTCCTACAAGGCGCGTAAATGCAGATATATATCAACCAAGCCATGATACCCCAGTGCTCGGTGCGTCCCCAATGGCTAAAGGTGCCTTTCCAAAGTTGCGGTGAAATAGGGACTGATTGAAGCTCTGAGACCGCCAAACAGTCCCTATTTCACCGCAACTTATGATGGGGAATTTTGGACGCTGGGTATAATCGTCGTATTGCATTGAAATGTGGCGAAAGGAGTGGCAATGTCTCGGTATTGCGCCTCGTGCGGCAAGCTTCTTGCAGATAATGCCAAGTTCTGCACCTCGTGCGGTGCACCCGTTGAGCAAACAACCGCGAGCGATAGCCAGCCCGCTTTTGAGCAGACCGGCTCCCTTGATGCGCCGCAAGCCAAGGCGGACGACCCCCTCGCCTATCGCCCCGACCCCGCCGCAAGCCCCGCGGCCGTCGAGACCACGCAGCGCATACCCATCGCGAGCGGCTCGCCCCAACAGCAGCCGGCTCCCGCATACGCGCCCGCTTCGCCACAGACCCCCGCTCCCAAAAAGAGCGGCGCCGGGCCGCTTATCGCCGTTATCGTTGTGCTGGTGGCGATCATCATCGCCCTGGTCGTTTTCTTTGTGATCAAGCCTTTCGACAGCGCCGCCACGCAGACGACTGCCGAGGTAGCTAAGCTGCACCATGACGTCGACGACGATGACCTAAAGCCTCTCGGCGATCCCAACAGCCTGTACGACGATGATGACGATGACGACGAGGATGGCGGCGAAGCAACGCTCTCCGAGCAGAACCTCTACCGTCGCCTGAGCGAATACTACGACTTGCTCGAAGACCTCGACAACTACGTCCGTGGCTGCGCGCAGAACTTCAACGGCAGCTATCTGGAAGAGGATCGGACCACCCGTCAAAATCTCGCCGACGTCGCCGAGCGCACAGAGGACACCATCGAGCAGTATTACGACATCGTCGAGGACCTAGACGTCCCGACGAGCTCCAAGAACTATAGCTCCTGGAAGGACATCATCGCCCTGTACGACGACCTGGATCACCGCATTGACGCAATCTGTGATGCCTGGGAGATCAGCCTGAAATACGCCAAGCCTGCGGACCACAAGAATGAGATCGTGGCGCCGCTGTCGCGCGACAACGTGGCGGGCACCAATGACAATAAGTATCGCCTAGACTTTGAGGAGCGCTATCCCGGCGCCAAGCCTGTCGAGGTGAAGTAATCCCAACAACTGATCAAAACTTGCGGTGAAATAGGGATTAATTAGGCCTTTGCCAGCAAAAACAGTCCCTATTTCACCGCAACTTAGAAGTGGGGCCGGGCACGCATTTGCATTTGCGCGCCCGGCCCCGCCGTGTCTATATGTGCTCGGTTACTTGTCGGCAGCGGTCTTTTTGGTAGTCGACTTCTTGGCAGTCGTCTTTTTGGCCGTCGTCTTCTTGGCAGCAGTCTTCTTTGCTGCCGTGGTCTTCTTCGCCGTGCTCGCCTTGGTCGCAGTCTTACGGCCGCGGGCGGGCCTCTTCTCCTTGGTCGGGCAGTCCATGTTGACGCAGATGCGCCACGGGCCGCGCGCGGTGTTGACCACCACGATGGGAGCGCCGCACTCGGGGCAGGTCTCGCCCGTCGCCTCGAGCTTGCCGCGCGCCGGCAGTGGATAGCTCACGCCGCAGTCATCGTAGTTGGTGCAGCGGATAAAGCGCTTGCCGCTCTTTTCGCTCTTGTGCGCGATTAGGTCGCCATGGCGTCCTGCCTCGGCGCACACCTTGCACTCGCCCACCTTAAGGTCAGGCTCGTAGTTGGTGGGGCACGTGGGGTTCACGCAAATCTCGAAGGCCTTCTGGCGGAACGGCTGGCACTTAATGCGCGGCGCACCGCACTCGGGGCACACGGCCGCCTCGCCCTCGAGCGGGCTTACCTTGACGCCGCTCGGCACCGGATAGGTCACGTCGCAGTCGGGCCAGCCCATGCAGCCGATAAAGCTGCCGCGGGTCTTGGCGCTCGTCTTCATAACCAGGTCCTTGCCGCACTTGGGGCAGGCGCCCACGCGCGCATCAGCCGTGACGGCGTCGCTGATGGCGTCGCCCAGCTCCTGCGTGTGCTTGAGCAGCTCGTCGAGCACGCCGGCCAGCAGCGCGCGCGAGTGCGTCACGACATGCTCTTCGGTGTCCTCGCCGCGCTCCACGCGGGTCATGTCGCCATCGAGCTCGCTGGTCATATCGGGGCTCGTGATGCGCGGGGCAAACTGCGTCAGCGCGTCGATGATGGCGATGCCCAGCTGGCTCGGCTCCACGGGATCGTTTTTGAGGTAGCGCACGGCGTACAGACGCTCGATGATGCTCGCACGCGTGGACTTGGTGCCCAGGCCGCGCTTCTCCATCTCCTGCACGAGCTTGCCCTGGCTGTAGCGCGCGGGCGGCTCGGTCTGTTTGGCCTCGAGCTTAATGTCGAATACGTCGACCGTATCGCCCCGCTCAAGCGGCGGCATCTGCTCGTCGCGTTTAAGGCCGTACGGGTAGGCCTCGCGGAAGCCAGGGGTCACGAGCACATCGCCCGAAGCCACGAACGGCTCACCGTTCACGTCGAGCTCGAGCTTGGTGTTCTCGATGGTCGCAGGACCCATAAGCGTCGCCAGGAAGCGACGGGCGATGAGGTCGTAGAGCTTACGCTGGCCGCCGTCGAGCGTGGACGGATCGCCCTCGCCCGTAGGATAGATAGGCGGGTGATCGGTGGTCTCGACCTTGCCGCGCGTGGGCTTCATGGGACCGGCGAGCACCTTTTTGCACACCGGCGCCAGCGCCGGGTTGATCTTTGCCAGATCGCTCACCACGGCGCCCAGATCGAGCGTCGCAGGGTACACGGTATTGTCGACACGCGGGTAGCTGATGAGGCCCGCCATGTAGAGGGACTCGGCGATGCGCATGGTACGCGCAGGCGAGATGCCCTCGGCTGCGGCAGCAGCCTGCAGCGAGGTGGTCGCAAACGGCGTGGGCGGCTGCTGCTTACGCGAGCGCTTGGTCACCGCGGCAACGGTCGCCGTCTTGGCGCCGTCGACATGGCCGTACGCCGTCTCGGCAGCATCCTTGTCGGTAAAACGCGCCGTCTTGTGCGCGATCTTAAAGCGGTCGTCCTCGGCAGCGCCCTGCGCGGCACCCATGCCGCGAATCTGCCAATAGTCCTCGGGCACAAACGCCATGCGCTCGCGCTCGCGCTCGACCACCAGGGCGAGCGTCGGCGTCTGCACGCGGCCGGCAGAGCGCACGTTACCAAAGCCGCCGAACTTGGCGAGCGTCAGATAGCGCGTGAGCACCGCGCCCCAAATGAGGTCGATATGCTGGCGGCTCTCACCGGCGTCGGCTAGATTCTGGTCGAGTGAGACGAGATTATCGAAGGCGTGCGTGATCTCGGCCTTGGTAAACGAAGAGTACTGGGCGCGGGCAACCGGCAAGTCGGGCGCCACCTCGCGCACCTTGTTGAGAGCGTCCGAACCGATCAGCTCGCCCTCGCGGTCGAAGTCCGTGGCGATGATGACGCTGTCGGACTTCTTAGCCAGGTTCTTGAGCGAACGAATGAGCTCCTTCTCGGCCGGTAGCTTAATGACGGGTGCCCAGGTGAGGTAAGGCAGGCTCTCGAGCTTCCAGCCCTTGATGGAAATGCCGTCGGCAAGGAACGGTTTACGCTTGGTGTCGTAGGGCGGACGCGCCAGGCCATCGGGTATGTCGGCCGGCAGCATCTCGCCGTCCTCGGCGACCGAATACCAGCCCAGCTTTTTATCGAACAGCACGCTGTCACAAAAATCGGGCGCGAGGATGTGACCGGCAAGGCCGATCGTCACGCACTCCTCGCCCTTCCACTCAAAACGGTAGATGGCGGTGTTGTACACCTTGTCCTTTTTGGGCTTGCCCGTGGACAGACGCTCGGCGATCTGACGCGCGGCGTCGTTTTTCTCGGCGATGATGAGCTTCAAAAGAGGCTCCTATCTCGTATCTCTGCGGCTACGCCCGCCCGTATGGCGGCCGACTTACGCCCTTGCTTGCTCAATCTGCCCGATGAGCCAATCGCACCAGGCATCCATGCCCTCGCCCTTGCGCGCACTCACGGCAAACCGCGGCGCCTGCGGATTGAGGTCATCGAGTGTCTTAGTATACCTATCCATGTCAAAATCGAAAGCCGGAGCCACGTCGACCTTGTTGAGCAGCTGCGCGCCGGCGTGTTGGAAGATGCCCGGGTACTTGATGGGCTTGTCGTCGCCCTCGGGCACCGAGAGGATCATGATGGACAGGTTCTCGCCCAGGTCAAAGTCGACCGGGCAGACCAGGTTACCCACGTTTTCGATAAAGATGACGTCGATGTTCTCCAGACCGACGGCCTGGTCGAACGCGTCAACGGCCTCCATGATCATGTTGCCCTCGAGGTGGCACAGGCCGCCCGTGTTGATCTGGATGGCGGGCATGCCGGCTTCCTTCATGGTGATGGCATCGACATCCGAGGCGATATCGCCCTCGATGACGGCGCAGCGCAGGCCGGCCTTGTCGCGCAGGCGCTCGTTGGTGCCCAAAATCGTGGTGGTCTTGCCCGAACCGGGGCTCGACAGCACATTGATCACATAGGTGTTTGTCTCTTTAAATCGCTGACGCAGCTGATCTGCCAGGCGCTCATTGCGCGACAGAATCGGCGACGCGATATCAATCGTTTTCTCGGCCATGCTCGGTACTCCTTACTTTGGCCCCTTTATACCCCGTCCCCAGGTGGCTGGCGGGCTAATCGTCGGGGGTTTCGATTTCTATACTGGCGATGTCGAGCTCGCGGCCGTGCAGTAGGCGCACGTTGGCACCACCACACTGGGGACAGCGACAGTGGAAGCGATCGTGGTCGAAAACCTCGCCGCAGTCCAGACACTCGCTTTGTGGATGGACCTCCTCCACGGCAAGCTCGCAGCCCTTCGTGAGCGGGTCCTCGTCGCGAAATGTCTCCCACGCAAAGTCGAGCGCCTCGCGCACAACTTCGGTCATATCCCCGATACGCAGCGTTACCAAAACGGCGCGCGAGGCCCCCGCCCCACGCGCCGCGCGAATCACTGTATCGAGTATGCCGTTGACAATGCCAACCTCGTGCATACCGATTTACTCCTCGTCGTCCTCATCGTCCGAGAACAGGTCCAGACGGCTCACAAACAAGCCCTCCTTGCCCTCGCGCGCGGTAATGACCACACGGGCAATGGCAAGCGAAATCTCGTAGAGCGAGAGCAGGGCGCCATACATGAGGCCCAGCGTAACGGGCGAGCCGTCGGGCGTAATCACAGCCGAGCCCACGAGCAGGCCTACGTACACGTAGCGCCAGGCGCTGCGGAAGGCCGCGTAGGACACGATGTGGAAAACGGACAGGTAGAAGATGATGAGCGGCAGCTCAAACGCCACGCCAAAGCCAATCATAAAGAGCAGCTCCATGTTGACGTAGTTCTCCAAATCGGGCAGCGCCGTAGCGACTGCCGAAGTCTCGCCGATGAGCCACTCAAAGCCTGCAGGAATGATGATGAAGTAGCAAAAGATTGCGCCCAGGAAGAACAGCACCGTCGAGGCGAGCACCGTGGGCACGACCCATTTGCGCTCGTTGGGGCGAAGCGCCGGCAGGAAAAACGCCAGAATCTGCCAGATAATCATGGGCGTGCACATGACCACGGCCATCTTGATGGCCAGCGAGAAGCGCAAGCCAAAGCCGCCGAGCGTGGTGGTGATGTAGAACTTACCATCCGGCACAAAGGAGCGGATGGGGTCTTCCAGGATGTCGAGCACCACGGGCGTGGCGAAATACAGCACGATGGCGGCGGCAAACACCGATACGACCACGATGGTCAGACGGCGACGGAGCTCTCCCAGGTGATCGAAGAGCGGCATACGCGCAGGTCCGATAGGCATTACTCATCGCCTCCCTTCGGGGCGTCGGCGGCAGCGGCTTCGTCCTCGGCCTCGAGCTCACGAGCGAGCTGGTCGACGACGGCCTTGCGCTTGCGGGGACGACGGGCGTAGAGGTCAGCCGTCGTGGGCTCTGCCGGCTCGGGCTCGGGCTCTGCAGCAGGTTCGGGCTCGACGACAGGCTCGGCGGCAGCGGCAGGCTCGGCACCCTCGGCCTCGGACTCCTCAGCAGCACCCTCGCCCTCGGCGGCAGCCTCGCTCGCGGCCTTCTCGGCAGCAAGACGGGCGCGACGCTCGGCAAAGGTCTCCTTCTTGGCGGGCGCTGCCGTCTCGGCGGCATCCTCGTCCGCATCGGAATCGTCGTCGGTCGCAGCAGCCTTCTTGGGCTTGACCGGAGCCGAAGCGGCCTCACTCACCGGATCGATAATCTCAGACTGAACAACGGCCGTCATCTTTTCCTGCGTCTCGCGGAACTGACGGATGGCACGGCCGATCGTGCGGCCCATCTGCGGGAGCTTATCCGGGCCAAACAGCAAAAAGCCGAAGACCACGATGATCGCGAGCTCACCCTCTCCAATACCAAACACACATACCTCCAAGGCTCGATGTGAGTCGAGCCCGCACCGCGCCATTCGGCCGGAACTCGTCTATTCATTCGGTCAAGTATAGCGCCCGGACGCCAAAACGTCCGAGCGCATCACAAACATATGCCAAACGGCACGCCCTTTTGGGGGCAAAGATTATGCAGCGGTGATCGAAATCTCCTGGTCGACACCCAACAGCTGAACCACGCGCATTACCGGGGGCTGCACATTGGTGCAGCTAAAACGCTTGCCGTGGTCGACCGCGTGGTGCGCGGCGCCCACGAGCACGCCAATGCCCGTTGAATCGATGTAGCTCACCTGGGCAAAATCGAGCTCAACGGCCTCAGTGGGCTGCTCGAGCGCCAGGTCGATGGCATTGCGCAGGCTATCGGCGTTAGAGATGTCGATCTCGCCGGTTACCTTAATGGTGTAGAGCTCTGGCGTGGGGTTGGTGGAAATACCCAAATCCATGTATATGCTCCTTTACGTATCGAAGGTGCGGATAGTACGGGAAGCCGCGCGTTAGGCGCGCTCGGCACGCGCGAGCTCGGCAGCGACAAGCTTAACGGCCAGCACCAGCACATCGAGCGCGGCCTCCAGGTCCTCGACCGTGGGATAGCTCGGCGCGATGCGGATGTTGGTATCGCGCGGGTCCTTGCCATAGGGCCAGGTAGCACCGGCCGGCGTGAGCTTGACGCCCAGGTCAGCACAAAGCGCAGCGACCTTTTGGGCCGAGCCCTCGGGACCATCAAAGCTCACAAAGTAGCCGCCGCGGGGATGCGTCCAAGTGGCGCAACCCGTATCGCCCAGGCCCTCGGTGAGCTTGCGCTCAACGGCCTCAAAGCGCGGGCGCAAGAACTCGGCGTGCTTTTTCATGTGCTCCCTGACCGCCTCGATGGTGGGAAGGAAACGCACGTGGCGCAGCTGGTTGAGCTTGTCGGCGCTGATAAGGCCTGCCTTCAGGCGCTTGGAGAACTCGGCGATGACAGCGGGGCTCGCACCGATAAAGCCGATACCGGCGCCCGGGAAGGTGATCTTGGACGTCGAGGCGAAGGCCACCACGCGATCCTCGGTGCCCGCCGCGCGAGCGAGGTCGAAGATATTGGCGAGCTCGTCGGTCTCGTCGTACAGGTCGTGCACGCAGTAGGCGTTGTCCCAGAAGATGCGGAAATCGGGCGCGGCCGTGGGCATCTCGACCAGGCGACGCACGGTGTCCTCGCTAAAGGTAATGCCCGTGGGGTTGGAATACTTGGGCACGCACCAGATACCCTTGATGGAGTCGTCGGCGGCAACCAGGCGCTCGACCTCGTCCATGTCGGGGCCGTTGTCGGTCATCGCGACGGGGACGTTCTCGATACCCAGATCGGCGGTGATGCCAAAGTGGCGGTCGTAGCCGGGAACGGGGCACAGGAACTTGACCTTCTTGCCGTCGTGCGCGGCCTCATAAGCCTCCCAGGGCTCGCTGCCGCACGAGCCGCAACGCCAGAACATACCGGCAATATCGTGCTCGATCAGCAAGCTCGACGAACCCAGCACGAGCGTCTGCTCGGCGGGGCAACCCAGGAACTCCCCCGCCAGCTTGCGTGCCGAGGGAATGCCCTCAAAGCAGCCGTAGTTGGAGCAGTCGACATTGCCGTCGTGCAGATCGGCATCGGCATTGAGGATATCGAGCATGGGTCGAGAGATGTCCACCTGGGAGGGCGACGGCTTGCCGCGGGCCATGTCGAGCGCCAGGCCCTTGGCCTTGACCTCGGCGACCTCGGCTTTGAGCGCCTCGATGGCGGCATCGAGTTCGGTGGTTTCCATCTTCTGGTAGATCGTCTGCATGGGTGCGACCTTTCACGAAGCGGTACGTTGCAATTCTTCTAAGTATAGACCGCCACCGTCGCAACGTTATGAAGCCGTGATAGATTAAGTCCATCGCAATGAATTACGAATCGCCGCGCATGCCGGCATGAAGCGCCCAAGGAGGCACTATGGAGTACGGATCGTTCCAGGCCGAGGAATTCGGCGACCTTCAGCGCCTGGTCGACGGACTGTTTTACGACCGCCACGCCATCGACCGCCTGGATCTCATCGTGCAGGCCGAGATCTTGGACCTGACACCCGACCTTATGGAAATCGTGAACCTTTTGCCGCCCGGCTACTACGACCGCCAATCGCTTTGCGACCAGCTCAACTCCGCCTTGGCCGCCCACGGCTGGGGCGCCGTCTACGGCACCGTGGAATAAACCTCGAGGCCGACGATTTGGCCCGTTTCCCGACCCTGGCGAGGCTTGTTTTAGGGCTTGTGGCCAAAAAAGGGCAAATATGAGTACTGTTACCTTTTTAGTAGCAGCGATTCTTGGTCGAAATCGGCAATGCTGGACTTGAAACTCCTTAATCACCGTCAGTTAGCGCCGAATTGGAAGTCGATGGTCACTCATTAACGTACAGCTCTTATAACTTTGTTCATTATTTTCCACACCTAAAATGAAACGCCGTTTGTGACAGTACTCACAAACAGCGTTTTTTGACCACGGGGGTATCTGGCAGGGGGCCAGTAGCACCCTGATCCGAGTTTCGAACGCATCCAAACCGGTTCTGGTGTCTGTTTTCGAGCTTTTACTCGCCCTTGGGCGCGGGGTGTTTGCAAACCACGCTCATGTAGATCATGCCGAGCACGGCAGCGGTGACCGAACCGGCAAGAATGGCAGCCTTGGCGGCCAGAACCTCAAACTCAGCCGTCGGGAAGGCAAGGCCGCTGATGAGAATCGACATGGTAAAGCCGATGCCGCCCAGAATGCCCACACCGGCAATCATGTGCCAGTTGACATTGCGCGGCAGCTCGCAGGCCTTGAGCTTGACCAAGGCGAACGTCATGCCAAAGATACCGATCGGCTTACCCAGCAGCATGCCAAAGTACACGCCGAGCGTCACCGGGTCGGTGAGCAGCGTGCTCATGTCCACGCCCACTAGGCGAACCTGTGCGTTGACGAACGCAAAGATCGGCAGGATCACAAAGTTGACCGGCGTGGAAATCAGACGCTCCATGCGGATGAGCGGCGGGGTCACGCGATGCATGACGCGCTCGACCTTGGTGGTCGAGACGGTAAAGTCATGCTGGCCCAGGATGTGCGCCTCGTCGTCGTAGCGGTCGTCGAGCAACGGCAGGCACTCGCCCAGCCAGTCGGTCAGACTATCGAGCTTGACGCCGCACTTGGCCGGGATGGTAAAGGCCAAGATGACGCCAGCAAGCGTGGCATGCACGCCGCTCTTGAACATGCAGAACCACAACAGCAGACCCAGTACCGAATACGGGGCAAGGCGGTAATGCTGCGTCTTGTTGAGCCACACGAGCGCGCAGGTCACAAGCGCGGCGGCGCCCAACCAAAACGGATTGGGGCTCTGGCCGTAGAAGATGGCGATGGCGGCGATGGAAATGAGGTCGTCGGCGATGGCGAGCGTCGAGAAGAACACGCGCACGCCGTTGGGCACGCGATTGCCCAAAAGCGACAGCACGCCCAGCGCAAAGGCAATATCGGTTGCCATGGGAATGGCCCAGCCGTTGTGCGCGCCGGCATGGTTAAAGATCAGATAGATGCAGGCGGGAACGACGACGCCGCCCACGGCCGCCAGCATGGGAAGCATGGCCTGGCGCGGGTTTTTGAGCTCGCCGACCGTCATCTCATACTTGAGCTCAATGCCCACCAGCAAAAAGAAAATCGCCATGAGGAAGTCGTTGACGAATAGCTCGACGGTGAGACCGGCCGTAAGGTTGCCCAGACCCACATACAGCGGGGTCTCCAAAAAGTGATGGATGGCCTCATAGGCATCGGTATTGGCGCAAATGACGGCGGCGATGGCGGCGAAGACCATGACGGCGGCGGAAATCGTGCCGTTCTCGGCGATGCGCTCCCAGATGTCGTGACGCTCAAAGCGCTTGCGCTCACGAACGTTGAACAGCTGCTCAGTTGCTGCCATGGGCGGCTCCTTTCACGGGAAAGCTCCCGTCTTAAAAAAGCACGGCCCGCCCAAGTGGCGGCGCCGCGCTCTAACGTATTACGCTTGCATCTAGCCTACCCTGTACGACAAGCGCACAAGCACGGCCGAAAAGCGGAACCACAGGTTGAACATTATTTGCTCAACGGCACGGGCACGCCCGTCCAAGAGACGACGCGGCGCCGTACACAAAAAACGACCGGAGGCGGGGTGTCCGCGATCCGGTCGTAGCGTTTGGTCAACTAAACCTAGCAGGCGGCCATGATGGGGGCAGCAACCTGCTTCTTACGGGAGAGGACGCCCGGCATCCAGACGCCGTCGTGCTCGTCGGCAATGCCCAGGCCCTTCTGAGCAGCCTCGGTCTCGCCCTCGAGCAGGACCTGCGAGCCCTCCTCCATGATGTCGGTGATGCACAGGACGATGCCGTCGGCACCCTTCTCGGCGGCGTAGGCGCGCATGGCCTCGCGAATCTCGTCGATCATGCCGAGTGCGCGAGTCTTGTCGACAGTCTCGTACTGGCCGATGAGCAGCTTCTTGCCGGCAGGCTCGAACATCTTGATGTCGTTGCCGACCATCTCGGCTGCGGTGAAGGAGCCAGACGGACGGGTGAGGAAGACCTCCATGCCAAACTTGACCGGGTCGACGCCCACCTGCTCGCCGAGCTTGGCGGCGACGGCGCGGTCGACATCGGTGGTGGTGGGGCTCTTGAGCATGAGCGTGTCGGTCATCATGGCCGAGAGCAGCAGCTTGGCCTGGACGTCGGAAAGCTCAACGCCGAGCACGCCGGCGAGCTTGGTGACGATGGTGCAGCTGGAGCCCCAGGGCAGGCAGATGTAGTGCAGCGGGCCGGCGGTCTCGAAGTCGCCGATGCGGTGATGATCGACAACGCCAAAGACCGTGGCGTCCTTAAGGCCGGCGACGGACTGGGCAGACTCGTTGTGGTCGGTGAGGACGACGAGCTGACCAGCCTCGACGGACTCGATCACGCGGGGCTCGGCGATGCCGGCGTCGGCGAGCAGCTTGGCGGACTCGGCCGGAAGCTGACCAAGGGCGCAGGCCTCGTAGGTGTTGCCGGCATACTCAACCTGGTTGAGCAGCTGGGACAGGACGACGGCGCTCATGATGGCGTCGTTATCGGGGTTCTGGTGACCAAAGACAAGAACGTTTGCCATGGATATCCTCCACTTGATATGTGTACTTGGACGTAGCTATGGTAGCACGCCGATGCCGAGCCTTCGCAGACGGAAGGGCCACGGCATATTTTGGGGCGCAGGCACGGGGGCCAAGGCTGTCCCTTTTGCACCATGTTGGTGCAATGTAACCTGTCCCCCTTGCACCAGCTATTTACCGGCAGCGCGCAGGGCTACGTAGGCAGCACCGATGATGCCGGCGTCGTTTCCGAGCGAAGCGACCTTAATGGGCGTCTCGCGCGAGGCGGAAAGCGCGTACTGCTTAAAGTGCTCGCGAACCTTGTCGAGGTAGACATCGGCCGAGGCGGAGGCGCCGCCGCCGATAAGGAACATCTCGGGATCGACCACGTTGGCAATAAGCGCCAGTGCGCGACCGAGATAGTCGGCCATGGTATCGGCCGCGGCCAGCGCAAGCTTGTCGCCCTCGCGGCAGGCCTGGAACACGTCCTTGGAATCGGAGGGACCGGTGAGCTCGATGGGCTCGACGCCCGCTTTCTCGCACTCGGCAAGGTAGTTGCTCACCACGCCGGTGGCGCTGGAATACTGCTCCAGGTGGCCATGGCCGCCGCAGCCGCAGGTGCGCTCCTCAGCCGGGTTCAGGCACATATGGCCAATCTCGCCGCCAGCACCCACAACACCCGATACCACGTCGCCGTTAACGATAACGCCGCCGCCCACGCCGGTACCGATGGTGACCATCACCACGTTCTGCACGCCCTTGGCAGAACCGAGCCAGGCCTCACCCATGGCAGCGGCGTTGGCATCGTTCTCGTACTTAACGACCGCATCGGGGCAGTGCTTTTGAATGGCAATCCTCAGCTCGGGCAGGTTAATGGCAATGTTGGCCTTGACCTTGGCATCGCCCGATGCCGGGATGGGGCACGGAACGGCCAGGCCAATGCCCGCCACAAAGGCGCGCGGAATCTGCGCCTTGGCGACCACCTGGTCGATAGCCTCGGTCACCGCGGCAAAGCCCGCAGCGTCAACGATGGGAGGCGTGGGCACGCTGGCCTTGGCCAGCAGGTTTCCATCCTCGTCGAACAGGCCCTCCTTAACCGAAGTGCCGCCGACGTCAATGCCGATGTAGTACTGCTTAGGTTCCATGGGAGCCCACCTTTCTCGTTTAAACATTGCCTGTATGGTACCGCTCCCAAGGCAAAAACCTACCAAAAAGGGACAGGTTTGTTTTGGCAGGTTTTATCTGGGGAAGCGCAGAGTACGAGATTCGGTTCGCTGGGTGTTATATCGGTTCGGCCCCGTCCTCGGACCGATCATTTCTCAACACGACACTACTCAGACGTTTATCATTTAAAACGCTCTAATTTTTCAAGCGGGGCGACTTTTAATTTTATCTTTCTCGAACTTTTCAATAACTCAATAGAGATACTTAGGTGTTGACTATACTTTCTTTTATACTCAACCAAGTTTGAAAGGAGGTTCCATGATTCCCAAATACGAAGCGATAGCTGCAGATATTCGTCGCACTATCGAGGATGGCGCTCTTAAACCGGGCGACAAGCTTCCTACCGTCGTTGAGTTCTGCAAGCTCTATAACGTTTCCAAAATCACCGTCAAACGAGCTATTGAACAAATCACCGAAGAAGGTCTTATTACCAGCCGGCGTGGATCGGGTACCTACGTTAAGGACACGGCGGGGCTTCCCGGCCAGGCGTTTTTCCAGGGCAAAAACGACCGTACCCAGGGTTTTTCGTATGAGCATCGCGGGGAGAAGGTGACCTCGGTGGTCTACGATTTCTCGATCGTTAATCCACCAGCGGACATCGCAGCCCAGCTGGGAATTGCCGAGGATGACTTTGCCTATCACGTCGTGCGCGTGCGTCAGGCCGATGAGAAGCCCATCGTTATCGAGTACACCTACATGCCCCTCGAGCTGATTCCAGGCCTTAAAAAGAAGGACCTGTACGGATCGGTCTACCGCTTCATCCGCGAGCAATGTGGGCTGAAGATTTCGAGCTTCCACCGTACCATTCGCGCCGTGGCAGCAACCGAGGAAGAAGCCGAGCGTCTGGACACCAAACTTGGCTCTCCCCTGCTCGAGCTCACCCAGATTGGCTTTTTGGACAGCGGCGCCGCCTTTGAGTATTCGATCTCGCGCAACGTTGGCGATCGCTTTGAGTTGCACAACGTAACGTTGGCATAAGTTTTTGTAGTCACGCGGGCGCTCGTTTTGAGCTGTTTTGTGCAACGCCCGCGCAACATAATGGGGGTATGAATATGTCCGATTTGATTAAACTGACGCCGATCTTCCACGAGAAGATCTGGGGTGGCCGCCAGCTCGAAACCGTATTTGGTTACGACATTCCCGAAGGTCCCATCGGTGAGTGCTGGGCCATCTCGGCCCATCCCAACGGTGACTGCCAGATTGCGGAGGGACCGTACGCCGGCCACACGCTGTCGTGGCTGTGGGCCGAGCACCGCGAGCTCTTTGGCAACTGCGAGGGCAAGGAGTTCCCGCTGCTCATCAAGATTCTGGACGCCAAGGACGACCTTTCGATCCAGATTCATCCCAACGACGAGTACGCCGCCGAGCACGAGAACGGCAGCCTGGGTAAAACCGAGTGCTGGTACGTGCTGGATTGCGAGCCCGGCGCCACGATCATCGTCGGCCAGCGTGCTAAAGACCGCACTGAGGCCGCACAGATGATCAAGGACGGCCGCTGGGACGACATGCTCAACGTACTACCGATCCACAAGGGCGACTTTTTCCAGATTGATTCCGGTACCGTTCACGCCATCAAGGCCGGCACGCTCATTTTGGAAACGCAGCAGTCGAGCGACGTGACGTATCGTCTGTACGACTATGATCGCCCGGGCACCGACGGCAAACTGCGCCCGCTGCACATTAAGCAGAGCCTCGACTGCATCGACTTTGACGTCCAGGCCCCGGTCGATGGTACCGTGACCGCGCCCGAGGTGGACGGCGTGACCGAGCTCGAGTCTAACCCCTGCTACACCGTCGATCGCGTGCGTGTCGACGGCAGCAAGATCCTCGACCAGCGCTGGCCCTTCATGTGCCTGTCGGTCATCGACGGCGAAGGCACCGTCTGCGGCGACCCCGTCCACAAGGGAAGCCACCTGCTGGCCCCGAACACCGTCAGCTCCATCGACCTCGAAGGCAAGATGGAACTGATCATCAGCCACCTCTAGGTCGCAGCAACAACCAAAACGCAACAAGGGGCTCCCCCGTCCACCAACGGAGGAGCCCCTTATCCATATATATCAGCCCACCCGGCTCTCCAGATCAAAAAAGCGGACGAGCAGAGCGACGTTCGCAAGCAACGTTATCTAAGGACCTGGACGGGCGTATGGGGCAACATCGATCGCGAGTTCCGCACGAGCCGGAGAGCACTTAATGTGCTCTCCGTGCGAGCAGGACTGCCCGAGCAGGCGATGTTGCCCCATACGCCCGCCCAGGTCCGCCGGGATCACGACAGATTGACGATCGGAGCAAAGCCCTTCATAAGCTTTTTGGTCTGGCCGGTCTTTTCGAATTGGACCTCGATCATGTCTCCGACGACCGAGAGCACGGTACCCGTGCCAAAAGTCTTGTGGCTCACGGTATCGCCCGCGGCAAAGTCCTGCGATGCGCTGGCACGATCGACCTTGCGCTCCACCGTCGGGGACACCTTGGACGACGGCTTTTTGGCTCGCGGCGCACCCGAACCAAAGGTCGAGGCAACACGGCCGGCATCGGGCGAAACCCCACGATGGCGCTCGGTCCCGTAGCTGCTGCCGCCAAAGAAATCGTCAAAGCTCGATCCGCCACGCGAACCGGAACCGCCGGTCGAGCGCGTATGCGAACCAAACACCTTGCCGCCATACATGTCCGAGCCCATACCCGATCCAAAGGTGCCGTGTCGGTCGCCGCGTTTCTCCCAGCCCGTGCCCTCAAAACCGGCAGAACCGATGCCGCTAAACTCGATATCCTCAAACGGAATCTCGTTGAGGAAGCGCGAGCGCGGGTTGGCAGAGGTCGAGCCGTAGGTGCGACGCGTGGCCGCATAGGTCAGGAACAGGCGCTTGCGAGCACGCGTGATGGCGACGTAGGCCAAGCGACGCTCCTCCTCGAGCTTGCCCGGATCGTCACTACCGCCAAAGTCGTGCACGTGCGGGAAGATACCCTCCTCCATGCCGGCCACGAACACCGCCGGGAACTCCAGGCCCTTGGCGGAGTGGATGGTCATCATGGTAATGGCATGCGTCTCGCCGGCCAGGGAATCTAAGTCGGAGCGCAGGGCCAGCCACTCCATGAGCGCCGGCAGCGCCTTACAGGTGAGCGGACCGTAGGTGCGCTCGATCTCGTCGGCATGCACGGCACCCGCCGGCATCTCCGTCGGCGCGGCATACGCGTTGCCCGCGATGGCGGCGGCCAGGGCATCCTGCGGAGACAGCGCCGGAGCGGCCAAGCTATCGAGCGGATTGGAGCCCGCGGCGTCACGCGCGCCAACGAGCGCCTCAAACGAGGATACCGGGGCAGATGGCCCCGGTTCGGGCGCAGGCGCGCTCACCACGACAGGCTCGGGCTCGGCGCTAGCAGGCACATCGGCAACACCGGCAGCGCGCAGCTCTTCCAAGCTCTCGAGCGTACCTTCGATATCCTCGTGCGTCTCCTCAAATTCGGCGGCGACGCCCAGGAATTCCTGGATGTTCTCGGCGCGGCTCTCGGACTCCATGGTGCCCTCGGCGCGGAAAGCCTGCAGCAGGCCCGTCTTATCGACAATCATCTCGACAACGTCCTTGAGCTCTCCGTCCATGCGACGGCCCTCGCACACCAGCGACACAAAGCTCGACAGGCCATTGCGCACCTTGGCGCTAAACATGCCGGTTTCGGCGCACGCGATCTCGCAAGCCTGGAAGAACGAGCAGCGGTTGTCGCGTGCCAGCTGCTCAATCTTTTGAATCGAGGTGGAGCCGATGCCGCGGCGCGGCGTGTTGATGACGCGCTTGACGCTCATCTCGTCGGCCGGGTTCACAATCATCTTAAGATAGGCCATGACGTCGCGGATCTCGGCACGGTCGAAGAATCGCGTGCCACCCACGATCTTGTAGGGCACGCCTGCGCGCAGGAACATATCTTCGAGAATACGCGACTGAGCGTTGGTGCGGTAGAACACGGCGATGTCGTCGTAACTCGTGCCCTTGGAGTGCAGCTTCTCGATCTCGCCGGCAATCCAGCGGCCCTCGTCGCGCTCATCGCTTGCCTGGAAGGCCTGGATCTTCTCGCCATCGCCCTCGGCCGTAAACAGGCGCTTGTCCTTGCGCTGCGAGTTGTGGCGCACCACGGCGTTGGCGGCGCTCAGGATATGGCCCGTGGAGCGGTAGTTCTGCTCCAGCTTAACGGTCTTGCAGTTTTTAAAGTCCTGCTCAAAGTCCAGGATGTTGGTGATGTCGGCGCCACGCCAGCTATAAATGGACTGGTCATCGTCGCCCACGACCATGAGGTTTTGGTACTTGGCGGCCAGCAGGTTGGCGATCTCGTACTGGACGTGATTGGTGTCCTGATACTCGTCGACGCTAATGTAGCGGAAGCGCTCTTGGTACTTGTCGAGCACCTCGGGGCGGGTGCGCAGCAGCTCGAGCGTGCGCACGAGCAGGTCGTCGAAGTCCATCGCGTTGGCGGCGCGCAGGCGGCGTTCCAGCTCCAAGTAGACCTGCGCGGCCTTTTTGTCGTTGGGGCTGTCGGCGGATTTGAGCATGTCCTCGGGGCCGATCATGGCGTTTTTGGCCGAACTGATCTTGCTGCGGATCATGTTGATGGGGAATTGCTTTTGCTCGATACCGAGCGCCTGCATAATATCGCGCACCATGCGCTTGGAATCGTCGTCATCGTAGATGGTGAACTGACCGGTGTAGCCCAGCAGGTCAGCGTCCTCGCGCAGCATGCGCACGCACATAGCATGGAAGGTGCACACCCACATGCCGCGGGTACCGCTGGGGATGAGTGCCGCCAGACGCTCGCGCATCTCGGCCGCGGCCTTGTTGGTAAACGTGATGGCAAGGATCTGCCAGGGCTTAACGCCCAGGTCGCCGAGCATATGTGCGATGCGAAAGGTCAAGACGCGGGTCTTGCCCGAGCCGGCGCCGGCAAGGACCAGCAACGGACCCTCGGTGGTCAGGACCGCCTCGCGCTGGGCGGGATTAAGGCTGTCGAGGTCGACGAGCGGCTTGGCGGGTTTGGGTGCCGGCGCGGGAGCGTCGTAGATGTCGAGCGGAACGAGCTCGGGCTCCGGCGCAGCGGGGGCGGTGTATGCATCGAGCGGCACGGGTTCCGGCGTGGGCGGCACGGGTACCGCGGCGTTCTTTTCCCAGGGCAAGGGCTGGGTCATGGGCGACTCCTCATCTGACGGACGGCGCGCCTGCGGGCGGCGCCATAGTTTGAGCCGTACCAGTATACCGAGCCGCGCGGACACCGACGCAAATCACACCACGACTCCGTCCGCCACAATCGGGCCCGCCCAGCGGATTTGGCGCAATGGGGTCAGGTTACTTTGCACCAATCTATTGGCAATCACGAAACCGCCGATGTCATGGCAGCAGCAGCGAGCGGCGGCCGGGGCGAACAAATTGGCATGAAAAGGGGGCGGCATAGACCTTTTGGTCATGCCACCCCCTTTGAATGACAAGTTGTCGCCCCGGCCGCCGCGCAGCGTCGACTAAGTTAGAGGCCGAGCATCGGCTCCAAGACGAAGAAGTACGCGAGCACCACGATGCCCAGGATGATGCGGTAAACACCGAAGCACTTAAAGTCGTGACGGCGGACGAATCCCATGAGCCACTTGATGGCGATGAGCGAAACCACAAAGGCCACAACGCAGCCCACGCCCAAGATAGCGACCTCGTTGGCGCCGAACGTGCCGCCCTTGATGAAGTACTTAACCAGCTTGAGCGCACTCGCGCCAAACATAACAGGGATGGCCAGGAAGAACGTAAACTTGGACGCCACCGAACGCGTGCAGCCCAAAAGCAGGCCGCCGATGATGGTGGAACCGGAGCGAGACGTACCAGGCACCAGCGAAAGCACCTGGAAGCAGCCGATACCCAGCGCAGTCTTCCAGCTCAGGTCCTCGAGCGTGGCGATGGAGCCAAAGTCCAGATCCTCGTCATCGCCCTCATCCTCAGCGGTAGCCGCGGCGGGCGCCGCAAAGTGCGCACCGGCGGGACGTCCACCCGACACCACAGCACGCGAACCAAACGAACCGGCAACGGCCATTTCCTCTCGCTTGCTCGCGCGCCAGTTCTCGATCACGATAAACAGCACGCCGTACACAATGAGCGCCAGCGCCACGACGGGAGCATTGTAGAAATGCTCCTCCATCCAGTCGTTGAGCGGTAGGCCGATCGCCGCCGCAGGAATGCAACCGAGCACAATCTTGCCCCACAGCACCCAGGTGTCGCGACGGCCCTCCTTACCCTTGCTGGGCGAGAACGGATTGAGCTCATGGAAGAACAGCACACAGACGGCCAGAATGGCGCCGAGCTGAATCACGACCAGGAACATATTCCAGAACGTCTCGCTCACGTTCATCTTGACGAACTCGTCCACCAAGATCATGTGACCGGTCGACGAAACAGGCAGCCATTCGGTGATGCCCTCGACCAGGCCCATGAAGGCAGATTTTAGAAGCTCGATAATATCCAAAGGGACCCCCTCATTAGACACCCGCCGATATTGTTCTGCGGACGGTGCGGGCGATGTCCCATTATCAACCGTTCGGGCGCGTCTACGCCTACCCTTACCAAAAAACTCGCCCGTTCACAGAATTGCGAGCGGTCAAACCCAAATCCTTGGGTATAACTGCAACAAGATAAAGTGTCCGGCGGCCAACGCGCCCGCGCCCGCCCGACGCACGAGCCCCGCGCCCGTGCGATAGACCAAGGAGGAAACCATGAACGAGGGCTATACCAAGGTATTTGTTTCACTCGACGGTACTGAGCAGCAGGATTTTGTGCTCGCACGCGCCATCAAGGTCGCCGCGAACAACGGCGCTAAGCTGATCATCGGCCACGTTATCGACTCCACCGCGCTCGAGAGCGCCGGTTCCTATCCGGTCGACCTGGTCAACGGCTTGGAGGAGGCCTTTAACAACTCCATCGCCAAGCAACTCGAGGAGGCCAAGGCCAATCCCGACATTCCCGAGGTCGAGGTCATGATTCGCACCGGCCGCATTCGTGAGACGCTCAAGGATGAGATGCTCGACGTGGTCAAGCCCGATCTGGTGCTCTGCGGCGCCCGCGGCCTGTCCTCAATTAAGTACGCGCTTCTGGGCTCGATTTCGACGTTCCTGCTGCGCAATACGGACTGCGACATTTTGGTCGTGAAGTAGGTTCCTTCCCGCCGGCGCAAGGCCTGCGGGGTTATCACGCCGACGTCCTCGCCGCTTCGCGGCTGCGGGATGTCGGCTTAGATAACCCCTCCCGGCCTTGCGCCTTCGTCACCGTACTTCAGCGAGTTGGCTGACAAAAGATGGCGTGCCGCCCCGTTTGGGGCGGCACGTTTTTGTTTGGGCGGACGTCTGCCGCGTGCGTTACTCGAAATATTGGAACTTGTTCGTTGAAAAAGCGAATGTTACGACGAAGCCTTCGCCGGGCTCGGACGCTGCGGTGACGTCGATGCCCATTTTGGAGCACAGACGCGCCACCAGGTAGAGGCCGATGCCCGTTGCGCGCTTGGTGTTGCGGCCGTTGTCGCCGGTAAAACCCTTCTCGAACACGCGCGGCAGGTCTGCCGCACACACGCCGCAGCCGTTGTCGGCAACGGTAAGCTCGATGCGCTCGCTCGCCAGACCCTCGTCCAGCAACGCACCCGAAAACACGATCTTTGCGCCGTCCTCACGCGCATATTTAATGCTGTTCTGAATGAGCTGGCCCAGAATAAACTCGAGCCACTTCTCGTCGGTAAAGACCTCAAAGTCGAGGTTCTCGCACACCGGAGCCACGTGCGCCGCGATGAGCTCGCGGGCGTTGGCTTTAATCGCACCCGTCACCAAGGTCTTAAGGTCCCAGCGACGAATCAGGTAATCGCGCTCCACAACCTCCGAGCGCGCATAGTAGAGCGCCTGGTCGATATAGCGCTCCACGCGGGCAAGCTCGCGGCCCAGGTCATCTACGCGCGACAGGTCATCTTCGCTGCCGTCCAGGTTTTCCAAAATCAGATGGGCTGCCGCCAGAGGCAGCTTGGCCTCGTGGACCCAGCTCTCGATATAGTCGCGATAGTCATCGGTCTGGCGCCTGCCTTCGGCAACCTCGTCACAAGCGGCTTTGCCCACCCGGCGCAAGACCTCGTACTCGAGCTCGCCCTCGGCATAGGTCGGGCATTGCACCATCTCCTGCACCCATGCGGGACTCTCGAGCTCCTCTGCCGCACGCTCCAGCTGGCGCAGAAAACGACGACGACGCGCGTACTCGATCACGATGCCGAGCATACCAAAGATAAAGGACACGCCAACCGCCACGACCACGATAGAAACGGGTGCGCCGGCGACCGTCAGCACAAAGCAGCTCAGCAGCACGCCGCACGTCCACACGGCGACGGGAAGCAGCGCATCTTTAAAGAACTTGGCAAACGACATAGCCGGCCCCTAGACCGAATAGCCTTGGCCGCGGTGCGTCGTCAAATACCCCTTGATGCCGATTTTTTCGAGCGTGGTGCGCAGGCGGTTGATGTTAACGGTAAGCGTGTTGTCGTCCACGAAAGCGTCGGAGTCCCACAGGTCCTGCATGATGGCCGAGCGCGAAACGATCTTGCCCGCGCGGCTCAGAAGCAGCGAGAGGATACGCAGTTCATTTTTTGTGAGCTCGGTACTGTCGCCGGTTGCCGTATTGGTGACCATGGAGCGGGCGAGGTCGAGCTCCAATCCCTTGTGGACGAGCGTGCTGCGCTCGCCTGCCGCCGCGGTGCGACGCAGCAAGGCATTGATGCGCGCCACGAGCACACGGGCGCTGTAGGGCTTGGGAACAAAGTCGTCCGCGCCGAGCGTCATGGCCATGACCTCGTCGATCTCGGTCGTGCGCGACGTGAGGACGATGATGGGGACCTCGGATTCGCGGCGAACCTCGTGGCAGATATGCTGGCCGTCCTTGACGGGAAGCGTGAGGTCGAGCAGCACCAGGTCGGGCGCGGCGGCGAGAATATCGCGCGAGACATGCTCAAACGATTCGCAGGCCTCGACCTCAAAACCGGCACGCGCCAAAATGTCGGCGAGCTCGCGACGGATGGGCTCGTCGTCCTCAACGATATAGATTAGCGCCATGGATTCCGCTCCCCTCTTGGTTGTCTTGCCACCATTATGGCCGCGAAACTGCAGGTGTGCACCGCGCGCGGTACCAAGGTGACAGAACTGTTCGCGAGCGGGGGCGTTTTGTCCGCCTCGCACTCGCAGCGGTGGCGGGGACCAAAATGATTCTTAATCCCCATTACAGTTTGAGCCGTCCGAAAGGGCGGCTCTTTTCCGTTGCACGGTTAT
>NZ_JAESIQ010000032.1:0-17323 GCF_025289055.1 Collinsella aerofaciens
GCGCAACGCGTTGCGCTGAGTCCTGAGGCTGTTGCAATGAAAATGACAATCAAGGTCCCGGATGGCCCCAAAAAATTTTTCAAAAAAGTTGTTGCGCGCCGGACAGACTTCTGTGTATACTAATCCCCGCAGCGCACGCGAGCGGAAACAAACGCGAACGTCTGCCTGGGGAGTTAGCTCAGTTTGGTTAGAGCGCCGGCCTGTCACGTCGGAGGTCGCGGGTTCGAGCCCCGTACTTCCCGCCAACGCAATTAAAGCCACGTCTTCGGACGTGGCTTTTTGCGTTTGATGCACTTTGTTTCGATAGAACGATCGCCCTGGTGCATCTTCGCCCAGAATCCCCGCGCCTTCGGGAACGCAAGTAAAATCTAATAAGTATATTTGTCTGAACAACAGCTTTGTTGCGCAACACCTGTTCTACGAGGCAGGGGGTTAGGTTATACTAAATTGCACTGTGCGCCGCATCTGATGCATTTCGCTCCAAGCGCGGCACTCAGTGGATATCCGATTTACCATTTGGATGTCCTGGCGGTCATTTAGCGTCTCGACACAAGCTCGGCCCCGGAGCTCGTTCGAGCTGTTCGCATTCCTTGAAAGGGGAAAAATGGACATATCGAGGAAGACTGATTACGCCCTTCGTATGTTGGCGATGCTTGCCGAGGATCCGGAGTGCTTACTTTCTGTTCGCACCGCTGCCGAAGAGGTCAATGTTCCGTATTCGTTTGCCCGCTCGATTCAGCACGGTTTGGTCCAGGCCGGTATTGTGGAGAGCCTGCGTGGCGTCCACGGTGGCATGCGTCTCAAGGTCAGTCCGGACGACGTCACTATCCGCCAGGTCGTCGAGGCCGTTCAGGGTCCTATGGTTATGAACGATTGCACCGCGCCCGATGGTGACTGTGCGCGCATGGGCGCGTGCTGCTATCATCCCCTGTGGGCCGGAGCCCAGGCGTTGATGCGCGACTACCTCGATTCCGTTTCGCTCGGCGACATCGTCGCTCACCGCCAGTTCCCAGCCGTCGATCCCAAGTTCGCCGACCGCGAAGCGTTTCCCGAGTACGCCACCTGCGCGTGCGCTTACCGGGAGGAATAGCGCCGCATAAGGAGCATAGCCATGATTCAGGACCCCTTTCGTTCGATGATTCGTTCGGAAGGGGTCCTGCGTTATCGCGACCTTCCGTGGCGCCGTACACGCGATCCGTACATCATTTGGCTTTCTGAGGTTATGTTGCAGCAAACACAGGTGCCGCGCGTGGAGACGCGTATGCCGGCGTGGCTCGATCGCTTTCCGACTGTTCAGGCGCTCGCTCAGGCTGTCCCTTCCGATGTCTTGGATGCGTGGCAGGGGATGGGCTATAATCGCCGCGCCTTGGCGCTTCACAGGGCTGCACAGTGCGTTGTAGAGGACTGGGATGGGGAGTTTCCGCGCGAGACGCGTGACTTGGTCGCTCTGCCCGGCATTGGCCCGGCAACGGCGCAGGGCATCCGTTCGTTTGCGTTTGATCTTCCGGGCGTGTATTTGGAGACCAATGTGCGCACGGTCTTTTTGCATCATTTCTTTCCCGATGTGCCGGCCGTTCCCGATCGCGAACTGGTGCCGCTGATCCAAGCTGCCTGTCCGGCGGCCCCCGGTGCGGCGGCGGACGAGATCGCTCCCTTTGCCGCGCCTCAAGACGATGCCGACACGCCGCGCGCGTGGTATTACGCATTGCTGGATTACGGCGCGTATCTTAAAAAGACGCTGCCCAATCCGTCCAGGCGGTCGGCGGGCTATAGTCGTCAGTCCAAGTTTGAGGGCTCGCGCCGCCAAAAGCGCGCGCATATCGTGCGTATGTTGTTGGCAGCGCGCGATGGGCAGCCGGCGGGGATTACGCTTGCTGATGCCGTGGTGGGCGTTAACGAGATGGAAGCGGCAGCCGGTCGCGGGCCGGTCGAGTGCGACTTGATCGCGGGCATTCTAGCTGACCTGGAGCGCGAGGGCTTTTGCCGAGCCGAGGACGATCGTTGGTTGAGTGTGTAGCCCGCTCAAATCTGAAGAACGGGATTGTAAGGTTTAAATTCGCGGCTTGAGGGCATCCTAAAGACAAGGTCGCTCAAAGCCTATGGGCGGCACGTGTTGAAGGGAAGTACACCTATGGATTTTGAGAATTCCCAAACCAAGAAGAACCTCGAGACCGCTTTTGCCGGTGAGTCCCAGGCACACACCAAGTATCGCTACTACGCATCTAAGGCCAAGAAGGATGGCTACGTTCAGATCTCGAATATCTTTGCCGAGACGGCGGGCAACGAGTCCGAGCACGCCAAGCTGTGGTTTAAGTATCTGCACGACGGCGCCGTTCCGGGCACTCTGGACAACCTGCGCGACGCCGCCGCGGGCGAGAACTACGAGTGGACCACGATGTACGACGAGTTCGCCAAGACCGCCGAGGAGGAGGGCTTTGCCGAGATCGCCGAGAAGTTCCGTGGTGTCGCCGCCGTCGAGAAGGCCCACGAGGAGCGCTACAACAAACTCGTCGAGCGCATCGAGTCGGGCGAGGTGTTTGAGCGTGAGGGCGTGAAGGTATGGAAGTGCCTGAACTGCGGGCACCTGCACGTTGGTGCCGAGGCGCCTGAGGTGTGCCCGGTGTGTAACCACCCCAAGGCGTACTTTGAGGAGCAGGTGGTGAACTACTAGCGCGTGGCGCTGGCTGCTGCGGAGCGCAGGGCGGGGAAATACCTTTCCCTCTCGCTCACGGCTCCGCAGGGTCGCGCGAGGCAAAGGTATTTCCCCGCCCTGCGCCCCGGCGTTGGGTCGTCGCATGCTCGTTACAGAAAAGCAGATAAGAAGTTTGCGTGCCGCCCCTTTTGGGGCGGCACGTTTTTGTATGGGGTCCCGGTCTCCACAATTTCCGTCAAGCTTTTGGTTAGATTTTGGTCAGTTGGCGTAAGGGTGGAAGGCCAAAAGATTGCTGGCGAAAAAAGCTCAGAGAAAGTGCTGGTAGGGGAGTTGTTGAGCTTTTCGACAGCTTTTGAGCAAAAGAAACTTTGTGGCTATTGCCGGCGATTGCGTTGTCGCGGTCATGGCGGTGCGGGATGCTGGTCGTAAGCGTCGAATTCTCCGACTTTGGAGGCCAACATGGACCTGTTTCTTGAGACTCCACAGCAACAAGCTAAGCGCATGCTGCGTCAGCAGCAACGACTCATGGAGATGCAAATGCAAGGGGCGGCAGCCCAGCCCTTTGCGCAAAATGTCGTGCCCGCTGCTGTACCTGCAGCTGTGCCCGGGTGTGAATCGGCGCCAGAGACCTATTCCGTACAGCAAGATTCATATGCGCAGGAGCTCGCGTTCGACAAGCGTCGTGCGCGTCGTCGCCGTGTGGGCCAGCGCTTGCGCACATTGGCGATGATCGTGCTCATCCCGTTAGGGCTTGCGGCCATCTTTCTGGCGTCGTATGCCCTCACGTGCATCCTCAACGGCGCATCGCCCAACGAGGTGCTCCAACATCTGTCAGCCCTCGGCCAGCGCCTAGGCGATGCCATAACAACCTTCCAGGTCGGTTGGGAAGGCTGACGTTTGCCGCCATTGGTCTTCTTGGATGCAAGGATTATCGCCACGAGTGGAATCCTTGCATCTTACGGGCCCTATCGTGCGACTGAATAGTATTATTGAAGATGAATAATAATAGGATTTGATATGTATAAGCAGGATTTAGAGCAGACTCTGTTGGGCATTGACGAAGAGGCGGAGCTGGAAATAGGTCCAAGAGACGATAGACCGAGCGTTGTATTGGTGGGAGGAAGCGCCTTCATGCTAAACGATGTGACGAATCGGTCGGTTACACATGACATTGATGTGTTTGAGGCAGACAGGTGTCTCCGCGAGATCATAGCTCGATACCCCGAGGTGAATGGTATGGCGGTGGCATATTGTAATCAGATGCCATTCAATTACGAAGACCGTTTGATTCCCTTGGATATTGGGGCGCGTTTTATCAGGTACTTTACGCCATCCTTGGAGGACCTGGCGGTAATGAAGCTCTATGCCTACCGTCCGAACGACATCATCGATCTTCATAGTCAGGCATTCGTCGACCAACTTGATTGGGGTCTGCTCGAACGGCTTATATTCGACGAGGGAGAAGCACTGGCGTCGTCGCCTTCGGAGCGAAGCTATCAAGAGATGGTCTGTGCATACAGGCAATACAGAAAGGAGGTGCTCGGTTGAATCTGACCTTTGAGGGATTCTTAAAAGGCTATTGCCGAGAGCTATCCGGACAGCAGTCGCTGAGTTTTAGAAAATTGGTTGAGCAGGCGACGACGGATGCGCCGCGCGTGGCGGAGCCTCTGTTTTTGCTCGCTTTAGCGCAAGGAAAAGCCGAATACGTTTTGGGTTTATCCGAGGGCTCGTGGATGGAACAGGATTACCGAGACGTTTTATTCTTGTACGGCCAAGCGGGTAGCATGGCGTCTCTATGCGCCAAAAGTGAGCTCCCTAATCGTTATGCCAACGTTTGGCGTGCGTATAGAGCGGTGAAGGAAAAGCCGGCGGCCGATAGAAGGGTGAACGCCCTGATGAGAAAGAAAACGCTGGAAGCATTGGAGGAATCGGGTGTAACGCGCTATGGCCTCTGCCGTGCTCTGCGCCTGAATAAAGGAAACGTATACGCATACTTGGCCGGCGATGACTCAAAGGTGAGCAGGAAAACGGCGCGCCGCATTATGGAATATGCGGAGGAGAGGGGCGCCCAAGAAGGGGCCGGGCGCCCGGTGTGTGTGGCGGGGTAAGATTGATCGCGGTTTTGATTGATGACCGATTGAGTTTGTTGGGCGGAGTCTATGTCTGCTATTGATATCGTGCTTGTTGTGATCGCCTTGGTGGCGGTGGGGGTTGCTGTGGCTTGCGCCCTCCAGCTCAAGAGCCTGCGTGCCGAGTTGCGGGAGCGTGGCGACAGTAGCGCGGAAACGCTGGCAGCACTCGAGCAGGCCAACAACGCGCTCGATGCCCTGAACGTCGCGCTGGCCGAAACTCGCCGCACGGCCAACGCCATCGCGCAGCAGCAGACGACAGATGCGGCCGTGGGGCAGCAACGTTACCTGACCATTGCACGTGAGTTTTCGCAAGCTGGTGACCGGATGGATGACCTTCGCCGCGAGACGGCCCAACAGCTCGGTGCCAACCGCGAGGGCATCGAGCACCGCCTGGACAAGGTGCGCGAGACGGTCGATGCCCAGCTGGGTGCTATCCGCAAAGACAACAACGTGCAACTCGATCAGATGCGCGCGACGGTGGACGAGAAACTCTCCCGCACGCTCAACGATCGCCTGTCGGCATCGTTTAAGCAGGTGAGCGACCAGCTCGAGGCCGTGTACAAGGGCCTGGGCGACATGCAGTCCATCGCCACCGGCGTGGGCGACCTTAAGCGCGTGCTGGGCAACGTGAAGGCGCGTGGTATTTTGGGCGAGGTGCAGCTGGGTGCAATTCTGGCGGACATTCTTACACCCGACCAGTATCTGGAAAACGTCGCCACCAAGCCCGGCGCCTCGGAGCGCGTTGAGTTTGCCGTCAAGCTGCCGGTGGACGAGGGCGATCCCGTGCTGCTGCCGATTGACTCCAAGTTTCCGGGCGACGCGTACGAGCATTTGCTCGACGCGCAGGAGTCGGGCGATGCGGAGACCGTGGCGGCTGCGCGCAAGACGCTCGACACCATGGTCAAGCGCGAGGCCAAGGATATCTGCGAAAAGTACCTGAGTGTGCCGGCAACGACCAACTTTGGCATCATGTTCGTGCCGTTTGAAGGACTGTACGCCGAGGTCGTCAGCCGCCCCGGGCTTATCGAGACCCTGGGCCGCGACTATCACGTCAACGTAGCCGGTCCCAGCACCATGGCTGCCATTCTCAACAGCCTGCAGATGAGCTACCAGACGTTTAGGCTGCAAAAACGTACCGACGACGTACTGCGCGTGCTCTCTGCTGTCAAGGCCGAGTTGCCACGCTATCAGGCGGCGCTGCGCCGCGCCCAGCAGCAGATCGAGACCGCGGGCAAAACGGTTGAGGGCATCATCACCACGCGTACAAATGTCATGGAGCGCAAGCTCAAGGACATCGACGCGCTGGAAGACGCCAACCAAGCCGATGAGATCTTGGGACTCACATCAGCGGAGCTGCTCGCAGGCCAAAAAGACGAGGACTAGCTGCATCTGACGGCTGTGCGCCTGTACGAGCACGGCGCGGGCGCTTTTCGCATCGCGCTTGTCTGAAGTGCGCTTTAGTGTGCAACAATGGCGTTTCGCCCTATCAGACGCGAAAGGAAGCCCATGTCTCAGAGAAACACCAGTCCGCTCAAACGCTCCACCGTGCGTCGCACGCTGCAGCGTTTTTGGGGCGTCACGCGCACGCAGCCGCTGATCGTCTTTCTCTCGGTGTTCTCGTCGGCGGGCTACATCTTTTTGCTCACGTTTGCCAACACCTATGTGATGGCCCTCATCGTCGACCGCGTTCAGGCCGGCCCCGTGGCGGGTGACCAGGTGTTTGAGGTCTTTGGCCCTTACATTCTGGCGCTGGTGCTCGTTAACCTAGTGGGCCAAATCCTCTCCAAGCTGCAGGACTACACCGTCTACAAGCTCGAGATTGCGGGCAACTATCACCTGGCGCGCCTGTGCTTCGACACGCTCTCCAATCAATCCATGACATTCCACACCAGCCGTTTTGGCGGATCGCTTGTGAGCCAGACGAGCCGTTTTATGAGCGGCTATACGGGGCTGGTAGACGTGACGGTGTATTCGCTCATTCCCACCATCACCTCGGTTGTCTGCACGGTGGCGGCGCTCGCTCCGGTGGTGCCGACGTTTACCGTGATCCTGGTGGGCATCATGGTCGTCTACATCGCATTCGTTTGGCTCATGTACAAACGCATCATGCCGCTTTCGGCCGCGACGTCCGCCGCGCAAAACAAGCTGTCGGGCGTGCTGTCCGATGCAGTCACGAACATCCTGGCCGTCAAGACCTGCGGGCGCGAGGACTTTGAGCGCGACCTGTTCGACGCCGCCGACCGTGCCGCGCGCGATGCCGAAACGGTATCGATGCACGCCATGATGCAGCGCAACTTTACGACCTCGGGCCTTATCGTCATCACTATGGCCGTGGTGAGTGTGTTCGTCGCGGGCGGCAACGCGTGGTTTGGCATCTCTGCCGGTGCGCTCGTCATGATCTTTACCTATACGTACAACCTCACCATGCGTCTGAACTACGTAAGCTCCATGATGCAGCGCATCAACCGCGCGCTGGGCGACGCGGCCGAGATGACGCGCGTGCTGGACGAGCCGCGCCTGGTGGCAGACGACGAGAACGCCCCCGAGCTCAAGGTGAGCGAGGGTGCGATTGATTTTGAGCACCTGAGCTTTGCATACCGTGACGCCGCGGCGGGCGAGAGCGTGTTCGACGACCTGACGCTCCATGTGGCTGCGGGCCAGCGCGTGGGCCTGGTGGGCAAATCGGGCTCGGGCAAGACGACGCTCACCAAGCTGTTGCTGCGCCTGGACGACGTACAGGGCGGCCGCGTACTCGTGGACGGCCAAGACGTCTCGCGCTGCACGCAGCAGAGCCTGCGCCGCCAGGTTGCCTACGTGCCTCAGGAGGCGCTGCTGTTCCACCGCTCTATTCGTGAGAATATCGCTTACGGGCGTCCCGACGCCACCGACGAACAGATTCGCGAGGCGGCGCGCCTGGCCAATGCTCTGGAGTTTATCGATCGCCTGCCTCGTGGCTTTGACACCATGGTGGGCGAGCGCGGCGTTAAGCTTTCGGGCGGCCAGCGCCAGCGCGTGGCCATCGCCCGTGCGATTCTGACCGATGCACCGATCCTGGTGCTCGACGAGGCGACCTCTGCCCTGGACAGCGAGTCCGAGGCGCTGGTGCAGGAGGCGCTCGAGAACCTGATGCGTGGACGTACCTCCATTGTGGTGGCGCACCGCCTGTCCACCGTGGCGGCGCTCGACCGCATTGTGGTGCTGGCCGATGGCGAGATCGTCGAGGACGGCACGCATGCGCAGCTCGTCGAGGCGGGTGGCGAGTACGCGAGCCTGTGGAGCCGTCAGACCGGCGCATTCTTGGAGGCGTAAGCGTCTCGGACGTGGGACAATTGTGCCCATAAGTTTATTGTGCCGTTGAGCCGAGGAGTCGTTATGCCACGCGAGACCAATGCCGCCAAGCGCGAGCGCGCCATCGAGGTGTGTGAGCGCCTCAACCGTCGCTATGGCCCGGTCGAGTGCTTTTTGGACCACGAGAATCCCTTCCGCCTGCTGATCGCGGTGCTGCTCTCGGCGCAAACGACCGATGCGCAGGTCAACAAGGTGACGCCGCGGCTGTTTGCCCAGTGGCCCACGCCCGAGGCCATGGCCGGGGCGAGCGTGGCTGACGTGGCAGACACCATCAAGTCACTCGGCTTCTACAAGAGCAAAGCCAAGCATGCCGTCGAGGCCGCGCAGATGATCGTCGCCGACTATGGCGGCGAGGTGCCGGCCGACATGAAGGAACTCGTGAAGCTGCCGGGCGTGGGACGCAAGACGGCGAACATCGTGCTCAACGTGGGGTATGGCATCGTGGAGGGCATTGCGGTGGACACGCACGTCAACCGCATTGCGCACCGCCTGATGCTGAGTCCCAAGACGCATGCAAAGGAGCCGCTCAAGACCGAGCAGGATCTGCTCAAGATTTTGCCGCACGAGTATTGGGAGTCGGTTAACCATCAGTGGATCACCTTCGGTCGCGAGGTCTGCGACGCCCGCAAACCCAAGTGTGACGAGTGTCCGCTGGCAGATTTGTGCCCCAGCGTGCGCGTAGCGGGGTAGGGCGGAACGCATCTTCGTCTGGCGTTTTTTGCGGGGCTGGGTTTGCCCTTGAGCCGGAGTCCTCTCCATGCGCTACCATGACAGGCAATGAAATCCGCCGCATACCCGCCGAGCTTGCCTCGGCGGGCTTTTGGCGTTGCAATGCCGGAGGAACAGCATGCTCATTCACCGAATAGCCGCGCAGCTCTACACTGCCGAGGCGCTGCAGACCGTCGAGGCCGGGCTCGATGCCGGCGAGGACGTGACGTTGGCCGTGTCGCAGTCGGGTCGCACGCTTATGGCGGCGGCCCAGTTTGCGCGCCGTCCGCGCCCCACGGTCTATATCGTGAGCGGCGAGGACGCGGCCGATCGCGCTGCGCGCAGCCTGGCCGCCTATGTGGGGCTGGCGCACGTGTGCCGCTTTCCCGAGCGCAAGGACTACCCTTGGCGCGAGCAGACGCCCGACGACGCCGTGGTGGCGCAGCGCTGCGAGGCCTTGGGACGCATCGTGCGCGGGGACAACTGCATCATGGTTGCCTCGGCCCGTGCGCTGCTGCGTTGCGTGCCGCCGGTCGAGAGCCACTATTGGGAGTCCACGACCTTTGCGGTGGGCGAGGAGATTCCCTTTGACGAGGTGCCGCAGCGCCTGGTGGGCATGGGCTACACCAATGCCGGTGCCGCCGATGCGCCCGGTCTGTTCCGCGTGCACGGTGACACCGTCGAGGTGTTTCCCGCGCAGGAAAAGGCGCCCGTGCGCATTGAGTTTTTCGGCGATGAGATTGACCGCATCCGCCGCATGGTGAGCTCAACGGGGCAGACCATCGGTAACGAGGACAGTATCGAGATCTTCCCCTGCCGTGAGCTGGCGCTTACCGACGAGGCCGTCCACAACATGCATGTGGCGCTCTATCGCGCCAGCCAGGACGACAGCAAACTGGCGGCGCTGCTCGAGATGGTGGATGCGCGTATCGTCACGCCCGAGCTCGACCGCTTTTTGCCGGTGATGTACGGCCAGACCGTAAGCCCGTTGGCGCACGTGAGCGGCAAGGCACTCGTGGTTCTGTCCGAGCCGCGCTCGCTGTTCGACGATTGCCTGCGTGCCTACGAGGATATCGAGGCGCGTGCTGGCGAGGCAGGGATTGACCGGCTGGATGGCCTGTATGTACGTGCCCAGCAGCTCGATTTTGGTGCCCAGCAGCGCCTGAACTACGTGAGCCTGATCCGTGCCGGCGGCGCGGTGACGGCGGAGCTCAAGATTGAGCAGCCGGCCATTGCGGGCTCGGACAATCGCTTTATGACGCGCATTCAGGAAGTCGTGGGCAAGCGCTACGCCTGCGTGTTTGCCATCCCCGACCGCGGTGCGCGCGAGTCGATGGAGCTCACCTTTGGCGACGAGGGCATTACCTTTGAGGAATCGCTGACCGCGGCGCCCGAAAATGTCGGCGCTATCGGCGACCGCGTGCGCGTGGCAGCGGCGGATTCCGCCGACCGTGCCGCACGCCAGGAGGCCCATGCTTCCATTCGCGAGCGTAAGGCCGATGCGCTCAACGCCCGCTCGCTCGAGGCGGGCGCCGCGCAGGCTGCCGCCGGCGCTGCCGTGCCCACCATCTCGCGCGGGCGCGTGACCTTTGTTGACGCTGCCCTGCCGCAGGGCGTGGTGGTGCCCGACGCCAATTTGGCCGTGTTCTCGATCGCCGACCTCAATGCCCGCATGGATGCCAACCGCGCGCGCAGCCGCCGCAAGGTTGACATTACGCAGATCACCTTCCCGTTTAAGCCGGGCGACTACGTGGTGCACGCTACCCACGGCATCGCGCTCTTTAGCGAGATCGCGCGCCAGGAAGTGGGCGGCAAGGAACGCGACTACTTTTTGCTGGAATATGCCGATGGCGACAAGCTCTACGTGCCGCTCGAACAGGTCGACCGCATCACGCGCTACGTTGGCCCCGACGGCGACAAGCCGCGCCTGACCAGGCTCAACACCGCCGACTGGACGCGTGCCACCAACAAGGCGCGCAAGAACGCCAAAAAGCTGGCGTTTGACCTGGTCGACCTGTATACGCGCCGCTCGTCGATTACCGGTATCGCCTGTCCGCCCGATACGCCCGAGCAGATCGAGATGGAGGAGAGCTTCCCTTACGACGAGACGCGCGACCAGCTGGAGGCTATCGCCGACATCAAGGCCGACATGGAGGCGCCCAAGCCCATGGATCGCCTGCTCTGCGGCGACGTGGGTTTCGGCAAGACCGAGGTTGCCCTGCGCGCGGCGTTTAAGTGCGTGGACTCCGGCCGCCAAGTCATGGTGCTCTGCCCCACGACCATTCTGGCCCAGCAGCACTACGAGACGTTCTTTGAGCGCTTTGCCCCGTTTGGCCTCGAGGTCGAAGTGCTCAGCCGCTTCCGCACCCCGGCGCAGCAGAAGCGCGCGCTCAAGGCGTTTGCCGAGGGCACGATTGATGTGCTCATCGGCACGCATCGTCTGCTTTCGGCCGATGTGAACCCCAAGAACCTGGGCATGGTGATCATTGACGAGGAGCAGCGCTTTGGCGTGCAGCACAAGGAGCAGCTCAAGAACCTGCGCGAGCAGATTGACGTGCTCACGCTTTCGGCAACGCCGATTCCGCGAACCATGCAGATGGCCACGAGCGGCGTGCGCGACATGAGCCTGATCACGACGCCGCCGACCGGGCGCCGCCCCGTAATCGTGCACGTGGGAGAGTACGACCCCGACGTGGTGAGCGCGGCGATTCGCCTGGAGGTGGGCCGCGGCGGTCAGGTGTACTACGTGTCCAACCGCGTCAAGACCATCGACGACGCCGTGGCGCGCGTGCACGAGGCCGCGCCCGAGGCGCGCGTGGGCGTGGCGCACGGCAAGATGAGCCCGCGCGAGGTCGAGGATGTGATGATCGAGTTCGCGACCAAAAAGATCGACGTGCTCATCGCCACGACCATCGTGGAGAGCGGCATCGACAACGCGACCGCCAACACGCTCATCATCGAGGACTCGCAGCGCCTGGGTCTGGCACAGCTCTACCAGCTCAAGGGCCGTGTGGGCCGCTCTGCCA
The DNA here is from genome assembly GCF_025289055.1 of Collinsella aerofaciens. GTDB lineage: Bacteria > Actinomycetota > Coriobacteriia > Coriobacteriales > Coriobacteriaceae > Collinsella. The sequence continues at coordinate 11,868 of NZ_JAESIQ010000032.1, forward strand.
CGCAGGCCTACGCGTACTTTATGTTCCCGGGCGAGCTGCCGCTCACCGAGGAGGCGACGGCGCGCCTGACCGCACTTTCCGAGTTCCAGGACCTGGGCAGCGGCATGCGCATCGCCATGCGCGACCTGGAGATTCGCGGTGCCGGCTCGCTTATGGGAGCCGAGCAGCACGGCAACCTGTCGAGCGTGGGCTTTGACCTGTTTACGCAGATGCTGGGCCAGGCCGTGGCTGAGGCGCGCGGCGATGACGACGCCGGCGTGGAGGCGGCGAGCGTGGGTATTAACCTGCCGGCCGACTACTTCTTGTCCGAGGAGTACCTGCCGGCGGTGGATCAGCGCGTGCTCGTGTACCGTAAGCTCGCAGCGGCCGAGGACCTAGAGAGCATCGATGAGGTGCAGGAGGAGACCGAGGCTGCGCATGGCGAGCTGCCGCTGGCGGGACTCAACCTGTTCAATCGCGCACGAATCCGCATTCGCGGCGAGCGCCTGGGGCTCGAGAGCGTCACGCTCAGCGGCGGCCGCATCACGTTTTTGGGCGTCGACGTGCCCAAGAAGGTGGCCTTTGAACTTAAGACCCGCTATGGCGCGGTGAACTTCCCCAAGAGCCGCAAGCTGTCGGTGCCCTACAAGGCGGGCGCCGGTGCGGGCAGCGGCCTGGGTCGCGGCCTCGACGCCAACGACGGCACCGGCCCGGTGACGGCGGCGCTCATGCTGCTGCAACAGCTGGGTGCGAGCGACGACGACTAACGGGTCGACGCTGCAAACGCCCCATTTGGGCAATCTGGTTCCATCGAAAGGAAAGCATGTTCGGGTACATCTACAAGAAAGACGTCGCTGCTATCGCGGTTATCCTTGCCCTTTGCCTGGGCGTGGGCAGCTTCTTCGATTATCAGATCTCGAGTGCGCTGTTCAGCGTCGGCAGCATGTACGGCCGCTTTATCGAGGCCGCCGGCGAGCTGCCGTTTGAGCTGACGGCGAGCGTCGCGGGCGTTATGCTCGTGCGCGCGGTGCGTCCCGACTCCGGGGGGAGCAAATGGCTCGCCGTGCTCGGCATCCTCGTCAACGTTGGCCTAGCCGGCTACGAGATCGTTTCGTCCCTGCGGGTTGGCGGTAAACTCATTGCCGTTCAGCTGGTGCTGACGTTTGTGCTGGTTATCGCCGCCAACCTTATCGTCTATCGCCTCACGCGCACGACCGAGCCCGATGAGCTCACGCGCTGGGCGTTGATGGTACTTGCTGTGTGGGTCGCTCAGGCCATTATCCTCAACGTGATCGTCAAGCCGCTGTGGTCGCGCCCGCGCATGCGCGTGATCGAGGTCACGCCAGGGCTCAATTTTCAGCCGTGGTGGGTGATCGGCAACCCCGACAAGTGGGCCTATATTGCCGCTGGCGTGATCAAGGACGGCTTCAAGTCGTTTGCGAGCGGACACACGGCGCACGCGGTGATCGGCCTTATGCTCGCCGGGCTTCCCGCGGCAGCCTTTAAGGAAAAACCTTCGCGTCGCCGCGTGATCTTTTGGGCGGCGGCTGTGGTCGCGGCGCTCGTCGCCTTTGGCCGTATCGTGATCGGAGCTCACTTTTTGAGCGACGTGAGCTGCGGCTTTGCCCTGGTGTTGGCGCTTGAGTGCCTTGCCGCGCGCGTTGCCTATCCCAACGGCGTACAATAGCCCCGTTTGAATCATCGGGCCCGTGCCCGGCTAGAGAGGATTGCCATGCTCGCGTTTAACAACGACTACTCCCACGGCGCACATCCGGCAGTGCTGCAGGCACTCGTCGACACCAACATGGAGCCGCAGCCCGGCTACGGTACCGATGCGCACACCGAGCGCGCCAAGCAACTTATTCGCGAGGCCTGCCAGGCCCCTGATGCCGACGTGTTTTTTCTGGTGGGCGGCACGCAGGCCAACGCGACGGTGATCGACATGCTGCTCGCGCCGTACGAGGGCGTCGTTGCTGCCGAGACTGGCCACGTCGCCTGCCACGAGGCGGGCGCCATCGAGTTTGGCGGCCACAAGGTACTCACCATCCCCGGCTACGAGGGCAAGATGCACGCCGAGGACCTCGAGAACTATATCCAGGTGTTCTATGAAAACGAGAGCTACGAGCACACGGTGTTCCCGGGCGCCGTGTACGTGAGTCTATCGACCGAGTACGGCACGCTGTACTCCAAGGCCGAGCTCGCGGCGATTCACGCAGTGTGCCAGAAGCGCGAGATTCCGCTGTTTGTGGATGGCGCCCGTCTGGCCTATGCGTTGGCGGCCGATGAGTGCGACATTACCCTGCCCGAGCTGGCGCAGCTGTGTGACGTGTTCTACATCGGCGGCACCAAGTGCGGCGCGCTCTGCGGCGAGGCTGTGGTGTTTTGCGGCATGCACGCCCCGGCGCATCCCATTCCGCGTATTAAGCAGCACGGCGCGCTGTTGGCCAAGGGCCGTCTGACGGGCGTGCAGTTTGAGGCGCTCTTTACCGATGGCCTGTATTTTGAGATTGGCCGTCAGGCGATCGAAACCGCTCAGGCGCTTCGTCGCGTGCTGCACGAGCACGGCTACCGGTTCTTTTTGGAGACGCCCACAAACCAGCAGTTCGTGATTCTGCCCAACGAGGACATGGCGCGCATTCGCGAGCATGCGGCGATCGAGTACTGGGAAAAGTACGACGAGGCCCACACGGTGGTGCGCTTTTGCACCAGCTGGGCCACGACGCAGGAGGATATCGACGCGTTGGCGGCGGTTCTGTAGCCTGATGTAATGACGAGGGGCCGCCTTGCGCTGGGTTTGGCGCAAGGCGGCCTTTGTTTTTGAGGGAGAAGGGTTGTATGACCGAGATGTCCGAGCCGACGATTCGTCTGGCGACGCCCGATGATGCGCCGGCGTTGCTTGCCATCTATGAGCCGTATGTGCGCCAGACGGCGATTACCTGCGAATACGAGGTGCCGAGCGTTGAGGAGTTCGCCGGGCGCATCGAGCGTACACTCAAGCGCTATCCGTATCTGGTGATGGAGCTGGACGGGCGTCCGGTAGGCTATGCCTATGTGAGTTCGCTCAACAGCCGCGAGGCATACGACTGGTCGGTCGAGACGTCGATCTACCTGGCGCGCGACGTGCGCCACGGCGGGCTGGGTCGCAAGCTGCACGACGCGCTCAAGCAATGCCTGGTCGCGATGGGCATCACCAACATGTGCGCCCTCATCGCCGTGCCGCACGACAAGGACGACGAGTACCTGACGCACAACAGCCAGGATTTCCATGCCCATATGGGATATCGCCTGGTGGGTGCCTTTGACCGCTGCGCCCAAAAGTTCGGCCGTTGGTACGACATGTGCTGGATGGAGCTGGTCCTGGCCGAGCGCACACCCAACCAACCCAAACCAACCTGGTTCCCCGACCTCCCCAAACCTACCATTTAGGGACAGGTTTATTTTGGCAGGTTAGCCGATGGGCTCGGTGTATTTGGCGCGGTCGGTGCGTTGGATGCGCTTGGAGACGTGGAGCGGGCGGCCGTCGGTGTCGTAGACGTAGTCGGTGATCAGGATCAGCGCCTGCCCACGCTCGACGTTGAGCAAAAACGCCTCGTTTTGCGAGGCATAGCACACTTCAAAGGTCTTATGCCCCTGTGCCGGTGCGCGATGGAACTCCTGTCGCAGCGTGGCGTAGAGCGAACCGTTGATATCGCGATCGATGAGTGCCTCAAAGCTCGGTGGTAGATAGGTGGTCTCCAGGCACAGCGGCGCATCGTCCAGGTAGCGCAGGCGGACAAGTTTGACGAGCTTGCTGCCCACGGCGGCGTCAAAGAATTTAGCTATGCTGCCGGCCGCCTTGGCAAAGCCCGAGTCTACGGTGCGCGTGGTGGGCTTCATGCCCTGGCCTTCGACCTGCTTGGTATAGCTCGAAAACACCAGGTTGTTCTCGTGGAGCGCGGGCGTGTCGGCCACAAAGGCGCCGCGCCCGCGCTCGGTTCGAACCAGACCCTCATCAACGAGCACCTTAAGGGCATGGCGCACGGTGCTGCGCGACAGCCCCGATTCGTCCATGAGTTCCATCTCGGACGGCAGCTTGTCTTCACGCGCGTAGACGCCGGCGGCGATGCGGTCACGCAGCATGCCCGCCAAGCGCTCGTATTGGGCCAAGTTCTTTTTTGACGAAGTGCTCATTCGATTAACCTGTATCTAACTTGTATGCTTATCGAATCAAGGATGTATCCAATACAACAATAAAACCGCTGGTAGCTAGTTATCAAAAACCTCATCAGCAAAATTTCTAAGACAAATATAGCATACAACTAGTCGACATAACCAAAACATGTATGTAACTTGTATGCCATCGAGAGCATCAAACGAGAAGAAAGGCTGATGCACGATGACTACTCAGGAACAGGTTAAGGATGTCGTCTCCCAGGTTTTGGCTGACAAGGCAGACAAGGGCGGCATCAAGCGCGTCGTGTGGATTGGCGCCGGCGGATCCAACGGCGGCAACTATCCTGCCCAGTACTTTATGGAGCACGAGGCCACGCAGGTCGTGAGCTCTAGCTACACCAGCAACGAGTTCGTGCACGCAACTCCTGCTTACGTTAACGAGAACACCCTGGCCGTCGTCGTGTCCATGCGCGGCACCAAGGAGACCATCGTCGCCGCCCAGGTCGCCAAGGACCACGGCGCCAGCACCATCGCCATCTATGTCGACGAGTCCGGCCTCACCGAGGTCTGCGACTACAAGATCCAGTATGACAGCCTGGCCGTCGACGAGTCCTGCATGGGCCGCACCAACTCCGCCGTCGTGACCATGATCGCCATGGAGCTCACGCAGCAGACCGAGGGCTATGCCGAGTACGAGACCGCTATGGCCGCCTTCGACCTGGTTGACCCCATCTATCGCAAGGCCGTCGAGTACACCCGTCCGCTTGCCGCCAAGTGGGCCGAGCAGAACGCCGACAAGCCCTGCATTAACGTCATGGCCCAGGGCCCGCTCTTTGGTGCTGCCTACGTCTTTAGCATCTGCAACGTGCAGGAGATGCTGCAGATCGACTCCTGCACCATCAACACCTGCGACTTCTTCCACGGCCCCTTCGAGATCCTGGACAAGCGCACCTCGCTGTTCCAGCTCATCAGCGTCGGCCGCAGCCGCTGCAACGACGAGCGCGGCATCCGCTTCGTCAACCAGTACGGTGGCGAGCGCGTCTATCAGCTCGACGCCAAGGAGCTCGGCCTCAACGACATCAAGGACAGCGTGAGCGAGTACTTCAACCACCTGATCTTCGCCCCGATCCTCAACAATGTGTACATGCGCGCGCTCTCTGCCGTCACGCACAAGGACTACATGACGCGCCGCTACATGTGGAAGCTTGAGTATTAGTTACGCGGTTTTACCAAACCGCGTAACGGCTCGACGCTGCGCGGTCCGCATTTGGGCAATCTGACGTTCAACTTCAAGGGCGCGACCAGAAGGTCAGCGCCCTTTCGTT
>NZ_JAESIQ010000033.1:0-17132 GCF_025289055.1 Collinsella aerofaciens
CACGAGCGGGGGCTCCTGTCGTTTCCGTGCCTTCGGATTGGGTCATAGTGTCTGGTTCGCGCTTTGCGCGAACTCCGCGCTACTGGGGTTCGTTAGGATTCCGCCGCTTGGCCCGTCGCCTCGCCCCGATTCAGCATCGCCCTCAGTTTCTCGAAGCTTTCCTCGCTCAGGCAGTGCTCCATGTGGCAGCCCTCTTGCGAGGCAACCTTGGGCGCTACGCCTGCGTCCTCTAGCAGCCCTACAAAAAAAGCAATGGCGCTCCCACATTTGACGGGCAACCTCAAGACCGCGTTCCGTCAGATGAACGTCGCGCTTGCCCATTTCGACATAGCCGCTGTCCTCCAGCGTCGCCATGGCTTTAGAGACGCTCGCCTTGGTTACGCCGAGGTACTCCGCAACGTCGATCGAGCGCACGATGCCCTGACGTTCCGACAGAACGTAGATCGATTCGAGATAGTCTTCTCCGGATTCACGTAGGGCCATGGGCCGCCTTTCGCGATGATTGCTAGTTAGCCTTTGGATACTTTTCACAGCTTACTTTACCGCAAAAGTTGCCCATGTCTTACTACTTTGCCTAAAAGTTAGCCGTGTTTCACAAAACGTGCGGGACGAAAACAAAATGGGGACGCCCCGCAAGGAGTGTCCCCAGGTGCCGGCAGATAAGGAACGTCCCCAAGTGCCGAGCCGCAGCTATAACAGTCCAAAGTACTTCGCGGCGTTGTAGATGCCGTCGTCGTCCACGGCAGTCGTCACATAGGTCGCCGCGGCCTTCACGGTATCCTGCGCGTTGCCCATGGCCACACTTGTGCCCACGGCCGAGAACATCGACAGGTCGTTCTCGCCGTCGCCAAAGGCAATCGCTTCACTCGCGTCGATGCCCAGGCGCTCCAGCGTCGCCGCCACGCCCAGGTCCTTGCCGCCGTTAGCGGGAATAATGTCGCAGAACAGGTCGCACCAGCGCGTGGTGAGCGAATGCGACACGGCGTCGGTCACGATATGCTCGTCGGCCGGATCCACAAAGGCGCAGAACTGGTAGACCGGCGCATCGAAGGCATGGTCAAACGGCTCCTCGTGGTAGACGATTCCCGCATTGCTGCCGGCAGTCACCACGCGCTCGGACAGGCGGTTCACAAACGAGTTCTCGCCCTGCATGCACAGCGAGTCATAGCGCCCCTGCGCCACCTGGTCCACAATCACCGCGACGTCGTCCGGGTCAATCGGGCAGCTGCGGTAGACGCCCTCGGCATCAAAGCAGTGCTGGCCCGAAAGCGTAATGTACGCATCCCAACCCAAGTTGAACAGCCAATCGGGCATCTGGTAGGTCGGACGACCCGTAGCAATCACGCATGCAATCCCCTGCTCGTGAAAACTGTCGAGCACCTGCTGCGCCGACGCCGGAATCCGGTGGGTCTTAAAGCTCAGCAGCGTGCCGTCGATATCGAAAAACGCGGCTTTGATCATCCTCGTCTACTCCTCGCCCTCGAGCTTTTCGCTCGCCTCAAGCCACGCCATCTCCAGCTCGTCCATGGCGGCGTGGGCCTCGTCGATCTTTGCCTGCTGTTCGCCCAGCGCCGTGTAGTTGGTGGGATCGACCTGGGCCATGGCGGCCTCGGCCTCCTCCACGCGGGCGCGCTGCGTCTCCATCTTGCGCTCGAGCGAGCTCACCTCGCGGCGGAGCTTCTGGCGCTCGGCATTGGAAAGACCGTTGGGCTGCCCGCTCGTCTTGGGCTTCTCGGCCGCAACCGCTGCGGCGCCGGTGTCGAACGTGCCGGTCTTGGCGCTCGGCGCGCCCACGGGCTCGCCCTCGGCCGTGGCGTTGCACAGGCGCAGGTACTGGTCGACGCCGCCGGGCATATGCGTCAGATGGCCATCGAGCAGTGCCCACTGCTGGTCGGTCACGCGCTCCATCAAGAAGCGGTCGTGTGTCACCAGGATCAACGTGCCGGGCCAGCCGTCGAGCAGGTCCTCGACAATCGCGAGCATGTCGGTATCCAGGTCGTTGCCGGGCTCGTCCAGGATGAGCACGTTGGGCTCGTCCAGGATCGTCAGCAGCAGCGACAGGCGACGGCGCTGGCCGCCCGAAAGATCGCCGATGCGGCTCCAGAGCTGCTGCGTCGTAAATCCCAGGCGCTCGCAGAGCTTCTCGGGCGAAGTCTCCTTGCCGTCGATGACGTAGTACTTCTTATAGTTGCTGAGCACCTCGCGGATCGTGTCGCCCATGTAGGGCTCGAGCTCCTCGAGCTGCTGCGACAGCACGCCAAAGCGTACCGTCTGGCCAATCTTCACGCGGCCGCGCGTGGGCGCAATTTTGCCCTGGATCACATCAAGCAGCGTCGACTTGCCAGCGCCATTCTCGCCCAAAAGACCATAGCGGTCGCCCGCACCAATGAGCCAGGTCACGTCGGAGAGTACCCGCTTGGGCGCGCCATCGACATCCGCATAGCCGGCGTCCACGTCGACCACATCGATAACCTGCTTGCCTAGGCGGCTCACGGCGAGGCGCTTGAGCTCCAGCTCGTCACGCACGGGCGGCACGTCGGCGATCAGCTCGCGAGCGGCATCAACGCGAAACTTGGGCTTAGTGGAACGCGCCTGGGCGCCGCGGCTCAGCCACGCGAGCTCCTTGCGCGCCATGTTGCGACGGCGCTCCTCGGTAACCGCGGCCATGCGGTCGCGCTCCACGCGCTGAAGGATATATGCGGAGTAGCCGCCCTCGAAGGGATCGACCTGGCCGTCGTGGACCTCCCACATACTGGTGCAGACCTCGTCCAAGAACCAGCGGTCGTGCGTGACCACGAGCATCGCGCCCTGGCCGCGCTGCCAGCGGGCCTTTAAGTGACGCGCGAGCCAGTTGATGGTGCGCATGTCCAGGTGATTGGTGGGCTCGTCGAGCATGAGCACGTCATAGTCGCCGATCAGCAGGCGCGCGAGGTCCACGCGACGGCGCTGGCCGCCCGAAAGCTCGCCCACCGTGCCCTCCCAAGGCACATCGCTAATAAGGCCAGCCAGAATCTGGCGCGTACGCGGACTCGACGCCCACTCATACTCGGGCGTGTCGCCCACGACGGCATGATGCACGGTGTCGGTATCGACCAGGTTGTCCTTTTGGCCGAGCAGACCGATCGTCGTGCCGCGACGGTGCGTCACGCGCCCGTCGTCGGGCTCCAACGTGCCGGCGAGCACGCTCAGCAGCGTCGACTTACCGTCGCCGTTTTTACCGACAATACCAATACGGTCGCCCTCGCCCACGCCGAGCGTAACGCTATCGAAAATATGCTTGGTGGGAAACTCTAGGCTGACGGAATCGCATCCCAAAAGAATCGCCATATGCCCTGCTCCTTCGTAGAAATTCAACGTTGTCAATGATAGCAGCGAGCCCCACCCCAAACCACCACGAAGGCGCCTGTCCCCTTTGTGGCGGTCGTTTCGGTCGCAGAGCAAAAAGGCGGGCCATCTCCCGCAAGAGATGACCCGCCTCTCCAATCAGTCCCGTGGCGACCGTGGCCACCGCGGGCCTCAAGCATGTCCCGGACTAGGAGAACATGCCGGTGAGGTAATCGTTCAGCCGCTGATCCTTGGGCCGTTGGAAAATCTCGTCAGTCTCGTCGTACTCGACCATATCGCCCATGTAGAAGAACGCCGTGCGGTTGGACACACGCGACGCCTGTTCCATGTTGTGCGTCACGATGACGATGGCGCGGTCGGCAACGATCGACGACATCAGGTCCTCGATCGCCAGCGTCGAGATGGGGTCGAGCGCCGAGCAGGGCTCGTCAAACAGGATCACGTCGGGATTGAGCGCCAGCGTGCGCGCGATGCACAGACGCTGCTGCTGGCCGCCCGAAAGCGCGTAGGCACTCTTGTCGAGCTTGTCCTTGACCTCGTCCCACAGTGCCGCGCCGCGCAGACTCTCCTCGACCATACGATCAAGCTCGTCGCGGTCGGTGATGCCGTGACGCCTAGGCGCAAATGTAATGTTGTCGCGAATGGACTTGCGGAACGGGTTGGGCTGCTGGAACACCATGCCAATGGAGCGGCGCAGCTCGTAGGTGTTCTCGGTCTTGGTATTCACGTTGCGCCCGCGGTAGTTGATCTCGCCCTCCACGCGGCAGCCGCGAATCTCGCGATTCATAAGGTTGAGGCTACGCAAGAAGGTCGACTTACCGCAGCCCGAAGGCCCGATGAGCGCCGTGATCTCGCCCTTGTGAAAGTCGAGCGACGTATTGTGCAGGGCATGGTGGTCGCCATAGTACACGTTGACGTCCTTGGTGGAGAGCACGACCTCGTCGCTCACGGCCCTGCCGCTCACGCGAACGCGCTTCTCGCTCTCCCCCACACTCGACAGAAAGTCCTGGGTCTCGGACGTGGCCGCCTCGGTTGCGGGCGTTGCATTCATCTCGCTCATTCGGCCGTCATCTTCCTTGCCAGTTGCTTGCCCACGATGCGGGCGATTACGTTAAACAGCAGCACGCAGATCATCAGCAGTGCGGCGGTGCCCCAGACGATCTGCTGGGCCTCGGGGCTGCCCTCGCCATAGATCTTGTAGATGTGCACGGCGAGCGACTCACCGGGGCGGAACACGTTCCAGGCGCAGGTGGGGCTCGACAGGTTAAAGCTCAAGAAGTTCAGGCGAACCGGCGAGCTCATACCCGAGGTAAAGAGCAGCGCCGCGGCCTCGCCAAAGACGCGGCCGGCCGAAAGCACGATGCCGGTCACGATGGCGGGCATGGCCTCGGGAATCAGGATGTGCAGCGTGGCCTCCCAGCGGGTAAGGCCCATGGCCAGGCATGCATCGCGCTGGGCCTGTGGCACGTCCTCGAGCGCCTGCTGAATCACGCGCACCAGGATGGGGATATTGAACATGGTGAGAGCGACGGCGCCGGAGATGATGGAGTACTTCCAGCCCAGCTGCACCGAGAACACCAGGAAACCGAACATGCCGACAACGATGGAGGGCAGCGAGGACAGCGTCTCGATGGCGGTGGAGGCGATGTCGCGGATGGGCCCATTCGGCGCGTACTCAACCAGGAAGACCGCTCCGCCTAGGCTGATGGGCACCGAGATGATCAGAGTGATCAGCAGCAGGTAGAACGAGTCGAACAGCTGGTAGAGCACGCCGCCCTGCGTTCCGTTGGCGCGCGACGGCTCTGTGAGAAAGCCCGGCTGGAACAGCGTCGAGATGCCCTCGAACAGGATATAGGCCACCATGGAGATGACGATAAGCATGACGATGGCGACGATCGCCGTCAGCACGCCCGTGGCGATGCGATCCTGTTTTTGGACACGCCCGAGCCTCGCCTCGTCGATGTGGATGCGCGTGCTAGCCACGAGCCTTCGCCCCCTTGCGGCCAATGAGATGGATGATCAGGATGAAGATGAGGCTCATGCCCATCAGCAGCAGGCCGAGTGCCCACAGAACATCGTCCTGGGCCGAGCCCTCGGCATAGACTGCCATGGACGTGGTGAGCGTGGTGGTGATGGTCGAAGCCGGCGACAGCAGCGACGTCGGCATGGCCTCGATGCCGCCGATGACCATGCGCACGGCGAGCGTCTCGCCAAAGGCGCGGGTCATGCCCAAGATAACCGCGGTCATGAGCGACGGCATGGCGGACTTGAGCACCACGTGCCAGATGGTCTGCCAGCGGGTGTAGCCCAGCGCGAGCGAGCCCTGGCGGTAGCCGTCGGGCACGGCGCGCAGGCCATCGACCGAAAGCGTGGTCATCGTCGGCAGAATCATGACCGCCAGCACGATGGCGCCGGGCAAGATGCCCAGGCCCGTGCTCACATGGAAAACGCTCTTCATAAGACCGACGACCACGTGAAAACCGATCAGGCCAAAGACGACCGAGGGGATGCCGGTCAAAAGCTCAATGAGCGGCTGAAAGATCTTAGAGCCAAACTTAGGGCTAATCTCGACCGCAAAGATGGCAGAGCCGATGGCGATGGGCAGCGCGATAAGCGTGGAGAGCACCATGACCGCAAACGAGGTGACGATCAGGGGCAGGGCGCCGGTATAGGGCAGGCCGTTTTCGGCTGTGTTGGCCAGGTCCCACTTGGTGCCGGTGAAAAACTCGACGACCGAGACGCCGTCCTTGACAAAAGCCGAGAGGCCCTTTTGGGCGACCATAAAGATGAGCGCGGCAACGACAAGCGTCACGAGCGCTACGCACGCGCCCGTGACGCCCAGGCCCACGTTCTCAAGGTCGCGCTTTGGCAGCTGTTTTGCCATTGCAAACCTTTCCGGGGCGATTACTTATTTAGCAGAGACCTTGCCGCTGGCGTCCTTGACGACCTTCATGGCAGAGACGGGGATGAAGCCCTGCTCCTCGACGAGCTTGCCCTGGACGTCGTCGGAAAGCATGAACTCCAGGAAGGCCTTGGTGGCCTCGTCGGCGTCCTTGGAGCAGTACATGTGCTCGGTAGCCCAGATCTTGAAGGAGTCATCAGTGACATTCTTGCTCTTGGGCTCGACGCCCTCGACCTTGATGGCGTTGAACTTGGAGTCATCGAAGTGCGAGAAGTCGAGGTAGGAGATGGCGTTATCGGTGCTGCCCATCTGAGTCTGGACGTCGCCGGACTTGTCGAGCTCGGCGTCGCCCTTAAAGTCGACGGCCTCGTCGCCAAAGACGGCGGCCTCGAAGGTGGCGCGGGTGCCGGAGCCGGCCTTGCGGTTGAGGACGACGATGGTGGCGTCGTCGCCGCCGACCTCCTTCCAGTTGGTGATCTGGCCAGAGAAGATGCCCTTGAGCTGCTCGAGGGACAGGTCGTCGACCGTCACGTTCTTGGAGACGACGGGACCCATGCCCACGACGGCAACCTCGTGGTCGACGAGGTTCTTGACCTGGTCGGCCTCGAGCTTGGTCTCGGCGAAGACGTCGGAGTTGCCGATGGTGACGGTGCCGGCGGCAACAGCGGTCAGGCCCTTGCCCGAACCGTTACCCGAGCCGGAGACGGAGACGTCCGGGTTGGCATCCATGAACTTCTCGGCAGCGGCCTCGACGAGAGCCTGGAACGAGGAGGCGCCGTCGTAGGTCACCTCGCCGGAGACGGACTCGGCAGCAGCGGCGCTACCCTTGTCGGCGGCGTCGGATGCGCCGGAGCCGCCGCAACCAACGAGACCGAGACCGACGATGCTGGCAAGACCACCAGCGAGGCCGAGGAACTGACGACGAGAATAAGCCTGATCGAGCATGATCTTCCTTTCATACATGCGACTCGCGGGCACCCCGCCCGCTTTGCTGTTTGGAAAGATACGACCTCGATCGGGCAGCGCCCGCGCCAACTGCGGTTTCTTACGGGCATCTGATAGACCCTTACCGCAAGCTCTGTCCAGCCTTTACAAACGGATAACAATCCAGCGCCGAACATGGCCAGCCTTTTACACCAATAAAAACAAAGTTGCGGTGAAATAGTGCCTGCTTGGCCATCAAATGGCCCATTCTAGGAACTATTCCACCGCAACTTAGATTGGGAAACCGCGAAACCTTAAAGCTCTAATTCATTCAAGCGCAGGATTGCCACGATGTAAATCTTGAGCGCTTGCTTGAGCTGTTCCTCATTGGCGCACTCGTTGGGGCCGTGCATCTGGCCGCCCCACGCGGGCAGCTCCAGACCGGTCTCCTCAGGACCAAACGACACGGCGCGCGCGAAGTTGCGCGCGTAGGTGCCACCGCCCATGGCAAAGGGCTCGGCGTGCTTGCCCGTAAACTCGTTATAGGTATCGATAAGCGCCTTCACGGCAGGATCGTCGGCAGAGACCGAGAACGGCACCTTTGCATGACCCACGCGACACGTCACGTCAAAGCGCCCCACGAGCGGCTCGAGCTGCTCGCGGATGGTATCGGCGCTCGTGCTATCGGGGAAGCGCACGTCGATGACCTGCTCAATGTGACCATCCACCACACGGATGACGCCGGGGTTGCAGGTGAGCGGGCCAAACGCCGGGCTCGTCGCATCGATGCCCAGGCCGCGGCCATAGGCGTCCGCATGCACAAAGGCCAAAAACTTGACAAACTCGTGCTCGGCAGGCGTCAGCAAGCGCTCGTCACGGGCACCAAACGCGTCCTCGGCCTCGCGCAGATACGCCACGACCAGGCCGACGGCATTGATCGTTCCCTCGGGCATCGAGGCATGACCGCCAATGCCGTGGGCGAAAATCTGCGCATGGCCGTTATCGAGCGCTGTGATCTCCAAACGATCGGCGTTCTCGACCGGCGCCGGCAGCTCATCGGCGGCAATCGCGAGCTCGCAAATAGACTGCGATGGAATGGCGTTGCTCGCCTCGGCACCGCTCCAGGACACAATGCGCCCTCCATCGATCTTAGAGCTCACAAACGTCGCCCCAAACTGGCCCTTCTCGGCATTGCAGACCGGGAACTCGGCATCGGGCGTAAACAAAAAGTCGAGGTCTGCGTGGTTCTCCAGATAATGGTGAACGTCGGACATGCCCACTTCCTCATCGCAGCCCAGCAGCGCGCGGAAGGTATAGCGCGGCACAATGCCGTGCTTGAGCAGGTACGCGCCGGCATAAAGCGACAACACCGCCGGGCCCTTGTCGTCAATCACGCCGCGACCGAGCAACCAGCCCTCGCGACGCCCCATCGCGAACGGATCGGTGTTCCAGCCAGGGCCGGCGGGAACCACGTCCACGTGGCAGATAGTCGCGAGCTGCTTGTCGCCGCGGCCCGGGATATCGGCGATTCCCACATAGCCCTCGTCGTCGCTCGTCTGATAGCCGAGCTTCTGCGCGATGCCGAGCGCGCAATCGAGCGCGTCACGGACCGGGCGGCCAAACGGCGCGCCGGGCTCCGCATCGGCAGAAACTGCCACGGAAGGATAACTCACCAGCTGCTCGATATCAGCGACGACATCCTCCCAGACCTCGTCGACATACTCAGCGACGCTCTGCTCCACCTGATTCATGGACGACCTCCTTACCAATGAGCGACGGGTACGCCCGCCCCTCACATTATGTCTATTAGATAGCGAAAAGTTTAGCAAGCTCGGCCACCGAGTGCACCACCGCATCGGCGCCCGCGGCCTCGTGCTCCCCCGGCGCTGCCGCGCCCGAATAGATGCCGATGCACGGCACGCCCATCGCGTGCGCGCCCTCCACATCGTTAAAGCGATCGCCGATCATCACGGCATCGCCCGCCGTCGCACCGAGCTCTGCCAGGGCGTCGCGAACCGAATCGGCCTTGGTCTCGCGCCCCTGCGGTGGATTCATGCCAACCACCGCCTCAAACTGCGAAAGCCCCAGCTCGCCCACCATGTCGATACACTTTGCCTCCATGCGTGACGTCGCCACGGCCAAGCGATGCCCCTGCGCGACAAGGCCATCGAGCAGCTCGGGGATTCCATCGAACACGGGATACTCTTCCGGTCCCAGCTCATCAAAAAAGGCACGATATTCGTCGGCCACCACCAGCGACTCCTCGCGGGAAAAGCCGTAAAAGTCGTGAAAGCTCTTCCACAGGGGCGGCCCGATCATGCGGCGCAGGTCACCCATCTGCGCCTCCGAAAACCCGCGCGCAGCCAGCGTCTTGCGCGTCGAGGTCATTACCGCCCGGCCCGTATCCGCCACCGTGCCATCGAAATCAAACAACACGACCGGCCGCCTGCGTATCTCCAGTGCCTCCATCGGCATTCCTCTTCCCCAGTTGACGATTTCCACACCGACACTTCAAACTGTTGACTATTCAACAATTGAACCTAGTAATGTGGAACGACTCTACTATACTTGTCGCACTTTGCTCTCAGAAGGCGGCGCGCAAGCGCCCCAACGAAAGGTGCAATTATGTCTTTTGCCATCATAACCGACTCCACGTCGGACATCTCCCCCGCCCGTGCCCAAGAGCTCGGCATTTACGTGATTCCGCTGCATGTGATTATCGAGGGTGAGGACCTGCTCGACCAGGTACAGATTACCGCCGAGGAATACGTCGCCCGCATGGCTGGCTCCGAGCAGTTGCCGCACACCTCGCAGCCGAGCGCCGGCGAGTTCAAGGCGCTCTTTGACCGCGTGCTCGCCGACGGCCACGATAGCGCGATCTTTATCTCACTATGCAGCGAGTGGTCTGCCTGCTATTCCAACGCATGCTTGACGGCCGCGACCCACGAGCTCGACGTGCGCTGCATCGATTCGCGCACCGGCTCGGGCGCCGAGGGCTTGCTGGTGGAGTACGCGGCCGCCATGCGCGAGGACGGTCGCAGCTTGGACGAGACCGAGGTGCAGATCCGCGCGACGCTGCCCGACGCACACCTGCTGCTGATTCCCCGCACGCTCGAGAACCTCGTTAAGAACGGCCGCGCACCTAAACTCGCTGGCCATCTCACCCAAATGCTCAACATTCGCCTGGCCGTTTCGCCGGAGTGGAAATCGGGCGAGATCAAGGCCATCAAGAAGGGCCGCGGAGCAAAGCGCATCGTTGCCAACACCATGGCCGATTGCCTCGAGTTTTTGACCGAGCATCCGGGCTCCAGTGTGCGCGTGCTCACGACAGGCGCCACCGAGGAGCAGGAGCTCGTCAACCAAGCGCTCGCAGGCCAGAACTACGTAGACGCCGGCACCGGCCCCATCGGCTGCACCATCGCGACCCACGTAGGCGTCGACGCCATCGCCATCAGCTACTGCCCCCGCTACCAGTCCATCCACTAGGGGCACCTTTACCACTTGCGGTGAAATAGGGACTTATTTTGGCTTATCAGCCGCAAATCAATCCCTATTCCACCGCAACTTGGAAATCGGCGATCAGCCCAGCGGACCCTGGAACAGTTCTTGATGCGAACCCATTCTGACCAGTCGAATCACCGGATTAGTTTTATGCGGCAGGTAGAGAACGACCACGTCGATCAGGCCGTCGGATAGATGGAAGTCGATGTGCCCGTTGTAGTTGCCGCCCGGGTTGGAGAGCTCGTGGGCACCGTACTCCGCCGGAAGCGAACCATGTGCCGCAAGCTCGGCAACTGCCGCCTTAAACTCGGTTTTTAGCTGCGGATGACTCTGCATCGTTCGCTTGTAGTCGGCCTTAAACTGAGCCTCGACCTTAATCTCAAACATCGCTTAGCCCTCATCGAGGAATGACATAAGCTCATCGGCGTTGTTGAATGACGGGCTATCGTCCGGCAGGATTCCCAACTCATGAGCTTCGGCGATTACCATGGCACGCCTCGTCGCCTCGTTGGGCACTTCCGCCCTTCCTACAATCTCAAAAGGAATCTTTCGCTGATTTACCAGCTGCCGAACGGCAAGATTGAGATAGGAATTGAGGCTGAGGCCGACCGAATCCAAGAACTCAGTCGCCTGCTCCTTGAGCCCCTCTTCGATGCGAACCGTCGTAGGCTTAACCGTTGCAGTAGACATACGCAACCTCCTCGCTCTCGTCTTTTGCATCAGTATACCCAGTTTAGATGGCAGGCTGATGTTAAATGACATTAATCTGCCGTTCTCATTACTACAACAACAGGCACGCTCGCCCTACATCAACCCGCTCAGGGCAATGTCGACGGCTTCGTTGAGGTCGTCGGTGATGTGTACGAGCTCGGGATCGAGCGGGCTGATCATACCGGCATCCATCACCGGGCCGTTAAGCCAGTCGAATAAGCCCTGCCAGTACTCGCTGCCTACCAGCACGAGCGGCATGCGCTTGACCTTGTGCGTTTGCACTAGCGTGAGCACCTCGAACATCTCGTCGAGCGTGCCAAAACCTCCGGGAAACACGATGGCGCCCGAACTGTATTTGACGAACATGGTCTTGCGCACAAAGAAGTAGCGGAAGTCCATACCGAGGTTCACGTATTTGTTGAGCCCGTGCTCGTGCGGCAATTCGATGCCCAGGCCAACTGACTTGCCGTTGACGCTCGCCGCTCCCCTGTTGGCCGCTTCCATGATACCGGGGCCGCCACCAGTGATGACCGCCACGCCGCGCTGGGCAATCTTACGCCCGACGGTGCGCGCCGCCTTGTAGAGCGGATCGGTCTTGGGCGTGCGGGCGCTACCGAAGATGGTCACCGCAGGTCCGAGCTCGGCAAGCGCGCCAAAGCCGTCGACAAACTCGGCCTGGATGCGCAGCACGCGCCACGGATCAGCATGCAGCCAGTCGGTCGACTCCTCGGGCGCCAGCAGGTTGGCGTAGGTGTTGTCCTTGGGAATCATAGGGCCGCGCATGACCACGGGACCGCGGCGGTACGTCTCGTCGTATGCCGGCTCGCCCTCGACGCTCTCATTCTTAATCATGGGATACTCCTATCGAAAATAGAAACGGGCGGGGTCGACGCCATGCGCCAAACACCCGCCCGAACATCAACTATTCGGTATGGTACCCACGATGCATCAAGCGCTTGCAAGCTATCGGTCAGCGGTCGGGCAACCGATGCCGGCGCATGCGATGCCCGGCGCCGGTTGCGCGCGGTCGATTGGCACACGATCTCGACACCGCGCGAACGCCCCCACAAGCGCCCGCGCCGCTCTTAGTAATCCACCGCCGCAGGGCTGTTCATCCAGTCGCTCACAAACGCGCCGTAGCGACCCTCGATAATGGCCTGGCGGGCACGCTGCATAAGGTTGAGCAGGTAGTAGATGTTGTGCATCGACAGCAGAATACCGCCGAGCATCTCCTTCTGCGTGACCATGTGACGGATGAGCGCACGGCTGTAGCCGCCCGTGCACACCGGGCAGGTGCAGGTGGGGTCGATAGGGCCGTCGTCGTGCGCAAAGCGCGCGTTACGGAAGTTAAGGCGACCCTCGCTGGAGAACGCCGTACCCATGCGGCCGGTGCGCGTCGGCAGCACGCAGTCGAACATGTCGATACCCACGCCCACGCCGCGCACGAGCGTGGTAGGGTTGCCGACGCCCATGAGGTAGCGCGGCTTGTGCTTAGGCATGTACTCGGAAACCAGCGGCGCCAGCGTCTCGAACATGGTCTCGTGGTCCTCGCCCACCGAGTAGCCGCCGATGCCGTAGCCGGGGAAGTCGCCGCACTCCTCCAGGTGGCGCAGCGATCGCAGGCGCAGGTCCAGATGCATGCCGCCCTGGACGATGCCAAAGAGTGCCTGGTCATCACGGGTGTGGGCCTTATAGCAGCGCTCGGCCCACATACTCGACAGCTCCACCGCGCGCTCAACGTAGGCGCGCGTGGCGGGATAGCCCGGGCACTGGTCCAGCTGCATGCAGATATCGGAGCCGAGCTTCATGGCGATTTCCATGTTGTCCTCGGGCGTCCAGAACACGTGGCGGCCGTCGTAGTCGTTGACGATAAAGCGCACGCCCTCGTCGGTGAGCTTAACGGCGTCGTTATGGCTAAAGACCTGGAAACCGCCCGAATCGGTGAGGATGGGGCCGTGCCAGTTCATAAATTTGTGCAGTCCGCCCAGCTTGGCGATGGTGTCCTCGCCGGGGCGCATGGACAGGTGGTAGGTGTTGGCGAGCACGATCTGCGCACCGAGCTGCTTAACGGTCTCGGTGGGGATGCCCTTGACGTTTGCCTTGGTGCCCACGGGCATAAAGATCGGCGTCTCGATGTCGCCGTGCGGGGTGTGCAGCACGCCGGCGCGCGCGTGCGTCGTCGGATCCTCGGCGATCAGGTCGAATTTAAAAAGGCTCTGGTCCATAAACTGGAACTCCTTGGTTGCGGTTCATACGCAAACCATTATACGGGCAACCCGCAAGAAGCACCGACTCGACAGAAACTAGTGCAAAGGAAACCTGCCCCCTTGCACCAATGCACCAATGCACCAATGCACCAATGCACCAGGATAAAAATGATCCGTTTTCCTCCGTCCCCAACGGATCATTTCCGACAGCCACAGCAACGCCGATGTTATGGCACCGACAGCGAAAACCCGCCAGAGCGAGCAAGGTGACGTGAAACGAAAGGGCGCTGACCTTCTGGTCGCGCCCTTGAAGTTGAACGTCAGATTGCCGCTCTGGCGGGTTTGCAGCGTCAACTGGTTACGCGGTTTGGTAAAACCGCGTAACCCCTAAGGACGCTGGCCCATGCCACCCTCGAGGGTGACGGTCTCGCCGTTCATGTACTTAAAGTCGGGGCCGCAGAGCTGAACGACCACGCGGCCGATTTCCTTCTCGACGTCGCCGTAGTGACCAGCCGGCGGCATGTGGACGTTGGCCTTGAACGCCTCGGGATAGGCATCCTGGAAGTTCTCGAGCGCAGCGGTCCAAGCAAGCGGGCAAACGATATTGACGTTGATGCCGTCCTTGCCCCACTCGTTGGCGGCAACGCGGGTCAGGCCGCGGATGCCCTCCTTGGCGGCAGCATAGCTGCACTGGCCATAGTTGCCAAACAGGCCGGCGCCCGAGGCGAAGTTGACCACGGAGCCCTTGGTCTCCTTCAGGTGCGGATAGGCCTTCTGCATGTACAGATAGGTAGCATACAGACCGGAGTAAATGGCCAGGTTAAACTGATCCATGGTGTGATCGGCGATGGTCACGCCCGAGGCGCTGGCCTGAGCATTGTTGACGACGGCGTCGATGCGGCCGAACTCCTCAATGGCCTTGTCGATGACGTTCTGGACGACGGCCTCGTTGTCCTGACCGGCTGAAACATCGGCCTGAACAGGCAGAACCTTGACGCCGTACTCGGCCTCGAGGGATTCCTTGGCAGCCTCGAGCTTGGCGACGTTGCGGCCGGTGATGACGAGGTTCGCGCCCTCCTTGGCAAATGCGATATCGATGCCGTAGCCGATGGAGCCAGCGGAACCGTCCTTAAGCGTGGCCTTGCCGCCGCCGGTGACGATCACGGTCTTACCAGTGAAAAGTCCCATACAAAGTCCTTTCAAATCGCGACGGGCACGCCCGCCGACTGCGCGCATCCAACTTCACGCGCCAAAAGCTGAAATGCAACTTTAGCTTCTTCAAGTGAAAAATAAAGCCCATGGCAGGCGAACGGCACCACGTCGTTCGGCGAAGGGATTGTCAAGTACAAACTGAATAAAGCGATCGAGTTATTGCTATCAGATCGAGCCATCGAACACGTTTTGAAACTTTGCTGCGGCGCGCGGGATGTCGGCGCGAGACTTTATCATAGGGTGACAAACAACGATGAGGAGCACATGCCTATGACAGACGAGCTGGACCCCCAGACTCAACAGCATATTGATGATTCCGCAGACGTCACCGCAGATACTGACGCTGTGACCTGCGATGGTATCGACATCGACGACCCCATCTTGAACGAAAGCGCTACGGCGGAAACCCCCGAAACAGAAAACGCCGATGAGCAAAACGACGATGCGCCCGCTCAGGACGACGCCCCTGTACAGGACGACGCCCCGCAAGCAGCGGGCCCCATCGAGGTGTCTTCGGAAGAAGAGCTCGATGCCGTCATGGACTCCATGATGGATGCTGTCAAAGCGATGAAAGACGCCGTCGCCGATGCCGATATCGATGCCGAGGAAGAGGAGGCCGCCGAGGCGGCCTCGACCTTTGTGCCCGGCGAGACTCCGGTTGCCGACCAGGGCAGCACCATGCCCTCGTTTCTGCAGCTCGAGCACCCCACGATTGGCGCCGATGCGGTCGATCCGCACGCAGCAGGCTTTTCTGTGGTCGAGGGCGGTACCGGCAATATCGCCGCGCCGCAGGCTGCCGATGCGGACGCTGCCGACACCGCTCGCCCGACCGCCCCGCACTCCCCCGCCGCGAGCCGCGATCTGGGGACCGCTGTCTCGAACACTGCGAACGCCGTGGGCACCTTTATCGCCCAGGGCGCCTCGGCCATGCGCGAGATGAACGCCGCGAAAAAGGCACTTGCCGATGCCCGCGCCCACCTGGCCGAACTTGAGCAGCGCATTGCCGATCAGGCCGAGGAACTCGAGACGCGCCAGGATATCGCAGGCCGCTACGACCAGATCGTCGCCGACCAGCGCCAGGCGATCGCCACAGCGCAAAAGACCGCTGCGGCAGCCGAGATTGACCGTGATGCCCACGCCGCCAAAGCGACAGAGCTCAAGGGGCAGTTCGAACAAATGAAGACAGAGGATGACGCGACTGAGCTCCGCCTGAAGGCCGCGCTCGATGCCGTGGAGGCCCGCGAGGCGAGCTCGCGCGAGACCGGCAACCGCCTCGTTCGCCGTCTTGAGGATTCCAAGCGCATCCGCGACAAGGTGCAGGCCGAGCGAGACGCCGGCATTGCCGCCGCACAACAAACCGTCGACGCCACGCGCGCCCAGCTCGAGACGCTGCGTCATGAGTATGCCGAGCTGCAACGCAATCCCTCGGCAAATCCCGCCAACTATACGGTGCGCACCAGCGAGCTCTCGATGCAGATCTCCGACACGGCAGATGCCCTGCGAAAAGCCGAAGAAGATGTCCCGCGCATCACCGCCGACCTTGAGCACTCGCTTGCCGCAGCCGAGCAGGCCGTCGAACAGGCTCAAGCCCCCATTGCCGAAGCCAAACGCGCACACCAAGCCGTGACGACTGAGGCCGATGCCGCGCGAGACGAGCTGCAGACAGCGAAAACTGCCGCCACGACGCGCCAGCGCGAACTGCGCGAGAAGATCGCCGCCGAGGACAAGGCACGCCGCGACCAGGAGCAGACCATCGCCAACGCCCAAGCAGATACCGCACATGCGCAGTCGATCATCGAGCAGGCGACCGAAGTACACGACCACCCAGAGATCACTGAGTCGCTTGCAGGATCCTTGGCCCGAGACAAAGCCGAACACGCCGAGACCGAGCGAGAAGTTGCCCAGCTCGAGGCCACCGAGGACGCGGTGCGCGAGCGTACCCGCGACTCACGCATCAAATTCACCGGCGCCATCGTCTGCATCGTCGCCGCAATCCTGGTGATCATCCTGATCTGGCTGTTCGCGAGCAAGTAAACTAGCTGCCAAAAAAACGCTCAACGCAGTTGCGGTGAGATAGTTCCTGTTTAGCCCTCAAAAAGCCAATTCAAGAACTATCTCACCGCAACTTATTAGATTGATGCAAGGCAATCTATCCCTCTTGCACCAATCTCTTGACATAAGGAGTGTCCCCAGGTGCCGGCACAAAAGGAACGTCCCCAAGTGCCAAGCGCCCAATGACTACTCAACAACCACGGCAACACCGATGTAATGGCAGAGTCAGACACTATGACCCAATCCGAAGGCACGGAAACGACAGGAGCCCCCGCTCG
>NZ_JAESIQ010000034.1:0-14989 GCF_025289055.1 Collinsella aerofaciens
GACACGCATAAAAAGCCTCCCATTTCTCATGTCCAAGAAATGGGAGGCAGTTCACACTACGTGCGGCGGGGGTTCTTTCGTCCTGCGGAGTGTCCGCGAAGGTCAGCCCTCAGATCCTGCTACGACTACGTCCTCGGATTGTGTGGGCTGATGAAGGACGTGGTTGTGGGGGCCTTTTGTCCCCTTCGCTGTTTCGCGGCTTTGCCGCGAAACCTCGCGCCGCTTTGGGGATGGATGGAGGTTTTGGTTGTTGTTGCCTTCTATCCCCGTGCTTTGGGGCTGGTTGCCTTTTTGGAGCTCATCTTTATTCCTTATGCTGAATGAAAAGCCCCATGTTTTTGCAGGGGTGCATACTCGTCTTATTAATGCATAGAATCTCGTATAGTGCGAGTAAGATATTACGCTGTCTGTTTTGTGTTTAGCAGAGATATAGTTTGCATAATCTGGTCGAATCCCTGCTCTATTAAAATAAAGTCGCACGTAAATGGCGTAGATATGCCTAAGCTGGGCTTCTTTACGCTGAGCGGGTAAAAATGACCGTTCACCGTTCAACTGTTTTCAAAATGAATAAAATAAGGGATAACAGGAATATAAACCTTAATAAACTCGTGTATCGCACGGACACGGGTTATTAATGGGTTGTAGGCCTTTTACAGAAAGGATTCCAGCAATGTCTAAGCCTCTTGGCAAGCCCGATCGTATTGTCGTCGCCCTTGGCGGCAACGCCCTCGGCAACAACCCCGTTGAGCAGATCGAGGCCGTGAGCAACACCGCTCACGCTCTTCTCGGCCTGATCGAGCAGGGTAACGAGATCATCATCACCCACGGCAACGGCCCGCAGGTCGGCATGATCCAGAACGCCTTCGCCGCTGCCCACGACGCCATCGGCACCCCCGAGATGCCGCTGCCCGAGTGCGGCGCCATGTCCCAGGGCTACATTGGTTATCACCTGCAGCAGGGCATCGGCCGCGAGATGCACAAGCGCTATAAGCGTTGGCACGCCGCCACCGTCGTCACCCAGATCGAGTGCGACCCGGATGATCCCGCGTTCAAGAACCCGACTAAGCCGATCGGCCCCTTCTATACCGAGGAGCAGGCCAAGGAGTTCATGGCCGAGGATCCCTCCAAGGTCTTCGTCGAGGATTCCGGCCGCGGCTGGCGTCGCGTCGTCGCTTCCCCCGATCCCAAGAAGATCGTCGAGGCTGACTCCATCCTCAACCTGCTCGACAACGAGTTCATCGTCATCGCCTGCGGTGGCGGCGGCATCCCCGTCGTCCGCGACTACGAGAACAAGGGCTGCTACAAGGGCGTTCCCGCTGTCATCGACAAGGACCTGGGCGGCGAGCTGCTGGCCGAGGACTGCGATGCCGACGTTCTGTTCCTGTTGACCGCCGTTGAGCATGTCGCCATCAACTTTGGCAAGCCCAACCAGGAGGAGCTCGAGGAGCTCACCGCCGACGAGGCCGAGCGTCTGGCCGATGAGGGTCAGTTCGGCAAGGGTTCCATGGAGCCCAAGGTCCGCGCTGCCATCAAGTTCGCCCGTTCCCGCAAGGGCCGCACCTGCATCATCGGCGCTCTGGACAAGGCCGCCGAGACCATGGCCGGCCTCTCCGGTACCCGCATCCACGAGTAGTCTCTACTCTGCTGCATCTCTCGTGGGCGCCAGGCAAAGCGCCCACAAACTAGCCTCTCTTCATGAGCCCCGCAGTCCGCTCCGACTGCGGGGCTTTTGCTATTCACCTAGTCATTGGGGACGTTCTTAAATGACTAGTAGTAGGCCCACATGGCTTCGATTTCGTTGAGGACTTCTACGACGCCCCAGCGGCGGGCACTGCGGCTTTGCGAGTTGGGGTCGTAGACTCCCACTTGATCGGCATCGTCGATGCCCCAGAGCACGATATAGTGTCCAACGCTGGTAAAGGTGCCGGGACGAACCGATGCGATGATGGGCGCGCCCGAGCGCAGCGCCTGGGTGATGGAGCTGCGATCGATATGGAGCTCAGTTCCGTTAAGGCCCAGCTGCCATGCGCCGCTCGTCATAAACGACCACTCGGTGGCACCGGTGGGGGCATAGTTGCCCGCCTCGGAAAGAGCGCACATATCGACCGGCGTCATATCGGTGTGACCGGTCTTATAGATGTAGACCATGGTAAGGCAGGTAGGGCCGCAGGCATTTTGACGGATGGTACCGCCGGCGTAGGGTAGCTCCGACCATGCCGGGTCAATCTGATAGATGTGGGGCATGGTGCCGGCTTGCCACTGCGCACGCGGGGTCGAAAACGCAAACGAATAGCCGGGCGCGACCGGGGCCTTGAGCAGCTTATCCTCGGCGGTTGGATCGAGGCCGGCCGAGCCGTGGGAGATACAGGAGCTCATAAGCACAAAGACCAGACAGGTGAGGATAGAGCACAGTGCGAGGCGAAGTCGACGAGCTGACAGGGCGGGGGCATTCACGTACGATGTCGAGCGGTAAGGCTTGCCGTCGCGTCCGCCTTGGGGATGCGAAAAGAAGCGGTTGATATGGATGCCGGGCTGACGTGCGCCGTTGCGGCGCAGTTGCGGAACCTCGGCCTGACGCTGTCGAGTGCGCGCGCCCAAGCGGCTATCTTGCTGCGCGCTTGTGGCCGTACTCGGACGGCCGCTCTGCCGTGTTCTGCTTGTCTGCTGCCGAGACGAAGGTCTGGGTTGCTCTTGAGGGCGTTGCGGATTGCTGCTCGTGGCACTTCTGGGCGTCGGCGTGGTACGGCCAGCAAGGCGAACGCTTTGTCGCCGTTGATCACCGTCGTTGTATCCGTATGCCATTCGTACCGCCTTGTCTCATATATAACCTGTCTATCCTACAAAAAAGATGTGCAACAAATGGGTCCGCGCGTCAAAAGCTCGGTAAACGGTACGAAAGGCGCAAAACACACGGCCTCAAAAACATCTCTATATGCGTCCGATGAGCGTACGCCCGTCGGACGGGCGGCAACAATGAGCGGCAAACCGTGCCGTTCGTCCCAAAAACGGCGCCGCTCGTTTTGCAGTTCTGCCTTCGGTCGAGCTACAAGCGGAGCTGCTGCGCCAAGGCCGTATCTTAAAGCCACGAAATAAAAGAGCGCGGCAAAACAGACCGCGCAAGGGGTGACGTCAAGGGGCGTCAAAAAGGAAAGGAGGGGAACAATGGCGGACAAGAACGCAGAAGTTGCAGTCGAGGATAACGGCGGCATGAAGAAAACGCTTTCGCTCTGGAACTTCTTCACCATCGGTTTCGGTGCCATCATCGGTACCGGTTGGGTTCTGCAGGTCGGCGACTGGATGGTCGTGGGCGGCGGTCCCGTTCCCGCTATGATCGCATTCCTCTTGGGTGCAATCTTCCTCGTGCCCGTCGGAGCTGTTTTCGGTGAGCTCACGGCTGCTATCCCCATCTCGGGCGGCATCGTCGAGTATGTCGATCGTAGCTTTGGCCGTACGCTGAGCTACATCACCGGTTGGCTTTTGGCCCTGGGCAACGGCATCCTGTGCCCGTGGGAGGCCATCGCCATTTCGACCCTCGTGTCCGAGATGTTCGGCAGCCTGCCCGGTCTTGAGTGGCTGCGCGCCGTTAAGCTCTACACCATCCTGGGCGCCGACGTTTACCTGTTCCCGACGCTGATCGCGCTCGGCTTCGCAGCCTACGTCATCTTCCTCAACTTCCGCGGTGCCAGCTCGGCCGCCAAGCTCCAGGCCTTCCTGACCAAGGCTCTGCTCTGCGGCATGCTGCTCGCCATGGGCGTCTCGCTGTTCACCGGCTCGCCGGACAACGCCATGCCCGTGTTCTCCCAGGTCACCGGCGCTGGCGGCGGTAAGGCCGCTACCGAGGGCACCAGCCTGTTCGCCGGCATCGTGTCGGTCCTGGTTCTGACCCCGTTCTTCTACGCCGGTTTCGACACCATTCCTCAGCAGGCTGAGGAAGCAGCCGAGGGCCTCAACTGGAACAAGTTCGGCAAGATCATCTCCCTGGCTCTGCTGGCCGCCGGCGGCTTCTACATGGTCTGCATCTACTCGTTCGGCACCATTCTCGACTGGCATGAGTTTGTTAAGAGCCCGGTTCCCGCGCTTGCCTGCCTCAAGGGCATCAACATGCTTCTGTACCTGGCCATGCTCGTCATCGCCACGCTTGGACCCATGGGCCCGATGAATTCCTTCTACGGCGCCACGAGCCGCATCATGCTTGCCATGGGCCGCAAGGGCCAGCTGCCCGAGAAGTTCGCCGAGGTCGACCCCAAGTCCGGCGCTCCCAAGCTCGCCTGCGTCGTTCTGGGCGTCATCACCGTCATCGGTCCGTTCCTGGGCAAGAACATGCTCATCCCTCTGACCAACGTGTCGGCTCTCGCCTTCATCTTCTCCTGCGGTATGGTCGCCCTCGCCTGCCTGCGCATGCGCTTCACCGAGCCCGACCTGCCTCGTCCCTACGAGGTGCCCGGCGGCAAGTTTGGCATCGGCCTCGCTATCGCTGCCTGCGCCATCATCATCGGCCTGCTCGTGATTCCGTTCTCTCCCGCCTCCCTCAACATGGTGGAGTGGAGCATCGTGATCGGTTGGTTGGCTATTGGCCTGGCCCTCATGGCTTTCACCAATTCCCGCAAAAAGTAACGCCTAGCCGGGGCGGATCGGGTGCGCGGAATCCTCTCTCCCGCGCACCGAACCCGGCACCACTTGGGTAGCTTTGTGAGGCCTTAACCCAACACGGCCTCGCCCACTATATGGATCCATAAGGAGGAACCATGTCCACTAAGTATGCAATCGTTGGCGGTAAGCTCATCGACGGTACCGGCGCCGAGCCGGTCGAGAACTCCCTCGTTCTCGTCGACGACAACGGCAAGATCGAGTACGCCGGTGTTATGCAGGACCTTCCCGAGGGCATTGAGGTTATCGACGCCGCCGGCAAGACCGTCCTTCCCGGCCTGATCGACACTCACCTGCACTTCTCGGGCAACCTGACCGACGATGACACCGATTGGGTCATGCAGCCGCTCCTCGAGAAGCAGGCCGTCGCCGTCAAGCAGGCCTACGACTGCCTCACCCACGGCCTCACCACCGTCTGCGAGATCGGCCGCTTTGGTATCCAGATCCGTGACTGCATCGACAAGGGCGTCTTTAAGGGCCCGCGCGTTCTGGCCACCGGCCTCGGCTTCTGCCGCGTTGCCGGTCACGGTGACTCCCACCACTGCACCCAGGAGCTCAACAAGGAATCCCATCCCTGGGGCGACCAGGTCGACGGTCCTTGGGATCTGCGCAAGGCCGTCCGCCGTCGCCTGCGCGAGAACCCCGATGCCATCAAGATCTGGGCTACCGGTGGCGGCATCTGGCGCTGGGACTCCGGTCGCGACCAGCACTATTGCTCCGAGGAGATTCAGGCCGTGGTCGAAGAGGCCAAGATGGTCGGCATCCCCGTGTGGAGCCACTGCTACAACAACCATGCCGCTGCCTACGATTCCGTCCGCTTTGGCTGCGAGCAGCTGATTCACGGCTTCGATATCGATGAGCGCACCATGGACCTCATGGCCGAGCAGGGCACCTTCTTCACCCCGACGATCGCCTTCCTGCCCACCTGGTACGCCACCTATCCGCCCGTCTACGTCCCCGAGCTGCACGACAAGTACGAGGGCACCCTGGTCGAGAAGGAGCTGCAGCGCAACTACGACTGCCTGCGCGAGGCCAAGAAGCGCGGCGTCGTCATGACGATCGGCTCCGACTCCTTCTCCTTCGTCACCCCGTACGGCACCTGCTCCATCGAGGAGATGTACGAGTTCGTCGACAAGATCGGCTTCACCCCGGTCGAGACCATTACCTGCGCCACCCTCAACGGTGCCAAGATGTGCCATATCGAGGACGAGACCGGTTCCATCGAGGCCGGCAAGTGTGCCGATCTGCTGGTCGTCAACGGTGACGTCGCCGCCGACATCCACGTGCTCAACACCGACAACATGGACGTCATCATGAAGGGCGGCTGGATCGTCGAGGCTGGCACCTTTGGCGAGGCCAACAAATACAGCGCCTAAGATACCGTTTGTCGATGGCTGGATGTAAAACACAGCTTTTGATTGCATAATGCAATGGAGAGGGTCGCTTGCGGCCCTCTTTATTGCTATGGGTGCGATAGATAAAAGGGGATGACGGTGGATTTAAACAGGCTGATTCTGGGCAAGAGCTACAACTCTACCAAGGTCTTTCGTACGGCCCAACATGTGGTCCAGGCCATCCTGCTCGGTGTTGTCGTTCCGGCGCTTATCCTGCTGCTTATCTGGGATTTAACCGATAATCCCAATCCCGTTCCGGGCGTCGTGGTCATTGCCGGCATGGTCATGCTGTGCTTCTTCTTCTCGTATGTCTTTGTGGTCCCCGATGACCTCACATCGAGCGCAACCGACCGTACGCTTGCCATCGCATCAAAAATATTCGCCTACACGTCGCGCGGCCTTACGCCCGAAGCGGCCCTGGGCGCCTCTAAAATCATCCTGTCCGAGACCATCGCCTCTGCCATCTGTTTTACCGACGGCAAGCAGGTGCTGGCAAGCTGGGGCGAGGACTCGGCAAAGTGCCCTGCCGGCACTCCGGTCGTGCTCAAGACCACGCTCAACGTGATCGAGTCCGGCGAACAGAGCGTGTTTTCGCGTGACGCCTCCAATGAGACGGGCGGCTATTTTCCCCGCCTGCGCGCCGGCATTGTCGCGCCGCTTACCGTGCGCGGGCATTGTGTGGGCACACTCGAGCTGTATTACCCCCGCCTGAGCAGCATCGATATGCGCCAGACGGCCCTTGCCTCGGGTTTTGCCGACCTCATTTCCACGCAGCTCGCCAGCTTTGAGCTCGAGCGCCAAGACGAGCTCACGGCCCGCGTTGAGCTTCGCGCCCTGCAGTCGCAGGTCGACCCGCATTTTCTATTCAATACCATTAGCACGATCGTGTCGCTCGTTCGAACCGAGCCCGACAAGGCGCGATCGCTGCTGATCGACTTTTCCAACTACTATCGTCAGACGCTTTCTGATTCCGATACGCTCACCACGCTCGAGCACGAGGTGGAACAGGGCACTCGTTATATCAATCTTATGCAGGCCCGGTATGGTGACGGTCGTCTGCGCGTTTCGGTCGACATCGACTTTGAGGTGCGCGACAGCCTGGTGCCGCCGTTTATCTTGCAGCCGTTGCTCGAAAACTGCATCAAGCACGCGCAGCGCGAGACCGAGCCGCTTTCTATTCGTGTTAGGGCTTTCGAGACCGATGACGGTTTGGAGATCATCGTCGAGGACGATGGCATCGGTATGAGCGAAGAGGTCTGCGCGCATCTGTTTGAGCAACATCGCCTGGAGGAGCCCGAGAGCATTACCGCCGACGGCTCCGTCAAGCGAGGTTGCGGCCTGGCGCTCTTCAACGTGCTTCAGCGCATCCATTTCTTTTACGGAGAAGATTCCGGCATGCGCGTGAAGTCCCAGGAGGGCGTGGGAACGCAGGTCATCGTCGAGCTGAACGGCGAGCCGCATGAGCCGGCGCCGTTGACGGCGTAGCACGCGGTTGGATTGAGAGAAAAAGAGGGGAAGCACATATGTCCGAAGGCTGGAACATCTTGGTGGTTGATGACGAGCCTCCCATTAGGGCTGAGCTACGCTATCTGTTGGAAAAGGATACGCGTGTGGGTCAGATTGCCGAGGCGGGCAATGTCACCGAAGCCGTGGAGTCGATTCTGTCGAACAAGCCCGACGTGTTGTTTTTAGACATTACCATGCCCGGTCGTTCGGGAATTGAGCTTGCCGAGACGCTGCAGAACCTAAAGACGCCGCCGGTGGTTGTGTTTGTGACGGCGTTTGCCGAATTTGCCGCTGATGCGTATAACCTCGATGCGGTCGACTATGTCGTCAAGCCGGTCGAGGACGCACGCCTGTCAAAGGCACTCGACAAGATCGAGGCAGCCTTGGGTGCCCGTCGTGTTATCCATGCTCCGCGCCAGCCTTTGCGTCTGACGGTGGACCGCGGGGGCAAAAAGGTGTTCATTCCCGCCGCAGACGTCTGCTACTTTGAGGCGCGCGCCGATTTTTGCAACGCCATCTGCGCCGAGGGAACATACCTGATCAATGAGTCGATTTCCTCGCTCGAGCGGCGCCTGGCCCCCGAGGGCTTTATCCGTGTCCACCGCAGCTATCTGGTCAATTTGGAAGACGTGCACAATGTCGAGATCGGTTCCACGGGTCTTATGGAGCTCAGGCTCGATCGCGTAACCTCGACGGTGCCCGTGTCCCGCCGTCGCGCTGCCGAGGTTAAAGCACACTTGGGGCTTGCGTAGACGGTCTGCGTGCCGTCGTTTACCATCGCAGGTTTGGCATGGGCGCGCGGTGGGCATAATGGGTGGCATCGAATGAAATCGAAAGGATCATTATGCCCGCGCTTATCACCCATCATCTGTTTGGCGAGGAAAGCATCGACCGTCTTCCGCAGGGCGTCATCACGTCCGATGAAGAGCGCATTGCCTTTATCTTGGGCAACCAAGGCCCCGACCCGTTTTTCTTTCACATTCTGACACCGCGTGTTTCCGACTGCACGCTGCTGGCGCAGGTCATGCATCGGTCGCGCATGTCTCGCCAGTTCGCGTGCCTGCGCGACGGCGTGTCGCATCTGCTGCCGCGCGACGCCAGCTTGGGTCGCGCCTTTGCGCTGGGCCTGCTGTCTCATTACGTGCTCGACCGCAACGCCCATCCTTTTGTCTATGAGCAGCAGTTTGGCATCGTGGAGTCCGATTCAGAGCTTGAGGATTCGAGCAGTCAGGTTCATGCCGTGATCGAGAGCGACCTGGATGTACTGATGCTGCAGCTTAAACGCGCCGGCGCTACGGTCGACGATTACCCGCCGGCGGGCGAGATCGTCACCACCGATCGCATCAATCGCGTGGCCGGCGTGCTGATGAGCTATGTTGCCGGACGCGTGTACGGCATTGACATTCCGGCGGGGGAGTACGGTGCTGCCGTTGCCAATATGCAGCGCCTTTACCGCGCGATTGAGCCGGCCGGCTCCGCAAAGACGCGCGCGATCTCGCTGGTTGAGGGCTTGGTGCACGACTACTCGCTGCTCGATGGCCTTGCCCATCGCGTGACGACGGAGCTGCCCGAGCGCACCGGCAACCTGGGCCATCTGACATGGAAGAATCCCTTTACCGACGAGGTCTCGAACGAGAGTTTCCCCGAGGTCTTTGATCGCGCGCTGGTCGATTACGAGTGCACGGTCGCACGTTTTATCGAGACCGGTGACATGGATGCCGTGACCAGTCACGTCAACTACAGCGGTCGCGTGCTCGAAGCCGATGAGGAGTTCGACCGCGAGGAATAGGGCCCGTGCGTGCCCCTTTGCCGAATCCTTACCGGCGGTTCTGGACAATTGGGGTACGATGAACTAACTGCATATCGGGCGAATACGAAGGGTCCCTGTCCATGAAATACACCAAGCTCGAGCGTAACTGGGTTATGTATGATGTGGGCAATTCGGCCCTTGTGCTGCTCAATACCTCGGTGGTGCCCATTTACTTTAACGCCATCAATACCGGCGCTTCCTCGGCCGACCTGGTGGTCGCTTGGGGCAATGCGCAGACGATCGCCTCGCTGGTCATCGCCATGCTCATGCCCGTTCTGGGCGCGCTTGCCGACTACGCCGGCAACAAGATCAAGTTCTTCTTGGGCTTCTTCCTCACGGGCCTGGTGCTTTGCCTGGCGCAGGCTATCCCAATGTCCGCCATGGCATTTTTGACCGTGTACGTGCTGTGCACCATCGGCCTTAACTCTTCTATGACGTTCTACGACGCCATGCTGCCCGACATTACCACCGACGAGCGCATGGACGCCGTGTCCAGCTCGGGCTATGCCTGGGGCTACATCGGTTCCACCGTGCCGTTCGTCATCTGCCTGGCGCTCATCATGGGCGGCCCCGCTCTTGGCGTCCCCACCATGCTGGCAACGCGTCTGTCGTTTATCATCACTGGTGCCTGGTGGCTCATCTTTACTCTGCCGCTCATTCGCACCTATAAGCAAAAGTACGGTCGCGAGCGCGGTCCCGAGGACACCATCGGCCACATCGTGGGCGGTGTGTTCTCCGAGGTCGGACACACCATGCGCGAGATCGCCCACAACAAGACCGTGCTGGTCTACATGATCGCGTTCTTCTTCTATATCGACGGTGTGCACACGGTCATTTCCATGGCAACCAGCTACGGATCGGCCTTGGGCATCGATTCGACCCAGTTGGTCCTGGCGCTGCTCGTTACGCAGTTCGTGGCCTTTCCGTCCGCCATCATCTACGGCAAGCTCGCCGGCCGCGTGGGCACGCTCAACATGATCTTGGTGGCAGTCGCCGCCTATATGGGCATTGTGCTGTTCGCCGCGTTCTTCCTAAAGACCGCCTTTGAGTTTTGGGTGCTTGCCATTATGGTCGGCCTGTTCCAGGGCGGCGTGCAGGCGCTCAGCCGTAGCTACTTTGGCCGCATTATCCCCAAGGAAAAATCCAACGAGTACTACGGCTTCTTTGACATCTTTGGTCGTTATGCAAGCGTTATGGGCACCTTCCTGGTGTCGGTCGTCACCTCGCTGACCGGCAACCCGTCGCTGGGCGTCCTTTCCATTGGCGTGCTGCTGGTCGTTGGCTTTATGCTGCTGGTCCGCCTGTCCCGCATGACTCGGGCGGCAGAGCATGCCGCATAGGAGCGAGCGGCTATTGTGCCTGTCCACGGTACTCTTTTGGGGTTATCCGCAATAAACATTGCGACTTGCGAGCAATGATTTGCCCAAGTGGGTATGATGGAATCAGCTAGGTCGCGGGGCGTCGCCTGTGTTTGGCGGCGTCCCGTTTTTGTGTTGCAGGGAGGGTAAGGCATGAACGCCACAGTCGTGATTCCAACGTATTGGGCGGGCGATGACGCTTGCGCAAACGCCCCTGGCACCTATGACCATTCGACGCGACTCAACGCCGACAATCCCGAACTCGACCGCTGCCTGGCCTCGCTTGAGCAGGTACGTGACATCCCGCGCATCATCCTTTTGGTGGTCTGTCCCGTTTCTGCCACAGCCGATGTGTCGCTGCGCGTGCACGAGATTGTCGACGCGCATCCCACGCTCAAGGTCACCGTTGTCACCAACACCCAGGCCTCGCGCATTGCAGACCGGGTTGCTCAGATCGCGCCCAAGGGTTCGGGCGAGTGCGTGAGCCTGCGAGGCTACGGTGCCATCCGCAACATGGGGCTAGCCTGTGCCGCTGTGCTGGGGCATGACGCGGTTATCTTTTTGGATGACGATGAGACTGTCATCGACGCCGACTTTATGAAGCGCGCGACCTATGCGTTGGGGCAGCAGACACGTCAGGGCTTGCCGATCTTGGTCAAGAGCGGCTATTTCTACGATCGCGACGGCTCGCCGCTGGCTCCCACGGACAAGGCGGGCATCTGCCATCGTTGGTGGACCAAGCGCATCGAGTTCAACCGTTGGATGAAAAAGGCGCTCTCGGGCACCCGCATCTCGCGCTCCAACTACGTGTGCGGCGGCCTGATGGCCCTGCACGCCCGCGCCTTTACGCGTGTAGCCTTTGACCCGTTTATCACCCGCGGCGAGGACTTGGATTACCTCTTTAACATGCGCATGTTTGGCTACGACGTGTGGTTCGATAACGAGTGGACCGTGCGTCATCTGCCTCCGGAGTCCGAAAAGCGCTCACCGCGCTTTATGCAGGATGTATACCGTTGGTACTACGAAAGGGCAAAGTTGACATTCGCCGCGCATCAAAAGGAGCTCATTCCCGTTACGGCGGCATCGCTCATGCCCTACCCGGGCCCGTGGATTTCGCGCGAGCTCGACGACCGCGTGCGCAAGACCGCTATGGTCCGCAGCGTGTTTACCCGCGAGCATGAGGGCTACCTGCGCATCTGGCGCCACGGTATTGACGAGGCCAAGACCTACGCGCGCCAAAACGCCGCAAGCTACCTGCGTTTCCAGAGCTTTTGGCCCAAGATCATGGACGGGCTTTGGCGTGACGCACAACTGATCAGTATCCTGGAGGGGGCCGAATGATCGACCGCCGCGCCCAGCGCGATAGTTCAATATCAATCTTTCGCATCATTGCCGTTGCCTGCGCCATTTGCGTGCTGGTGTACTTTATTTTTGCCTTGGTGACCGGTATCGAGCCGATCGCCACGGTGATTGCCTGCGCGCTGCTGTGCATCTTTCTGTGCATCTTTATCTTTTTGACGCTCAATCCCGATTCGGTGCGCTCCCAGTACACCGAGGAGACGCTCTCGGTGGCCTCGGCCATGCTCGAGGACATTAAGGGCGGTCTGACGCAGGAGTCGGCGCGTTTGGTGTGCCGGCGCATTTTGCCCGAGACGCGCGCCATGACGGTGGCCATCACCGACGAGGGCAACGTGTTGGCCTGCGCGGGCGAGTTTGAGGAAAAACTACTGCCAGATTCTCCCATCCACACGCTTGCCACACGCTACGTTATCGAACATGGCATCGTGCAGTCGTTCAACCGTATGGTGGATGTCGTGGGCTCGGATGGCTCGCACAACCAAGTCCCCGCCGGCATTATCGCCCCCATCAAGGTGGGCGATCGTACCGTCGGCACGCTCAAGTTCTACTACAAGACCCCGCGCGCCGTCGACCGTACCCAGTACGCGCTTGCCTCGGGCTTTGCCGAGATCTTGTCCACGCAGCTCGCCATCCACGAGCTCGAGGTGCAAAAGGAACTCACAGCGCGCGCCGAGGTGCGTGCGCTGCAGGCGCAGATTAACCCGCACTTCCTGTTCAACACGCTGAACACCATTGCATCGTTTACGCGCACCGACCCGCTGCGGGCCCGCGAACTGCTTCGTGAGTTCTCATCGTTTTATCGTGCCACGCTCGACAACTCGGGATCGCTTATTCCGGTCTCGCGCGAGGTTGCACAGACCAAGCGCTACCTTACCTTTGAGAAGGCCCGCTTTGGCGAGGACCGCGTGCTTGCGACGTTCGATGTGTCCGAGGACGTGGAAGATACGCTGGTGCCGGCGTTCGTGATCCAGCCGATTGTCGAGAACGCCGTACGTCATGGTATGGGCGATGACGACGCCCTGAGGATCGACGTGACCGTTCACCAAGACGGCGAGGATGCAATCTTGATTGCCGTGGCCGATAATGGCGTGGGCATGGATGAGGGTACCGCCGCCAGACTGTTTGACGAGCGCTCTGCCCGTCCCGACGCCAGCTCTCCCCAGGGTGGCGGCGCCGGTGTGGCCATGCACAATATTTCGGAGCGCATCCATCGCTTTTATGGGCCGCACTCCTATACGCGTGTCGAATCGGCGCCGGGCAAGGGCACCAAAGTGCTCCTTCATCTTGATTTGTCAGAGAGCATCTTTGACATTCAAGAGTAAAATAAAGGGCTACGGGCTCAACGTCATGCGACGGATGCCCGGCGTAGTTAGTTGACGAAAGGTTTTATCCCTATGCTGCGTGCGATGATTGTGGATGATGAGGCGCCGGCTCGCTCGGAGCTTCGCTTCCTGCTCGAGCAAACGGGCAAGATCGGCACGATCACGGAGGCGTCGAGCGTCCGCTCCGCCATCGAGATGCTTATGGAAAGTCGCGTGGATGTCGTGTTTCTCGATATCTCGATGCCCGGTGCCTCGGGCCTGCAACTTGCCGAGGCGCTGCATAAGCTCAAAAATCCGCCGGCGATCGTGTTTGTGACTGCGTATAGTGACCATGCGGTCGAGGCATTCGACGTGGATGCCGTCGATTATCTGATGAAGCCGGTCGAAGAAGCTCGCTTGGATCGCGCGATCGAGAAGGTCATGCAACGCGCCAAGCCGGTTACGGACAGCAAGGTGACCATCGAGCGTATCCCGGTGGAAAAGGGCGGCCGCAAGGTGCTCATTCCCGTGGACGATATTCGCTTTATCATGGCCAAGGACGATTACTCCTGCATCTATACCGTCGATGATCGCTTTTTGTCGACGACCTCGCTGGCGCAGTTTGAGGCCAAGCTCTGCGACTTTGGCTTCTTCCGTGTTCACCGCCGCTATATCGTCAACTTGGCGTGCGTCACGGATGTGGAGACGGTGCCCTCGGGTGCCATCCAGCTGGGCATTACGGGCGTCGACGAACGCGTGCCGGTTTCGCGCCGCCGCGTCGTGCCGCTCAAGAAGGCTCTGAGTCTCTAGCACACTGGCCCCGCAGCCCTGTAGACCCATCGTCTGCGGAGCCGTGGGGCTTTTTTGTATGTATCTGCCGAATCGTTTTTTGCGGAAGGGATCCCATGAACAGCGCAAGCGCCAAGCGCATCGACATCATCTCGGACACCCACGGCTATTTATCGCCTGCGCTCTTGGATGAGCTTGAGGGCGCAGACCTGATCATTCACGCCGGCGATCTCACGTCAGAGATGGACTACGAGCACCTATGCACCATCGCCCCCGTGCGGGCCGTACTGGGCAACAACGATTACTACCGCGACTACGGTCCCGATGTAGACCGTCTTGCGCTCTTTACCTACGAAGGCCTCAAATTCGCCGTAGCCCACTACCGCGAAGACCTTCCGGTGGGATCCGTAGACGTAGCCATCAATGGTCACACCCACGTAACCAAAGAAGCCCAAGTGGGCCGTTGTTTAGTCCTCAACCCGGGCAGCGCTAGCTACCCCAGAGGCACCCGAGGCCCCACCATGGCCAGAATGCTAGTAAAAGACGGCAAGATCATAAGCACCAAATTTATTGATCTAGAGTAACCACAACAAAAACGGGGGATGCAAATGCGTCCCCCGTTTCCATTTGAGCCAAAGGCAGAGCTTCAACAAAAACAATCAGACCAACCCCGCCGAGGAGCACGCGGGCTAGCCGCGCAGCGGCGCACGCCCGCAAAACTGGTTGAATAATGTGACGGCAGGGAGGGCTTCCGGGGCTGAGGGCGGGGGTTAAGTTTGTCGCGAGTTCCGCACGCAAAGGAAAGCACTTAATGTGCTTTCCGTC
>NZ_JAESIQ010000035.1:0-11408 GCF_025289055.1 Collinsella aerofaciens
GCGGTCGGCGGGGCCATTGTGGCTCTTGACAGCGGATTGGGTCATATGAGCGAGCTTCATGGCGATCCACTGATGGGCGGAAAGTGTGGCGAACAGCCAGGTCTCGTTGTTGTCGGCGATGATGATCTGGTCGTTGGTGCAGACGCCTTGATCATCGATCAGTCTGCCGAGAAGCTCGACGCCCTCGCGGGCCGTGGCGCTCTCGCCCAGGATGATGCTGCCGTAACTGTACTCGCCCAGACCCACTTTCTCATCGATGTGGTCTGCTGCATCGGCCTCCTCGTTATAGGAAGTGCTTAGCGTGGCAGAGCAGGAGACGCCCTTCTCGTTGATTCCGGCCTCGGAATAGGCGTCGGTGCGACCCATCCAGTTGGAGGGGTGGTCGCGTACATAGCTGTAACGATAGGTAGGCTTGTTCGAAGTGTATTCAAAAGCAGATTCAATCGAGCTGTACTTAAAGCCAGGTTCGTGGGCAGGTTCGATGCCGTAGTGCTTAAGATAGCGCTTGCCAAAGTCCTCGGCGCGGCCGTAGTACGTGTTGCCGTCGGCCGTCAGCTTGTTGCCCATATAGACCTGCGTGCAGGCGAGCGCAGATGTCGGCATGGACATGATGGTTGCAGCTCCAAAGGCGAGGCCTATGCCTAGCTTCTTGAGCGCGTTGACGGGGTGAGTTTTCCTCATTTTCCCTCCCAGCGTGCGAAAGCTCTCCGTTGCCAGAGAGCTTCAGCCAATAAAGACACCCCATTAGCGTAACGAACTGGAAACAATATTCATCTATGAAAGAAACTTACTCGATAAGCGTAATGAAATATGCGATGAGTGGTTAATTATACTCGGTTTGTAGCTTTACTTTAATAAAGACGTCCTGCAATTACATTACCTGAATAAAGCGCCTTGCACGGGGCGCAAAGAAAATCCCCCGCTGTTTGGCAAATGCATAAACAGCAGGGGAGACGATAATTGGATGAATATCATACCAATGTGGAATTACTTCTTCCGGCGGTGGATCACGTTGATCGCATAGCCGACGAGCATGGCCAAAACGATGATGATAAAGCCGAGCAGGGGATTGTCGTTCATAGGGTCCTCCTATTTTCCGAGCGGGGAGAATTCGTCGACGATGAGGTCGAGGCATTGCGGAAGCGCGCGGGCTCCAAAGACGCCCGAATTGCTGGAGATAATCTCGCCATCGAACTGCATGCCCAGCGACGGGGTGCAGGTGATCTTGGCTTCCTTGGTCTGGATGATCTTGAACTGCGGGCGGCCGAGTACCTTGCCGGCGGGGTCGAGTGCGGCGGTGATCACAGTCGGTAGAAGCTGCACAGTTTTTACGGGTTCGATGACCGCAATGTCGACCATGCCATCGTTCATACGGCAGTCGGGGAACAGGTTGATGTCGTTTTGGATGACCGAGGTGTTGCCGGCCATGCAGCAGATGCCGTCGAGCTCCTCGACAATGCCGTCATGCTCAATCGTAAAGTGCGCCACCGTGGGATTGGGCGTGGCGAGCGCGGAGAGGAAGTAAGCGATCTCGCCGATGTCGTTTTTGGTGGGGGCGGCCTTCATCATGATCTCGGCGTCGAAGCCCGAGCCGGCGATGATGATGAAGCCGTGGCGCTTCTCGTTGCCGTTCTCGTCGAGCCAAAAGAGCTCGCCCATGTCCACTTTGACCGTGCGACCGGCACGGCAGGCCTTGGCGAGCGCCGCTGCCTCGGGGGCATTGCCGATGTTGTTGAAGAACAGGCAGGCTGTGCCGGAGGGGAAGACGAGCGTGGGGACACCGCACCCGCGCATCTGGTCGAGCACGTTGGAGACGGTGCCGTCGCCGCCCGAAACGACCACGCGGTCAAACTCGCGCACGTCTGCCACGGCGTCCTCGGGCTCCATGCCATCGCCGATAAAACGCATCACGACCTCGTCGCCGCCCTGCGCGAGGGCGTGCGTGAATGCGTAGATTTCATCTGAGCTGGGGCCCGATGCCGGGTTGTGGATGATAAGGCAGCGCATACTTACGTTCCCGTTCTGTGACTAACCGAGTATAGTTGTAAGGCAATGCCGATATCCTACCCGTGTTTTTCGGGCCTAACCTTATTCGATGGGTTGATATGTACATTTCCACACATCAGGCTCTACTCGACTTTTGCCAGCGCGCCCGTGAGTTCGACGCGATTGCCGTCGATACCGAGTTTTTGCGCGAGCGCACATTCCACCCGCGCCTGTGCTTGGTTCAGATTGCCACCCCTGCCGAGAGCGTAGCGGTCGACCCTCTGGTGATCGACGACCTCTCGCCGCTGGCCGAGCTTATGGCCGACGAGAGCGTGACCAAGGTCTTCCACGCGTGCTCGCAGGATATGGAGGTCATGCTCCATACCGTGGGCGTGCTGCCACGACCGATTTTCGATACGCAGGTCGCCGCCGCCTTTTTGGGCGAGCGCCAGCAGATTTCGTATGGCGCGCTCGTGCAGACGTTTTGCGGCGTCTCGCTGCCCAAGACCGAGTCGCTGACCGACTGGTCGCGTCGCCCGCTGACCGATAAGCAGATTGAGTACGCGATCGATGACGTCAAATACCTGATCGTCGCCTATACCGAGATGATGAGCCGCCTGCGCGAGCTGGGCCGCGTGGACTGGGTGCTCGACGAGTTGCGTCCTCTGGTCGATGAGTCGCACTACCGTGCCGATCGCCACGAGGCGTTCCGTAAGGTCAAGCGCATCAATTCGTGCAGCCGTCACCAGTTGGGCATCGCGCGCGAGCTCG
Organism: Collinsella aerofaciens; assembly: GCF_025289055.1. Classification (GTDB taxonomy): domain Bacteria; phylum Actinomycetota; class Coriobacteriia; order Coriobacteriales; family Coriobacteriaceae; genus Collinsella. Next base: position 2,758 of record NZ_JAESIQ010000035.1, read on the forward strand.
CCGCCTGGCGCGAGGATCGCGCCGAGCGCCGTAACATCCCGCGCAAGTGGGTCATGTCCGACGACACGCTGCTTGCGCTCGTTAAGCGCAATCCCGTGCGCGTTGAGGAGTTCCGTAGCATTCGCGGTACCGATCAGTTGGGGGAGCGCGACGTGGACGGCGCGCTCATGGCCATCAAGCGCGGTGCGAGCTGTCCGCACGATCGCCTGCCGCTCTTGGTGCGCGGACATCGTCAGATTTCGCCGGAGCTGGAGAGCGTGACTGACCTTATGTATGCGCTTATCCGCCTGGTTGCCGAGCGCTCAGGCGTTGCGACCTCGGTCATTGCCTCGCGCGATGACCTGGCCGACTACATTGAGCATCCCGAGCAGAGCCCCCTGCGCGAAGGCTGGCGCTTTGAGCTTGTGGGCTCGCGCCTAGACGATCTGCTTTCCGGCAATATGGGGTTGACGGTGAAGGACGGCAAAATCGAGCTCCTGTAGGGAAGCCTAGCCGGTTGAGTGGGTAAAATGCCTCCAACGTGTAACTCGACTCGGAGGAATTCGCATGCCTTATTACTATGGATACGGCTTTGGCATCGACCCGCTGTACCTGCTGGTTGTTCTTGTCTGCACGGTGCTTGGCCTTGCCGCACAGAACTATATCAACTCGACGTACAAAACCTGGTCCAAGGTTCGCTCGGACGGTGACACGGGCGCCACGGTCGCGCGCCGCATGCTTGACGCCAACGGTTGCAATGCCGTGGGTATCAAGGGTGTCGCCGGTGAGCTCACCGACCATTACAACCCGCAGGATAACAACCTGTATCTCTCAGATGCCAACCGTTCGGGCGGATCGGTCGCAAGCGTTGCCGTCGCCTGTCACGAGGCAGGTCACGCCGCTCAGCGTCAAAGCGGCTATGCCATGATGAAGGTGCGCACCGCCCTGGTCCCGGTCGTCAACTTTACCCAGAACACCTGGACCATCGTGTTACTCTTGGGCCTGTTTATGAACATTGCCGGGCTCACGACCCTCGCGTTGATCTTCTTCTCGTTTAGTGTGCTGTTCCAACTCGTTACGTTGCCTGTCGAGATTGACGCCAGCCGACGTGCTGTGGCGTACATCGAGCAGTCGGGCATGAGCTCCAAGCAGGTCAACGGCGCCAAGAAGGTACTGACGGCAGCCGCGCTTACCTATGTGGCTGCAGCGCTCACTTCGATCATTCAGTTGCTCTACCTTATGGCTCGCTACAACAGAAACTCCAACCGATAACAAATGGGACAGGCAGGCGCCGCGGGGATTCGTGTCCTCGCGGCGCTGTACTATGTGTTGGACTTAATTTCGCACGGGGCCGGAGCCTCTGTGCTCGATAACGAAAGGAGGCTGCGTGGCAGGCTGGAACCTAACCGGTAATGCCGTTTCCGCCGAGTTCGACGGTTCGGACGAGCAAGAGCGCAAGGAGCTCAGCGTGAGCCAGGCGGTGGAGATTGCCGCCGGTGCGCTCGATGCCATTCCGCAGCTGAGCGTCTTGGGCGAGGTCACGGGTTTTCGTGGTCCTAACGCCCGAAGCGGCCACTGCTATTTCCAGATCAAGGACGATTCGGCCGCCGTTGACTGCATCATTTGGAAGGGTGCCTATCTCAAGCGCACGTTCGATCTGCGCGACGGTATGCAGGTGAGCTTTAAGGGCAGCTTCAATCTCTATAAGGCTACGGGCCGCATGAGCTTTGTCGCTCGCTCGTTTTCGCTGGCGGGGGAGGGTCTGCTGCGTCAACAAGTGGCGCAACTGGCCGAAAAGCTACGCCGTGAGGGTCTGATGGACGAAGCGCGCAAGCGCCGCATCCCGGTGTTCTGCTCCCGCGTGGCGGTCGTCACCTCGCTTTCGGGTGCCGTAATCGACGACGTCAAGCGCACATTGCGTCGTCGCAACCCGCTCGTCGAGCTCGTCTGCGTGGGTGCCAAGGTACAAGGCGAGGGTGCGCCGACAGAGCTCATTGAGGGCCTGCGCCGCGCCGCTTCCATTACGCCGGCGCCCGACTGTATTTTGTTGGTGCGCGGCGGCGGCTCCTTTGAGGACCTCATGACCTTTAATGACGAGGAGCTTGCCCGCGCGGTGGCGGCTTGTCCCGTGCCCGTGGTGACCGGCATTGGCCATGAGCCCGATACCTCGATTTGCGACATGGTGAGCGACCGTCGCGCCTCCACGCCTACGGCGGCGGCCGAATCGGTGGCGCCGGCTATGACGGAGTTGGCCGATGTGCTCGAGGCGCGCTATCAACGTCTGGGTGCTGCGATGGCATCGATGATTGGGTCGGCCCAGGTCGACCTGGAGATGCTCGATCAGCGCGGTCGCCGTGCCTGGGATACCTATACGGCTCGCTTGGGCGATGCGCTCGATGCGGCTGCGTGCCGCCCGTGCCTCAACGACCCAACGTTTATGGTTGAGCGTCGCGAGTCTGAGCTTGCCCTGACGGCCGATCGTTTGTCCGGCGCCATAACGCGTTCGGTTGGGGCATTCCGCTCCAACTTTGAGCGTCTGCCCGAGCGCTTGATCGCAAGCACCTCAGGACTCGATGGCAAGCGCCATGCGCTCACGCTCGCAAGCTCCCGCCTGGAGCATCAGGGGCGCACGATGCTCAACAAGCCAGCATCCGACTTGGGCCGTGCGGCAGCCTCGCTCGATGCCCTGTCGCCGCTCAAGGTGCTTGCCCGTGGTTATTCCATCGCGTACAGCGATGATGGGGTGGCCACGAGCGCCAAGACCTTTAAGCCCGGTGACGCCATTCGCGTGCGCATGGCAGACGGCAACGTGGCGGCAACGGTCGATACGGTCGAGTAGGCCGCGTTTCATAGCGATAAACCTTTAGGAAAGGAAACAGATATGGCAGAGAAGACCCCGGTCGAGCAGCTTACGTACAAGCAGGCTTCACAGGAGTTGGAGCTCATCATCCGCAGCTTGGAGTCGGGTGATATGGAGCTCGAGGAGTCGCTTGAGAGCTATACCCGCGGCGTCGAGCTCCTCAAGAGCCTGCGTACCCGCTTGTCCGATGCCGAGCAGAAGGTCTCGGTGCTCCTGAAGGACGTCGACGGCAACGACGTGCTCGCCGACGGCGAAGCCGCCAACACCGACGACAACCTTTCGTTCTAACCATCCCGACCAAATATAATTACCTTGGTCTGTGAGAAAGGAACCAACCATGTGTGATTGCATCTTCTGCAAAATTGCCAACCACGAGATCCCCTCGACCGTCGTCTACGAGGATGACCAGGTCATCGCGTTCGACGACCTCAATCCCCAGGCGCCGGTCCACACGCTCGTGATCCCCAAGAAGCACTACAGTGACATCGCCGATAACGTGCCCGCCGAGACCATGGGCGCCATGGCCCACGCCATCCAGGAGGTCGCCAAGGCCAAGGGTCTGGAGGACGGTTTCCGCGTCATCTCCAACAAGGGCGTCAACGCCGGTCAGACCGTCATGCACTTCCACATGCACGTCCTCGGCGGCAAGAACCTGGGCGAGAACCTCATCTGAGGACGCACGGCCCGTCGCCTTGGCTGCCTTTGGAGTAACCTATGCAGTTTTCTCAACTCGAATACCTTCAAGCGGTAGCGAACTACGGCGGCGTGCGCAAAGCGGCTCGCGCCGTTCACGTGAGCCCACAGGCTGTCTCGTCGGCAATTAAGAAACTGGAGTCTGAGTATCAGATCGTTTTGCTCAATCGATCGGCGGGGGAGGCTGTTTTGTCTCCGGCGGGCAGAGAATTTGCGCGTCGTGCACGCGTGATCCTGGCACAAGTCGACGATCTCAAAAAGTACACCCAATCGGGGAACGGTGGCGTTTCGCCCGACGGCCACTTTCGTCTTTACGTCCCCTGTCTTCACGGGCGGGGGCGTCTTTTTTCCGAAAACTGGTACGACTCGTTTGAAAGCTCGCACCCTCAGATTCACCTTGATGTGTGGCATCAGCCAACGGCTACATGCTTTGAATCACTTGTGCTTGGCATTTCGGATGCGGCCATCTCATTTGAGGAACCAAGGGACAGTGTCCTTTCTTCGAAATACTTGGGTGAAAAGGAGCTCAAGGTTCTTTCGTGCCCAGCGGGTCATCAATCTGTGGGTGCTATGACCGTTCGTGAGTTACTGGGCGGCAGGTTAGCTGTTCCCATTAATTTGTCGCCCTGTCTCAATGCGATCAATCAATGCCCCGAAGCTCAGCTGGTTAATTTCCGCTTCCGCGACGTCGAATACGGAAACAGAGCGCAGGCTGAGTTTCTTCAAGCCGGGGGATTGATATTGGGTTTTTCTGGCTCTTCTCTCGCATCAGATGGGTCGGAAGTGAGCGAGTACTCTATTGAAGGTTCGCATGACGTAGCCTTGCCCATCTACTTTTGCTATCGACAAAATGCCTGGACCGATCGACACCAGACGGTATTTCTTCACCTATTGCGTCATCTTGCTTCGTGAGGCCATTTGGCCTCGTGTCGTCAAGTGAATGTTGACGCCTTGTAACACATGACTGACGGCTTTGCCCTCATGCTTTTCCAAGATTCCGATTTAGATTGTTGACTCTTGGAGGGCGGAGCATGAAAAACCGTACGGTTTTGCTTTATATGACGTTTGTTTTTCTGTCGAACTTCAGCACCATTTTGTATTTTCTGACGGTTTACCTTGAATTCGTCGGATTCTCGATGGTGGCGATTTCTAGCATGATGATTGCATATCAAGTGAGCAAGTTCATCCTTGAAGTTCCCACTGGCTATATTGCCGATAGGTTTGGACGAAAGACAAGTGGTCTCGTTGGCGTCGTGGGGATGCTTGGATACTACGCCGCCCTGCTTCTCGTCCGTTCTCCTCTGCTTTTAATCGGCGCGTTTGCTCTCAAAGGTTTTGCCGCTGCATGTATGAGCGGGTCCATGGAAGCGATTTACATTGACAGCGTCTCTCTGGACCAGCTCGTAAGGCTTAATGTCGTTGAGCGATTTGTTTTCTATGCCTCTTATGCCCTCTCCGCTTGTGTGGGCGGTTTCATTTCGTCCGCTGGCGCGTATCTCATTGGTCTTTTGGCAGATATCATCGCAATGGTGTTGACGTTGGTTGTCGTTGTCTGCATTCCTGAGATGCGAAGAGGGGACACTACAGCGACACCTAAGCGTGGAATTAGCCCGAAGATGATCGGTGCCGCTATTGCGCGTAACGGCATTCTTCGTTCAGCGTTCATCATGGACTGCTCTCAGGCATTTGCTTTTGTCGCCCTGGAAGACTTTTTCTCACTGTTGCTTGCGGGTCGCGGAATGAATGCCGTCGCTTCGGGTGTGATCATTGCGGTCCAGCTTCTTGCCTCGGCCTCCATGGGGCTTATTGTGCCCAGTGTGATTGCTCATGTCGACAAGGGCCGTTTTGCGCGTATTTGCGGCATCGTGCGCCTTTCCCTGGCTGCTCTGTTTTTGATTCCCTTTACTCCGGTCTATTTGCTGCCCGTGTTCTATGTACTGCAGACGGTCGCGTACTCGTTATTTGCTCCAATTAAATACTCAATTTTTCAAAATGCTGTCGATTCTTCGATGCGCTGTTCACTGATTTCGGTCCAAAGCCAGATGGTGGCGGTGGGTGCCATCCTTTTCTATCTGTTCAATGCTGCGTTGAGCAGCATCGCGGGCATTCGAGTCGTATTGCTTGTTGCGCTCGGGATTTCTTCCCTGGTGTATATCCCCGCGCTATTTCGTCTTACAAGTCAAAGGCCATGAGTATTTAGGCACCGATAACTTATATATCAACGCAATAAACCCGAGCGCGAGGGCGTTTGGGTTTATTATTGAAGCGTATGTAACCTGGCGGCGCCACACCGCCTGTTAGTAGGGAGACACATGAACGTTCTGGTCGTCAACGCGGGATCTTCGACCCTTAAGTATCAGGTCATCGACACCAAGTCCCATAAGGTGTCCGCAAAGGGCTCCTGCGAGCGCGTCTGCTTTACCGGTGGTACCTTCACCCATGCTGCCAATGGCTCCAAGAAGGTGACCGAGAACATCGAGTTCCCCGACCACAAGGTCGCCATCGAGGTCGTCCTGAAGGACCTTGAGGCCAACGGCGTCAAGATCGAGGGCATCGGCCACCGTATCGTTCAGGGCGGTTGGTACTTTGGTGATTCCTCCCTCGTCGACGAGGACGTCCTCGCCAAGATTCGCGAGGTCGCCCCGCTGGCGCCGCTGCACAACAACCCCGAGGCCAACGTTATCGAGTACTGCCTGGAGCAGTATCCCGATCTGCCCAACGTCACGGTCTACGACACCGCTTTCCACTTCAACATGCCCGAGGTCGCCAAGACCTACGCCCTTCCCAAGGATGTTTGCGACAAGCTGCACATCCGTAAGTACGGCGCCCACGGCACCAGCTATCGCTACATCTCCAAGAAGGTCGCCGAGATGACCAACGGCGAGGCCCGCAAGGTCGTCGTGTGCCATATCGGCTCCGGCGCTTCCCTGTGCGCCATCGAGGACGGCAAGTGCATGGACACCACCATGGGCTTGACGCCGCTCGACGGCGTCATGATGGGCACCCGCTGCGGCTCCATCGACCCGGCTACCGTGTGCTACCTGCAGCGCGAGGGTGGCTACACCTTCGACGAGGTCGACGAGATGATGAACAAGAAGTCTGGCCTTTTGGCTGTGACCGGTGGCAAGACCAACGACTGCCGCAACGTTGAGGAGCTCGCCGCTGCTGGTGACCCCGAGGCTCAGCTCGCCTTCGATATGTTCGTCTACAAGATTGCCGCTAAGGCCGCCGAGATGGCCACCTCCATGTGCGGCATGGACACCCTGGTCTTTACCGCCGGCATCGGCGAGCACGCTCCGGCCGTTCGCGCTGGCGTGGCCGATCGTCTGGCCTTTATGGGCGTCAAGATGGATCACGCCCGTAATGCCCTGCGTGGCGACGGCGCTTGGTGCCTGTCCGCCAAGGATTCCAAGGTCAAGATTTTCGTCATCCCTACGGACGAGGAGTTCATGATCGCTTCCGACGTCGAGCGCATCGTCAACGGCAAGTAATTGCAAGAGGGGAGGGGCTGGACGACCGAGCGCCGTTCGGCCCCTCTTTTGCGCTCGTTGGGCGATATGCTTGATAGCTATTTATCAAGTTGTGATAACTTCTTATTAAAATGCGGCCGCCTTAAGGGGTCTGCGTCGACCGTATTGCACTGCAAAGGAGTCTCATGAACGTACTTGTTGTCAACGCCGGCAGCTCAAGCCTTAAATATCAGCTTTTGGATACCGTTACCCGCGAGGTTTTCGCCAAGGGCAACTGCGAACGTATCGGTTCGGACATGGGCATTTTTGGCCACTCCGAGAACGGTGGCGCCAAGCAGACCGAGGAGGTCCCTTTCCCCGATCATCGCTCTGCTATCGCTCGTGTGCTCGAGGAGCTCGAGAAGACCGACTTTACGATTGATGGCATTGGACATCGCATCGTTCAGGGCGGCTGGCACTTCGATGATTCCGCAGTCGTCGACGATGAGGTCATGGCCAAGATCCTTGAGGTGGCCCCGCTCGCTCCGCTGCACAATTACGGCGAGGCTGCAGCAATCGAGTATTGCCGCGAGAAGTATCCGGAGCTGCCCAACGTCGCCGTCTTTGATACCTCGTTCCACATGACCATGCCCGAGGTCGCCTACACCTACGCGCTGCCCAAGGACGTTTGCGACAAGTACCACGTGCGCAAGTACGGCGCCCACGGCACGAGCCACCGCTATGAGTGGATGATGGCCAAGGAGATCCTGGGTTCGCGCTGCCACCGCCTGCTTTCGTGCCATCTGGGCAACGGTGCTTCGCTCGCTGCTATCGAGGACGGCGTGTGCCGCGACACCACGATGGGTCTCACGCCGCTCGATGGCCTGATGATGGGCACCCGTTGTGGTTCCATCGACCCGGCCACCGTGTGCTACCTGCAGCGCGAGGGCGGCTACAGCTACCAGGAAGTCGATGACATGATGAACAAGCAGTCTGGTCTGCTTGCCATCTCGGGCATCTCCAACGACGCCCGCGACATCCGCACGCGCGCCTCCGAGGGCGACGAGCGCTGCCTGCTCGCCTTCGATATGTTCGCCTATAAGGCCATGCAGCAGGCCGGTTCCATGATCGCTTCCATGGCGGGCGTGGACACCATCACCTTTACCGCCGGCATCGGCGAGAACGACTGGTCGATCCGCAAGGCCTTCTGCGACTGCTTTGAGTGGCTGGGCGTACGCATCGACAACAACAAGAACCGCGAGGCCGTGGGCAACGGCCCGCAGGTCATCAGTGCCGCCGGTTCCGCCGTCACGGTCATGGTCATCCCCACCGACGAGGAATACATGATCGCCCACGACGTCGAGCGCCTGACCAAGAACAACTAAGGCGCGCATTTGCAAGTAAACGAAAGGCCTCCAGAGCAACAGCTCCGGAGGCCTTTTTGCTAGCAGGTGGAAATTCCAGTCCCAAAGTGACCATCGCCGGCAACGCTTGCACTTCCAGCAACGGAACCCGACCATTCAGATTTTTAGCTCCAGCTCGTAGCCAAGCCGCCGTCCACTCCAGATGCCCTGAATGCCATGTGACGGCAGGGACCCTACAGGGTAAAGCTCCGGAACATTCCGCACTGATATTTTCTGTATTGAAGACGTCGATGATGCACCCGTATA
>NZ_JAESIQ010000036.1:0-10682 GCF_025289055.1 Collinsella aerofaciens
TCCCTTGCGGCGTAGTTCTTATTTAAGCCGTCCAAGTTTTGGGGTGCAGTTCAAAGTGCGCAGCGGGGGTTTCATGCATGTCCGAGGACGTTTTCAGAGCTTTACCCTGTAGGGTCCCGAGGGGATAAGTCCGCTACTCAGCCATCTGAGCCTGGACGGCGGTGATGGCCACGACACCCACGATGTCGTCGGCAGAGCAGCCGCGCGACAGGTCGTTGACCGGCTTGGCGATGCCCTGCAGGATGGGGCCGTAGGCGTCAGCGCCAGCGAAGCGCTGGACCAGCTTGTAGCCGATGTTGCCAGCCTCGAGGTCGGGGAACACGAGCACGTTGGCCTTACCGGCGACAGAGGAGCCGGGAGCCTTGAGCTGGGCGACGGTGGGGACGATAGCGGCATCGAGCTGCAGGTCGCCGTCGATGGCGAGCTCGGGAGCCTTCTCCTTGCAGAACTTTACGGCCTCCTGGACCTTCTTGGCGACCTCGCCACCGGCGGAGCCCATGGTGGAGTAGGAGAGCATGGCCACGTGCGGCTCAACATTGCCCATGAAGGTGGACCAAGAGTGAGCGGAGGCGATGGCGATCTCGGAGAGCTCATCGGAGGACGGGTTGATGTTGAGGCCGCAGTCGGCGAAGATCAGCGTGCCGTCGGTGCCGAACTGCGGGGTGTCGGTGCACATCACGAAGAAGGCCGAGACCAGTTTGGTGCCCGGGGCAGTCTTGAGGATCTGCAGCGCAGGGCGCAGGGTGTCGGCGGTGGAGTGGCAGGCACCGGAGACCAGGCCGTCGGCGTCGCCCATCTTGACCATCATGGTGCCAAAGTAGGTGGCGTCCATCACCTGGGCGCGAGCCTGCTCGATGGTAACGCCCTTCTTGGCGCGGAGCTCGGCAAACTTCTGCGCGTACTCCTCGTGCTTCTCGGCATTGCGCGGGTCGATGACGGTAGCGCCGGGAACGTCGATCTCGTCGGGGTTGCCCAAGATGACGAGCTTTGCCAGGCCCTCCTCGATGATTTTGTTTGCCGCGACGATGGTACGCGGATCCTCGCCCTCGGGCAGGACGATCGTCTTAAGGTCGGCCTTAGCGGCAGACTTCATACGGTTTAGGAAATCGCTCATGTTACTCCTTACAAGCGTTTCGCTAAGCTCCAGGCGCCCGGCTGTTCACGAATAAACCCGCTGCTAGCGGGTTTACCTTTCAATAATGTACGCCGCGGTGCTTGAGCTTTCCTTGTGTGGCAAGCTCATTATAGGACGCATTAGCGCTATAATCGCTCTAATAAATATGTCTCGAAGAATGTTCGAGAAAAGCCCAGCTAACGAGCACGTGGCTTTTGACAAGGAGTATCGATGCAGATTACCTCAGGCCTGCCTGAAGGCTTTAATGCCGGTGCGTACGACATGATTGTTGTCGGCGCCGGTTATGCCGGTGCCGTTTGCGCCCGCCGTCTTGCCGAAACTATCGGCTATCGTGTTGCCGTTTTGGAGCGCCGTAGCCACATTGCGGGCAATGCCTTCGACTGCACTGACGAGGCGGGAATCCTGGTCCACGAGTATGGTCCGCACATCTACCATACCTTTAACGAGCGCGTCCACAATTTCCTGTCGCGCTTTACCAAGTGGACGGACTACCAGCACAAGGTGCTCGCCAACATCAACGGTACCCTTATGCCCGTGCCCTTTAACCATGCGAGCCTCAAGCTCGCCTTTGGCGATGAGCGCGGCGAGGAACTGTACCAAAAGCTCGTGGAGACCTTTGGCAAGGACGTCAAGGTGCCCATTATGGAGCTGCGCAAGAAGAACGACCCGGATCTTGCCGAGGTCGCCGATTATGTCTACGAGAACGTCTTTTTGCATTACACCATGAAGCAGTGGGGCCAGACGCCCGACCAGATCGACCCCTCGATCACCGGCCGCGTTCCCGTCTTTGTGGGCGATGACGATCGCTACTTCCCGCAGGCTCCTTTCCAGGGCATGCCGCAGGACGGCTATACCGCGCTCTTTGAGCACATGCTCGACCACGACCTGATCGACGTGTTCTGCGACGTAGACGCCCGTGACCTCTTTGAGATCGACGAGACTACCGTCAAGATCGACGGCAAGGTCTATGGTGGCGAGATCGTCTACACCGGTCCACTCGACGAGCTGTTCAACCTCGACCTGGGCGCGCTGCCGTACCGCACGCTCGATATGAAGTTCGAGACGCTCGATATTGATCAGTTCCAGCCTGTGGGCACCGTCAACTACACCACGAGCGAGGACTATACGCGCATCACCGAGTTCAAGAACATGACCGGTCAGGTTTTGCCCGGCAAGACCACCATCATGAAGGAGTACTCCAAGGCCTATACGCCCGGCTCGGGCGAGACGCCGTACTACGCTATCCTGGAGCCCGAGAACCGTGAGCTCTACGAGCGCTATCTTGAGCGTGTCCAGAACCTGACGAACTTCCACCCCGTGGGTCGTCTGGCCGAGTATCGTTACTACGATATGGACGCCGTGACCAATTCCGCCCTCGATCTTTCGGATGAGATTATCGCCTGCCATGCATAAAGTCATAACATTCGGTATTCCCTCGTATAACGCCGCCAAGGACATGGACCATTGCATCACCTCCATCTTGGAAGGGAGCAATTACGCCACCGATATCGAGATTATCGTGGTGGACGACGGCTCCAAGGACGAGACGGCCGCCAAGGCCGACGAGTGGGAGGCCCGTTATCCTGGAATCATCCGCGCGGTGCACCAGGAGAATGGCGGCCACGGTATTGCCGTCCTCTCGGGCCTGCGCGAGGCGCAGGGCACCTACTACAAGGTTGTCGACTCGGATGACTGGCTCGACGGTGCGGCGCTTTCGACCATGCTTTCGATTCTGCGTGGCTTTGAGGAGCGCGACCAGCGCGTCGACCTGTTTATCTCGAACTACGTGTACGAGAAGGTTTATGAGGGCACGCATACCGCTATTGGCTACAAGTTTGCCCTGCCGCGCAAAAAGATCTTTTCCTGGGATCAGATCGGTCATTTCCGCCTGGACCAGAACCTTCTTATGCACAGCCTGTGCTATCGCACGGATGTGCTGCGCGAGTCCAACCTTCCCATGCCGCCGCACACGTTCTATGTGGACAACATCTACGCCTACGTGCCGCTGCCGCGTTGCAAGACCATGTACTACGCCGACATCGACCTCTACCGCTACTTTATCGGTCGCGAGGGCCAGAGCGTCAACGAGGCCACGATGGTCAAGCGTCTGGACCAGCAGTTCCGTGTGACGCGCATCATGATGGAGTCGTACCACCTGTACAGCGATGTTGAGTCGTCGCGTCTGCGCTCGTACATGATGGGCTATTTCACCATGATGATGGCGATCTGCTCGGTGCTCACCAAGCTTTCCGAGGAAGATTGCGCCGACGAGCGCCTAAAGACGCTGTGGAATGATTTGAAGGCCTACGACGAGCGCATGTATCGTCGTGCCCGCTACGGCGTGGTCGGGTTCTTCACCAATCTGCGCGGACGGGCCGGAGACAAAACCACACTCGGCCTATACCGTCTTGCCTCAAAGATTTTCAAATTCAACTAGCTGCCGAGTAATCGCTGCTGATAGGTTGACTGGGCCCCTTGGCCTTTAGTTTGCTACTGCGAACAGTCCTGCTCGCACGGAAAGCACATTAAGTGCTTTCCGGCTCGTGCGGAACTTGTATCAAACTAAAGGCCAAGGGGCCTCTGCTATAAGAATCGATTGTCAGGTTATTTGAATTTGAAGATCTTCGACGCGCGGTACACAGGGGCCTGGGCTGAAAAAATATTAGTTGGTAGTCGGTCGGAGGCGGGCGGGCATTACGTTTGTCGCGAGTTCCGCATGCAAAGAAGGCCACTTAATGTGGCCTTCGTCTTGCATAGGACTGTAGAGCAGCAAACGTAATGCCCGCCCGCCTCCGACCGACGGTCGAGTGAGATTACTTCGCAGCACCTGGGATTCCGTGGGAGGTTTTGGCGGTTTTGGCTCCGTTTACGATGGCGGTTTCCAGGGCCCTTACGGCGAGCATGCCCAGCAGGTCTAGGGGAATGGCGGCGCTTGCCTGGGCGCCCAGTTTGCCGCTGGCGAGGGTGTAGATGGTGTCGCCGTCGTTGGTGGTGTGCGTGGGACGGATGGCGTGTGCGTAGGCGTCTGCGGCCATCTGGGAGACCTTGGTGGCTTGTGCCTTAGTGAGTTCCACGTTGGTGACGATGCAGCTGATGGTGGTGTTGGTGCGGTCGAGCGGCATCTGCATGGATCCGGCGGCGGCAAAGGCTGCGAGTTCCATGTCGACGATCTGGTCGCTATCGGCTGCGGCGCGCATACCGGCGACCCACTCGCCGGTGAAGGGGTCGACAACGTTGCCGCAGGCGTTGACCGAGACCACGGCGCCCACCTTGATGGGCCCGAGTGCCACGGCGGCAGCTCCAAGGCCGGCCTTCATGCAGGTGGCGGGCCCCATGAGCTTACCCACGGTGGCGCCCGTGCCGGCGCCTACGTTGCCCTGTTCGAGCTTGGTGGGGGTGTGGTCGAGTGCTTCGCACACGGCGGCGATGCCGGCCTCAATGTCGGGGCGCACGGTGGGGTCGCCAAAGGCAAGGTCGAAGATGCAGCTGGAGCACACGATAGGCACCTGCGTGGGGCCGACGGGAAGGCCGATGCCGCGGCTCTCAAGCTCGCGAGCGACGCCGCTTGCAGCCTCGAGGCCAAAGGCCGATCCGCCCGAAAGGCAGACGGCGTGGACCTTGTCGACGGTGTTCTCAGGTCGCAGCAGGTCGGTTTCGCGCGAAGCGGGAGCACCGCCGCGAACGTCAACACCGCCGGTGGCGCCCTCGGGTGCCACGATTACGGTGCAACCGGTGCCGGCCTCCTCGTCCGTATAGTTGCCATAGCAAAAGCCATCGACATCGCAGACGTCAATGGCCTCGAGCAGTGTATCCATGTTTAACTCCTATCGGTTTTCCGCCGCGCCTTGTGCCCGGTCGGGATCCGTACGGTACGCCAAAATTGTAGGCGCTGGGGAATACCCAGCGCCAGATGCAATTACGAGAGTTTTTGAATCGCGCGCGCGACGCGGGCGATGGGTAGGCCCACTACGTTATAGAAGTCGCCCGAAATATCGTGCACGAGCATGCGGCCGCCTGTGCCCTGGATGCCGTAGGCGCCGGCCTTGTCCATGGGCTCACCCGAGGCGACGTAGCGCTCGATCTGCTCGTCGGTGAGCTCGTAGAATGTCACGTCGGTCACATCGACAAACGACAGGCTCTCGGCGGCATGCGGGGCGGCCGTATCGCCTGCCTTAACGATGCAGACGCCGGTTGCGACCTGGTGCGTGCGGCCCGAAAGCTCACGGAGCATGGTGCGCGCCTCGCCCTCGGTTGCCGGCTTGCCCAAAATCTTGCCGTCGAAGGTGACGATGGTGTCGGCCGCGACCGTCAGTTCTTTGGGCTCGGCATACTCGGCAGCAACGGCAGCCGCCTTGGCGCGTGCCAAGCGCTCGACAAGCGTGAGCGGGGCCTCGCCATCAAAGGGCGTTTCGTCGATATCCGCGGGAATCACGCGAATGTTGTAGCCTGCCTCGCGCATCAGCTCTATGCGGCGCGGCGATTGCGAAGCCAAAATCATAGTTGGATGCCCTCGGCGACCTTCTCGACGGCCTTGTCGCCAGCGAGCGTGCGCAGCAGCTCCAATGCAAAGGGGAGTGACTGTGCCATGCCGCTGGCAGTGATGATGTTGCCGTCTTGCGTGACCTTCTCGCCAGTATAGGCGCCTTCGGGGAAGCTTTTCTCAAAGCCAGGGAAGCACGTGGCGTGGCGCCCCTCGAGTAGGTCGAGCTCGCCCAGGATAAACGGGGCGGCGCAGATGGCGGCGACGTGCTTGGTCGCGGCGAACTCGCAGACCACGTCGCAGACACGCTGATCGGCGCGCAGGTTGGTGGCACCGGGCAGGCCGCCGGGCAGCACGACGCAGTCGTACTCGTCAAAGTTGATCTCATCAAAGAGCGCATCGCAGGTCACGGGGATCTGCAGCGAGCTTACGACCTCACGCGTGGGCATAATCGAGACGAGCGTGGCACGCACGCCGCCGCGACGCATGACATCGACCATGGTCAGACATTCAATCGTTTCAAAGCCATCGGCGGCGAGAACGGCAACGCTGGGCATGAGGGTTCCTTTCATAGGCGGCATACAATTAGCCGTCTTATACCCCGAAGACCTCCGCTTGCCACGCTCGATTTCCCAATGATTTTTCTGAGCAATGATTAAGTGGCTAGTTGCGCCTAAGGTGGACGACGGTCTCGCAGTGGAAGGTTTGTGGGAACAGGTCGACTGGCGTGATCTTTACGGGGGAGAAGGTGCCTTCTTCGACAAAGCGTTTGAGATCGCGCGCCAGGGTGGCCGGGTCGCAGCTCACGTAGGCGACATCGCGAGCACTCGTGCTGGCGATAAGGTCGATCGCTTCGGGGGCGAGGCCTGCGCGCGGCGGGTCGACCACCAAGACGTCGGCATCCTGGTCGGGGAACTCGCGCACCGCGTCTCCGCCAATGACGTCGACGTTATCAAGCTTGTTGATCTCCAGGTTACGGCGCAGGTCGCGCACGGCGGGGCCGTAGGCCTCGACGGCAGCGACAAAGTCGCAGCGGCGGGCGAGCGGCAGGGTAAAGGTGCCGGCACCGCAGTACAGGTCCACGGCAAGCTCGTCTTCCTGCGGATCGAGCGCTTCCATGACAAGCTCGATCAAAATCTCGGCACCCTTGGTGTTGACCTGGAAAAAAGACGGGGCAGACAAGCGCATCTGACCCTCGGCGATATTCTCGGTCCATGAGCCCTCTCCGGCGAGCATTTCGACCTTGGAAACACGGCGGGCCTTCTTTTCGCCCTTGCTCATCACGCGTACGACACTTGTGGGGTGCGCGGCGTCTGCCAACACGCGCGAGACTTGCGAGCGCGGGAAAGAACCCGTAGGCGTCCAGAGCGCCACCTCGAGTGCCTTGGCGCGACGCGAGGCGCGAATGCCCACGCGCTCAAGGCCCAGGTCGTGGCTGCCGCTCAGATAATTGAGCGCGCCGACGACCGATTTGAGTGCCTTGGGGAAACGTTTGTCGAACAACGGGCACGAATCGACGGTCACGATCTTGCGAGGATCGACACCGTGCATGCCAAGACGCACGCGGCCGTTTACAACGGTCGGCTCGAGTTCGATTTTATTGCGGTAGCCCCAATCATCCTTGGTGTGGCGGATGGGTTGCACCAGTTCATCGACTTGATCGGGGCTGAACTTGCCGATACGCTCGAGCGTGGAGCGCAGATTTTGCTCCTTGGCGGCGAGCTGTGCCGTGCGTGAGAGATTGCCCCACGAGCAGCCGCCGCAGATGCCCACGAAGGGGCAGGGAGGCTGAATGCGATCGGGGCTTGGCTCCAGAATCTCGGTGGTGCGGGCACGCATGAACGACTTGCCGTCCTGTACGACCTCGGCCTCGACGGTGTCGCCTGCCACGGCGCCCTGCACAAAGACGGCCTTGCCGTTGTCGGCGTGCGCCAGCCCGTCGGCGCCGTAGGTCATCGATTCTATAGTGAGCTTCATATTCCTGCCTGTCATTCGCGTTGTTGTCCGCACCATGGTAGCAGGGAAAAGCGCCCCGCATCCGAGGCTTTCCTCAAATGCGGGGCGCTTCTACAAACGCCTATTTGGTCTTGCCGGTAATGAGCGTTTTAAGGCCTAGACCGATCAGGCCCAGACCCATGCGCACACGACCGGGGCGATGGCGCTCGATGGCCTTGGTCTTGCCGGCGGGCTTATCGCGACGGGCGCTCGTCTCGGGTGCGGGTTTGATGACCTGCGGATCGGGCTGAGGTGCAGGTGCAGGCTCGGGCTCAATGACGGTCGCCTGGACCTCTTGGACCTTGGGTGCTACTGGCTGCGGCTCGCCCTCGGGGGCAGGTTCCGCCTCAATGACGGGCTCGGGCGCGGCCTCGGCGTTGCGATAGGCACGCTCCAGTAGAGCTTCCTGCGAGTTGAAGGGTTTCTCACCCTCCGCACGCTCCACGGGGACCCAGGTGCCGTTGCTCGTGAGGCTGCGGGCCTTCACGTTGTCGCGCAGCTGCATGCCCATGTACTCGTGTACCAGGGCGCGGCAGGTGGGGTCGAGCACGGGGAAGGCGATCTCCACGCGGTGCTCGGTGTTGCGCGTCATCATGTCTGCCGAGCTCAGGTAAATCATGTCCGAGTCCACGCCAAAAGCGTAAACACGGGCGTGCTCCAAAAAGCGTCCGACGATGGAGCGGACATGCACGTTCTCGGTCTTGCCCGGAACACCGGGCTTGAGGCACGAGATGCCTCGGATGATCATGTCCACGCGGACTCCTGCGCACGATGCCTCGGCGATCTTGTCGATGACCTCGCGGTCGGTCAGCGAGTTGAGCTTAAAGAACACACGGGCGGGCTCGCCAGCGAGGGCGCGCTGGATCTCGCGATCCAGGCCGCGCATGATGAGCGGCTTGAGGCCGACCGGCGCCACGCCCAGGAAGCGGTAATCGCCGCGCAGGTTGCCCAGCGACAGGTTGCGGAAGAACAGGTTGGCGTCCTCGCCGATGCCGGGGTGGGCGGTCATGAGCATAAAGTCGCTGTAGAGTTTGGCCGTCTTCTCGTTAAAGTTGCCGGTGCCCAGCAGCGTCAGGCGCGTTAGCGCCATGCCCTCGCGATAGGTGAGCTGGCAGATCTTTGAGTGGCATTTAAAGCCCTCGGAACCATAGATGACGGTGCAGCCGGCCTCTTCCAGGCGCTCGGCCCACTCGATGTTGTTCTGCTCGTCAAAGCGGGCACGAAGTTCCATGAGCACCGTGACCTCTTTGCCGTTCTCGGCAGCATCGATCAGCGACTCGCACAGGCGGCTCTGCTTGGCCACGCGGTAGAGCGTGATGCGCAGCGAGATGCACTCGGGGTCGTAGGCGGCCTCGTGCACCAGATCCAGGAAGGGGTTCATGGCCTCGTAGGGATAAAAGAGCAGCTTGTCGTGCTGCAGCACCTGCTCGCGGATGGAGCGGGTCATGTCGATGGTGGGATTGGGCTGCGGCCTAAACGGCGTAAAGAGCAGCTCGTTGCGCAGGTGCTCGGGAATCTTGCCCTCAATGCCAAAGACGTAGCCCAGGTCGAGCGGGATATCGCAGGTAAAGACAGAGCGGCGCGAAAGCTCGAGCGCCTTGCGGATGGTCTTGAGCGTTGCCTTCTCGAGCGACCCCGAGACCGCGAGCACTACCGGCTGCAGACGCAGACGCTTCTTGAGGATGCGCTTCATGTGCTGGCGGTAGTCCTCTTCCTCTTCGACGCCCTCGCCGTCCGGATCGATGTCGGCGTTGCGGGTGACGCGGATCAGCGCACGATCCAGCGGCTTATAGGAGCCAAAGCAGCTGTCCAGGCAGGCGAGGATGACGTCCTCGAGCAAGATGTAGGAGTAGGTGCCGGTGGGCGAGGGGATCTCGACCACGCGGTTCATCGAGGTGGGAATCTCGATAAGGCCCAGCAGGCTCTCCTCGTCGGTGGCGCCGTCCAGACCACAGGCCAGATAGAGCGCGCCATTGCGTAGGTTGGGGAAGGGGTGGCGAGGATCGATGACCAGCGGCGAGATGACCGGCGACACGTAGGCCTGGAAGTAGCGGGTTACAAAGGTGCGCTCCTCGGGCGTAAGCGAATCGATGCGGGCGCGGTGAACGCCCAAGGTGTCGAGCTTGCCCTCGATGCTCTTAAAGATGGACTCCCAACGGGTAAGGAGCCCGGGCATTTCGGCCATGACAGCATCGACCTGTTCGGAGGCGGTCATATTGCTCTTGTTGTCGACAGGTTGCTTTTTGAGCTCTGCCAGATCGGACAGGCCGCCCACGCGCACCATGAGAAACTCGTCGAGGTTAGACTCGAAAATCGACACGAACTTTAGACGCTCGAACAGCGGAACGGTCTCATCGAAGGCTTCGTCAAGCACACGGTTGTCAAAGCGTAGCCAGCTGAGCTCTCGGTTCTGCGTGTACGAGAAGTCGCGAGGCGGTTTGCGCAGCTTTGCGGCGGCTTGCTTTTTTTCGATTTTGCTCGGCATATGCATCTGTCCGTTCAGTCCCCGCAGGGGACGGTAGCCTAACCCTATTCACTATTGTCTCAATTTAGTCGACTTGTGGCACGGACGTATTGTGCGAACGGTATCTTTACCTACTTCTTACGCTGACAAGTCATAGGACTGACGCCCTGCTCGTCTGCAAGCGGTCTATATCCTCACTCAACTGGTACGTAAGTGTGAATAAGAATGATGGATAGCTGAATATCATTGAATGCAGGCGGAAACGTAAACAAACATCATTTATATACATAAAACCGATTTAGCTATGCAATTCTGAATCAAAAGTTTAGAGATGCAATTGCAAATAGTTTTTAGGAAAAAAGAGCGTTTACCTTAGAAAAGTTACTTTAGAACGCCGAAGTACATTATGGGGGAATCTCATGCGATATACCGTTCATCGCACTTTGTTGACCGTTCGGGGGCGAGGTGGAATTGCGGGTGGAATTTGGATATAACTAGAGCTGTCAACAAGCAGCGTCCCATACGGAGGGGCGCTGATACATTCGGCCAGTAAGGCCCGAAAGAAAGGTAGGAGGCCATGACGAAAGGTCTGCACGTGCCTTCCGAGA
>NZ_JAESIQ010000037.1:0-3608 GCF_025289055.1 Collinsella aerofaciens
CCGCGAGGCCTCCCCCTTCTCAGTTCAAGCGCACGGCTCGGTGCCGTCCACCGGTCAGCGGCGCCCTGGCCTCCCACGGGCTGACCCCGCAGTACTCTCGGCGCGATGGGGCTTAGCTTCCGGGTTCGGAACGGGACCGGGCGTGCCCCCCATGCTCTGGCCGCTGACCGGTGGGCGGCGCCCACCGTTACGGTGTCCTGGGTCTCACTCTACACGTGCCCTGGGGGCCGCATGGCGCATAGGGGAGATGACTCGGGGGCATCCTCGTGCCCGGACCGCGCATGAGCGCTGGGTCCCGCGGGCCGCGAGGTGCGGTTCCGGAAGAGCTCGGGCGATTAGTGCGGCTCGGCTGAGGACGTCGCCGCCCTTGCACCTGCCGTCTATCGACCAGGTAGTCTACCTGGGCCCTTACCGGAAGGAGAACTAATCCCTGGAACGGCTTCCCGCTTAGATGCCTTCAGCGGTTATCCGCGCCGCACGCGGCTACCCGGCCGTGCCGTTGGTCGACAACCGGTTCACCGGAGGTGCGTCCACCCCGGTCCTCTCGTACTGGGGGCAGCCTCCATCGATTCTCCTGCGCCCACGGAGGATAGGGACCGAACTGTCTCACGACGTTCTGAACCCAGCTCGCGTACCGCTTTAAACGGCGAACAGCCGTACCCTTGGGACCTGCTCCAGCCCCAGGATGCGATGAGCCGACATCGAGGTGCCAAACCTTGCCGTCGATGTGGACTCTTGGGCAAGATCAGCCTGTTATCCCCGGAGTACCTTTTATCCGTTGAGCGACGGCCCACCCACTCGGGGCCGCCGGATCACTAGAGCCTGCTTTCGCACCTGCTCGGCTTGTGGGCCTCGCAGTCAAGCCCGCTTGTACTCTTGCATTCAAAAGGACGGTTGCCGACCGTCCCGAGCGGACCTTCGCGCGCCTCCGTTACCCTTTAGGAGGCGACCGCCCCAGTCAAACTGCCCGCCTGGCACGGTCCCCGAGCCGGTTGACGGCCTCGGGTTAGGACGCCGGTCGCGCGAGGGCAGTATTCCAAGGGCGGCTCCCCGGGGGCTGGCGCCTCCGGATCGATGCCTCCTGCCTATCCTCTACACGCGGGACCAGCGGCCAATGCCAAGCTGCAGTGAAGGTTCACGGGGTCTTTCCGTCCTTCCGCGGGTAAGTCGCATCTTCACGACCAGTGCAATTTCACCGGGTCCATGGTCGAGACAGCGCCCAAGTCGTTGCGCCTTTCGTGCAGGTCGGAACTTACCCGACAAGGAATTTCGCTACCTTAGGACCGTTATAGTTACGGCCGCCGTTTACCGGGGCTTGGCTTCGGGGCTTCGCGCGATGCGCTAACTCCTCCGCGTGACCTTCCGGCACCGGGCAGGCGTCAGACCCTATACGTCGCCTTGCGGCTTCTGCAGAGTCCTGTGTTTTTGGTAAACAGTCGCTTGGGCCTCTCCACTGCGGCCCGCCTCCGCTCCCCGGGCAAGCCGGTTCACGTACGCGCGGGCACCCCTTCTCCCGAAGTTACGGGGCCATTGTGCCGAGTTCCTTGACCATGGTTGACCCGATCGCCTCGGTATGTTCTACCCACCCACCTGTGTCGGTTTGCGGTACGGGCGCGCACGCGCCTGCCTAGGGGTTTTTCTAGGGACCTCGGGCTCACTCGCTTCGCTTAAGTGCTTCGTCCGGAGCCTCGCCCTTGATGCGGACCGGATTTCCCTGGTCCGCGGGCCGCGCTCCATCACGGGGACGTCCAGAACCCCGCCGAGCCACCCCCATCCGTCGCCCCGTCGGTCGTAGCGCCGCGTGCGCGGTGCAGGAATGTCTGCCTGCTGCGCGTCGGCTACGCCTCCCGGCCTCGCCTTAGCCCCCGACTGACCCTGGGAGGATTAGCCTTGCCCAGGAAACCTCGGGTTCACGGCGGACGAGTTACTCTCTCGTCTCTCGCTACTCATGCCAGCATTCTCACTCCCATGCGCTCCACCGTCGGTCGCCCTCCGGCTTCTCCGCCCATGGGAAGCTCCCCTACCGATTCTAATGAATTAAAATCCCGCCGCTTCGGTGTCCAGCTTAGCCCCGTGTATTGTCGGCGCATGTCCACTCGACCAGTGAGCTGTTACGCACTCTTTGAATGCATGGCTGCTTCTAAGCCAACATCCTGGTTGTCTGGGCGGACGCACATCCTTTGCCACTCGGCTGGAACTTGGGGACCTTAGCGGGCGGTCCGGGCTGTTTCCCTCTCGAGCACACAGCTTAGCCCACATGCTCTGACTGCCGCGCTCTGGGCCGCCGGCATTCGGAGTTCGGTTGGATTCGGTAGGCGGCGAAGCCCCCTCGTCCATCCGGTGCTCTACCTCCGGCGGTGAACGCGCGACGCTAGCCCTAAAGCTATTTCGGGGAGAACGAGATATCTCCGGGTTTGATTGGCCTTTCACCCCTATCCGCAGGTCATCGCCGCCGTTTTCAACCGACGTGCGTTCGGCCCTCCACGGGGTCTTACCCCCGCTTCAGCCTGCCCACGGATAGCTCACCCGGCTTCGCGTCCGCGGCGCGGGACTCAAGTCGCCCTGTTAAGGCTCGCTTTCGCTCCGGCTCCCTTTCGGTTAACCTCGCCCCGCGCCAGCGACTCGCTGGCTCATTCTACAAAAGGCACGCCGTCACACCATAAAGGTGCTCCGACTGCTCGTGGGCGCACGGTTTCAGGTACTGTTTCACTCCCCTCCCGGGGTGCTTTTCACCTTTCCCTCACGGTACTGGTGCGCTATCGGTCACAGGGTAGTACTCAGGCTTGGATGGTGGTCCACCCAGGTTCGGACCGGGTTTCACGTGCCCGGCCCTACTCAGGGACCGCGTCGCGCCGTCCGGTCTGGGTTCGCGTACGGGGCTGTCACCCGCTGCGGCCGGCCCTCCCATGCCGTTCCGCTCCCCAGCCGGACCTGCGCCCGGGGGCGGCAGCCCCCGGATGCGCGGCCCTGCAACCCCGTCGGCGGAACCCCTGCCGGGTATGCCCGCTCGACGGTTTGGCCATCGGTCCCCTTTCGCTCGCCGCTACTCGGGGAGTCTCGAGATTGATTTCCTCTCCTCCGGGTACTTAGATGTTTCAGTTCCCCGGGTTGTCCTCCCCGGCCCTATGTGTTCGGGCCGGGGATATGCACACCGCTGTGCATGGGTTCGCCCATTCGGAGACCCCCGGGTCGAAGGATGTGTGCTCCTCGCCGGGGATTATCGCAGCTTGCCGCGTCCTTCATCGGCTCCCTGTGCCAAGGCATCCGCCGTGCGCCCGTGGTATCTTGCGGGACCGCATCGGGCCCGCGGGATATCCACGTGTCGCTAAAATTAATTAATCGATATCATGAATAGCGCTCGTATGTCGCAATTCGGGTATCTCATACCGCGGCACAGTGTCTTCACTGTGCTCGCGATCAGATGCTCCTCACTCATTAATAAGTGAATTCTTCTTGTTTGGATCGGATGAATGATTGCTATCATTCTGTCTGATAAATCGCAGAAAAGAATCGAGTCTGGAAGAAATTGATCTTCCATCTCTCTCCTATCGCTATGCGGCTCTCAAGGTACGCGGGTGCGACCCCGGGGACCGGGTGCTGCGGGGACT
>NZ_JAESIQ010000037.1:3704-5468 GCF_025289055.1 Collinsella aerofaciens
TCCGGGCGACATCCACCGGACGGGCTCCTGCCCTCAATTCGAGTTAAAGTGTTTTCTCTCTAAGAATGTATCTCCCTAGAAAGGAGGTGATCCAGCCGCACCTTCCGGTACGGCTACCTTGTTACGACTTCACCCCCCTCACCCTCCACACCTTCGGCGCCTCCCCCCTTGCGGTTGGGCCGGCGACTTCGGGTGCAGACGACTCGGGTGGTGTGACGGGCGGTGTGTACAAGGCCCGGGAACGCATTCACCGCGGCATGCTGATCCGCGATTACTAGCAACTCCGACTTCATGGGGGCGGGTTGCAGCCCCCAATCCGAACTGGGGCCGGCTTTCCGGGATCCGCTCCCCCTCGCGGGGTGGCATCCCTCTGTACCGGCCATTGTAGCACGTGTGCAGCCCAGGGCATAAGGGGCATGATGACTTGACGTCGTCCCCGCCCTCCTCCGCCTTGACGGCGGCGGTCCCGCGTGGGTTCCCGGCATCACCCGATGGCAACACGCGGCGGGGGTTGCGCTCGTTGCGGGACTTAACCCAACATCTCACGACACGAGCTGACGACAGCCATGCACCACCTGTATGGGCTCCTCTCGGCCACGGGGTCTCCCCCGCTTCACCCATATGTCAAGCCCTGGTAAGGTTCTTCGCGTTGCTTCGAATTAAGCCACATGCTCCGCTGCTTGTGCGGGCCCCCGTCAATTCCTTTGAGTTTTAGCCTTGCGGCCGTACTCCCCAGGCGGGACGCTTAATGCGTTGGCTGCGGCACGGGGGGATCGTCCCCCCACACCTAGCGTCCATCGTTTACGGCTGGGACTACCAGGGTATCTAATCCTGTTCGCTCCCCCAGCTTTCGCGCCTCAGCGTCGGTCTCGGCCCAGAGGGCCGCCTTCGCCACCGGTGTTCCACCCGATATCTGCGCATTCCACCGCTACACCGGGTGTTCCACCCTCCCCTACCGGACCCAAGCCGCGGAGGTTCCGGGGGCTTCGGGGGGTTGAGCCCCCCGCTTCGACCCCCGGCCTGCCGGGCCGCCTACGCGCGCTTTACGCCCAATGAATCCGGATAACGCTCGCCCCCTACGTATTACCGCGGCTGCTGGCACGTAGTTAGCCGGGGCTTCTTCTGCAGGTACAGTCTTGACTCTTCCCTGCTGAAAGCGGTTTACGACCCGAAGGCCTCCGTCCCGCACGCGGCGTCGCTGCGTCAGGGTTCCCCCCATTGCGCAAGATTCCCCACTGCTGCCTCCCGTAGGAGTCTGGGCCGTGTCTCAGTCCCAATCTGGCCGGTCGGTCTCTCAACCCGGCTACCCGTTGTCGGCACGGTGGGCCGTCACCCCGCCGTCTACCTGATGGGCCGCGGAGCCATCCCCTCCCGTCGGGGCTTTAGCCGGGGTGCCATGCGGCACCCCGGGGTATCCGGTATTACCCGTCCTTTCGGGCGGCTATCCCGGGGGAGGGGGCAGGTTCTCCACGTGTTACTCAGCCGTTCGCCACTCGCTTCCACCCGAAGGTGGGTGCCGTTCGACTTGCATGTGTTAGGCGCGCCGCCAGCGTTCATCCTGAGCCAGGATCGAACTCTCCGTCCAAATATGTTGGGCTTCGAGCCCGTCCGGTCCTCTCAGTCATTCGCTGATCGGTTCCGTTCGATTCATATGGTTTTAGTATAGGAAAAGGAATTTCTCGGGGCCGCCTCTCGGCGGCCTTGCGAAAAACAAATCCAAGTTAGACCATTTCAAATGGTTCGATGTCTGCCCGGATGCGACAC
>NZ_JAESIQ010000038.1:0-4984 GCF_025289055.1 Collinsella aerofaciens
CCGCAGGAAGCTTGGATACGCCTAGGCGCGGTCCAAGAAATCGTCCGCACCCCCAAGTCAAACGGTTTGCGACCGCTGTAGAGCTGGTACAGAATGCTCGAAAGCGCATAGACGTCGATTGCCGGCGAACGGCGAAGGGCCGCGATGCCTTCGATATCCTGCGTGAGCATCTCGGGCGCGGCGTATGCGGGCGTGGCAAAACGCCAGATGTCGGCGCGCCGGGTGATCGTGTCGTCGCCGAGAGCCATGGTCGCGGAGCCCATGTCGATGAGGCAGGGGTCAAAGGAACAATCAGCAATCTGCTGCTCGAGCGTTCGGCTGGTGGTGCGGAACATGATATTGGCAGGCGACAGGTCGCGATGGATGACCGGATTCACGAGGCCTTGGGTCATCAAGAGCGCACGAAGCACGGCGTTTCCGACGGCGGCGACCATCTGGGTGGTCAGCCCGCCCGAGGCGTCGTGCGGAAGCAGGGGCAGCGCCTGCTTGAGCGAGGTGCCCTCGACCCACTCCATGAGGATGAGAGGGTCATCCTCGCACGATCCGTAGCCATAGACGCGCGGAAATCCGCGCAGGTGCGAGACGGTACACAGATGACGGTACTCCTCGAACAGCGCGGCGGTGCTGGCCAGGTGCGCTGCCGATTGCTCGGCGGAGCGGTCGGGGGCTTGGCCGGAAAGGATAGCGTTGTCCTTGAGCAGCTTGACGGCAAAGACCTCGCCGCTCGTGTTGGTCGCGCGCAGCACGTGCCCGATGTTGCCGTTGTTGCGGTGGGCTGTCTGGAGAATAAGCGTCATAAACCGACGTTTGGCGTCGTCCTCGGCGCTGGGGTCGACCGCCACGGCGGTATCGAACGTATCGAGACGGATGAGTTTGTCGCCATAGGCGCTATCGGTAGTATCCATGGCGTTCCTTTGTCTGGCATGGGTTGCCGCACGTATACGCGAGCAGTGCGGATATCGGTAAAGTACCATGATAGCCGCACTGCCCACGTATACCGCTGAGCATTGTCGTTTACGACGCAGAAGGTAGAAGACGAAAGACGGACGGCGACCGTCTTCCGATCGCCGTCCGCGCTAGTCCACAATGACAAGGAATGTCGTGTAGAGACCCAGATGGAGCCTGTCGCTGTTTTCGATTTCCACTGGGGGATAGATCTTGCCAGGCTCGCGTTGGTCGCGCGGCGGCTCAATCACAATATCGCCGTCACCCGCGCCCGATTCGAGCACTGTGCCGTTGGTCGACCCAAGGCCCTGGGCGTACCAGTGCTCACCCTCAAGCCAAATGCGAAGATGCTCGCGCGATGCGTCGGCGCCCACATCGGTGATGCTGGGCGAGGTTTTGGGCAAAGAACCAATCACGGTGCCGCGCGGATCGCGTGTGAGGGGATGGATTTGCATGCCGGCGCAGTTGTCGGCATGGGTTCTGAGCAGACCGAGGTTGGGGGCGACGGTGCGCGGCTGCTCCAGGCTGCTCATAAAGCCACGTCCGACGGTAGTTTCGGTGGTGCCAAAGTGCTCGCCCGTCTTGCTGTCGCAAAAGCGCTCGACGGTGGCCACGCCCTGAACGGGATCGGCGAGCGCCCCCGTTGCCACAAAGAGCATAAGGTAAAGCGTGCTTTTCTCGCGCACGGCATTGCCGTCAAAGTTGTCGATGCGATTGAGGGCATTTGCATATAGGCGGCTGTCCAGCTTGTAGCTGGCGAGAGCCGACATCATTTCGTTGGCGGCCGGACCGCGATAGTGCTCGGCGATTGCCTGATAGGCGGACTCGCCGCCGCCGAGCTTGCTGCAGATTGCCGCGGAAAGGTTGAGCGTGGTGACGGTAGAGTCGCTGTAGATGGCGGGCGCGCACTGGTCAGGCTTGCGATGGACGATGTAACGGGTGAGATACGAGCGGTTGGAAGAGCATTTCTCGAGCAGGGTACTGCCGAGATAAGAGTTTCCGTTGATAAGCATTCGGGCGATCTCGAGATGTTTAAGACCGCCGAACGAGCGAATATCGTTATAGAGGACCGAGCACGGCGTCTCTGCTGCCACGGATACCTCCTTTGATTGCTTCCTAGCCAATATGG
The DNA here is from genome assembly GCF_025289055.1 of Collinsella aerofaciens. Classification (GTDB taxonomy): domain Bacteria; phylum Actinomycetota; class Coriobacteriia; order Coriobacteriales; family Coriobacteriaceae; genus Collinsella. Next base: position 2,075 of record NZ_JAESIQ010000038.1, read on the forward strand.
CGATAGGAATTAATGGCCCCGGTGGGCGACGTATTAAATGGCTGCACAATAAATAGTGTAACCAAAGCAACATTATAGGCCACATGTTCGAAATTGCAGGAAGACCGAGAGATTTTGGTTGGACTGAACGGAAATCCCCCTCTGTCTTGTTCTATAACATTTGGACCCGGTTTTGCCCTGCATCTGTTACAGATTGACACAATCGGCCAGGCCCACCTCGTCCGCCTCGTCATCTGTGGTTTACGTGGGGGCATACGGAGTACGGGTATACTAACCGGCGGCGAATCTGCTCCATCGCTTAGGGCCGCTGCGTCTGGACGGCGCGTGATAGGGCTGCCAAAGCGATCGCCAGCGTGCTGAGCAACGTCCTCTCTGTGCGCACCCGTTTTTGTATGTATTAGCGCACTACCAAGCACGCCCGCGCGGCCGCATGCCGTGCCCATAGCGCGTGCAGATAAGGAACAACAACATATGCGTAATTCTGTATCCGACGTCACCGACGCCGAGATTCTGGACGAGACCCGCGAGGCTATGGCCCAGGCTGCCTTCGATGCCGCCGATGAGGCCAACGCCGCCCAGGCCGTCGAGTCCGCTACCGAGAACCTGCCCGCCTTTGACGAGCTGGGACTTTCCGACGAAATGCTTCGTGCCATCGAGAACCTGGGCTACACGGCGCCGACGCCCGTGCAGGCCGGTTCGATCCCCGTGGTGCTCGAGGGCCGCGACCTGCTTGCCGCCGCTCAGACCGGCACCGGCAAGACGGCCGCCTTTTTGCTGCCGACCATGAACAATCTGGAACACATTGCTCCGCCCAAACCCGTGCGCGAGCGCGGCAGCCGCAACCGCCGTCGCGGTGCTAAAAAGCCCGAGGGCAACGGCCGCGGCCCCGTGATGCTCGTCATCACTCCTACGCGCGAGCTTGCCCAGCAGATCGACGAGGTTGCGAGCAAAATCGCCGACGTCACCGGCCATGTCGCCGTGACCGTCGTGGGCGGCGTGAGCTACAAGCCGCAGACTGCTGCCCTCAAGTACGGCTGCGACATCCTGGTCGCCACGCCGGGCCGTCTGGTCGATCTGATCGAGCAGGGCGCCTGCCACCTGGATGAGGTTAAGGTCCTGGTGCTCGACGAGGCCGACCGCATGCTCGACATGGGCTTTTTGCCCGCCGTCCGCCGCATTGTGCGCGAGACGCCGGCCGAGCGCCAGACGCTGCTGTTCTCGGCGACGCTCGACGAGGAGGCCGTGGGCGAGATCACCGACCTGGTGAGCGACCCGGCCCGCGTGGAGATCGCGCCGGCCACGTCGACCGCCGACACCGTCGACCAGTTTGTGTTCCCGGTGTCCATCGAGGCCAAGAACAACCTGTTGCCCGAGTTCCTCAAAAAGGAGGGCCCGGAGCGCACCATCGTCTTTATGCGCACCAAGCACCGCGCCGACAGCTGCTGCCGTCGTCTGGAGCGCAAGGGCATCAAGGCCGCTGCGATTCACGGCAACCGCAGCCAGGCCCAGCGCGAGCGCGCGCTTTCTGCCTTCCGCGACGGCACCGTCGACGTACTGGTGGCAACCGATGTTCTCGCCCGCGGCATCGACATTAGCGACGTGCGCTACGTCGTGAACTTTGACGTGCCGGCCGAGCCGACCGACTATATCCACCGCATTGGCCGCACGGGCCGCGCCGGCGAGCTGGGCTGGGCCATCACGTTTGTGACCGAGCAGGATGTCGATGAGTTCTACGAGATCGAGAAGCTCATGGACAAGACCGCCGACATCTACGAGGCCGGCGACCTGCATGTGGGCCCCAATCCGCCCGCGGTTGACCCCGAGCGCGATCCTGCGGCCTTTAAGGTGAAGAAGAAGACCAAGCGCGGCAAGTCCAAGAGCAAGAAGAAGCTTGAGCAGGCGCGTCGCGACGGCAAGCGCAACGGCGACGATTACGGCGATGTGGCCGGTCGTTCCAACCGCGGCCGCGGCGAGCGTCGAGGCGACGGCGAGCGTCCGAGCCGTCCCAAGCGCGGCGGCAAGACCCGCGTGCGCGAGGGCGTTCAGGCTCGCGTGGACGAGGCTGTGGAGAGCGTGGCCCGCGAGGTGGCTGCCGAGGAGCGCGGCGGTGCTGACGCCGTCAAGCAGGCCCCGCGTGGCAACCGTGCCGAGCGCCGTGCCAAGCAGTTCCAGGGCGAGGCGCACCGCCGTCGTCGTGAGGACGAGGACCGTGGCGGCCGTCGCCGTGTTGAGCGCGAGGACGAGGGCCGCGGTTCGCGCGGCGGCAAGCGCGGTTCGGGTGACCGTCGTCGCTCCGGTCGTAATGACGAGCGCGGTGGCCGTGATGAGCGCCGTGGCGGCGAGGGCCGTGGTGAGCGTGGTGCCCGCGGCGGTGAGTCCCGTGGCGGCAAGCGCTTTGAAGAGCGCGGTAGCCGCGGCGGCGAGCGTCGCGAGGGTGCTCGCGGCAATGGCGGCCGCGGCGGCGCCGGTCGTTCTAACGAGTCGCGCGATCGTCGTGACCCGCGTGCCAGCCGCGATCGTCGCGATGATTGGCGCAACTACGACGATACCCGCGAGGAGCGTCGTGGTGGCAACCAGGCCGGCTCCCGTGGCGGCCGTGCCGGCGGTCGCGATAACCGTGGCAGCTATGGCAACAGCCGTGGCGGCAAGCGCGGCGGCAGCTCCCGTCGCCCCGGTGACGGCGGCGGCAAGCGCAAGTAACATACACATCGCACGCTAGCGTGAGACAAGCTAAGGGCCCGAGCAAACAACGCTCGGGCCCTTTTGTTTGCCGTGTCCATCGCTAATTCAAACGTGATTTTCTCGGGAATGCATCTGGGGGATGCTGAGGACCTATTTTCTGCCATGCAGCAATGGGGGGTGCGGACGATTTCTTGGACCGCGCCTAGGCGTATCCAAGCTTCCTGCGGT
>NZ_JAESIQ010000039.1:0-4322 GCF_025289055.1 Collinsella aerofaciens
GACGAAAGAAATGCCTGTGAGCAGCACCAGAAATTAGGTGTAAATCGTTTTGCCAGTCGGTGAAAGGGAGAATCAGCTTCCGAATTCGCCCTTCACGTTTCTGATGATGTTGTTTGATAAATGGTTCCGATAGTCCATAAAAGATGGTTCATAATAGATTTAGATGAAAAACCTTCGGATTTGTAAGGCGGGGTCGCTGAGACGGTACCGCCTAGTTTTATCAGCGTGCGCCTAACGATCGAGATCACATTCTCCCTCGCGCGCGAAGAAGTCTTGCCCTGCGAAGACTATGATCGGTTGGACAGGCCCGGCGTATATCGCGTACTTCCGTAGTTTTTCTTCGGAATATCCGTATTAAAAATACGGGCAAATTGACCAATTTGCTAAGCTACTTTATCATGTGTTTCAAATAGACTCAGAAAGCAGAGGAGCCGTGCCATGCTCAAGAAGTTTTCGGTTTCAAATTTCAAGTGCTTCAATAAGCGAATTACATTTGATCTATCCGATCCCGCCAACTATTCATTCAATCAACAGGTAATTCAGGATGGCATTAAGGCAAAGGGCATCATATATGGTGCGAATGGCAGTGGAAAGTCCAATTTCGCCCTCGCGATATTCGACATTGTTCTGCATCTGACCGACAAGGAAAAGCTGCTCAAAAAATACTCGCCATACCGGTGCCTTAATTCAAAGAGTTCAATTACAGAGTTTCAATACGATTTTGTCTTCGACAATATCGAGGTCGTATACCGCTACGGGAAAACCGACCCACAGACGCTTGTATACGAGAGTCTGTACATTGCTGGCGTGGAGGTCTTGAGCTACAGGTTCGACGCTCAAACGGGCCATGTTGACCTGCCGGGCGCCGAGTTCCTCTCGCTTTCTACCGATCTCCCCACTGAGTCCGACAGGCTGTCGCGTGTCAAATATGTCAAGAGCAATGCAATACTGCGAGATGAGCCGTCTGCCAGGGCGTTTAGAGCCTTCACCTCCTTTGTCGACAACATGCTCATGTTCTACTCGCTCGATGAGCGTGGATATCAGGGGCTTTCGGTTGGCTCGGATATCTTTACCCAGGGCATTATTCGCGAAGGAAAGATGGAGGACTTCCAAGAATTCTTGCGCCAGCAGGGAATCTCCCTGAACCTCGTATCCGTGGACGTGAATGGAGTTCCCGAGCTTTATTGCAGGTTCGAGGGCGGTACCGTTCCGTTTGCGTCGGTCGCCTCGACAGGCACCATGTCACTTGCTCTGTACTACTACTGGTATATCAAGATGAGCAAGGCTTCCTTGGTCTTTATCGATGAATTCGATGCCTTTTATCACTTTGAATTGTCCCGGTCGATCGTGGAGATGCTACGGGACCTTGAGGGTGTCCAGGTTTTCATTACGACGCACAACACGGACCTTTTGACGAACGACCTCATGCGTCCCGATGTCTATTTCATTCTCAAGGAGGGGGAGATTCGCTCGCTGGAAAAGCTAACACCCAAGGAGCTCAGATTGGCGCATAACCTCCAGAAGATGTTTAAGGCCGGTGCTTTCGATGGCTAGCCCGGTCACGCTCTTCATCGTTGAAGGAGAGTCGCGTGACCTGCGCTTTGCGGAGAAGATGAAGGATCTTTTTCTGAAAGGGAGAGATGACCTGAGGGTGATCTGTCTGCCAGCGGCGCAGAACATCTACATGCTTTACGAGCGGCTTGCAGAGGAGGACTTCGATCTGGATGTTGTGGAGGTACTGAGAGAAACGGTGCCTTCTGCTGCAAAATGTCTAGAGGGCGTGGAGAGGGATTCTGTTGATGAGGTCTTTCTCTTCTTTGACTACGACTCTCATCAGAACAATGCGCCTGGATGCGAGTCCGATGCCCTTGTGGAGGCGATGCTCCTCGCATTCGATAACGAGCACGAGAGCGGAAAGCTCTATATAAGCTACCCGATGGTCGAGGCACTGTACGATTATCGCGCAGGGCAGTGCCAGGCGCATTCAGGCTGTTTTGTTGACAACTCGGAAATCGCTCAATATAAAAATAAGTCGGGAGAGGGAAACGTTAACGTGGGGAAGCACATGGAGCTTCCCCAATGGAAAGATGCAATCGCTGCCTTCGTATTGAGATGCAAGTGCCTGCTCGGTCTCGATGAGGTTTCATTTGAGACGTATCGAGAGCTGGTTACGGTCGATGCGATCTTCCGCGAGGAGAAAAGGATGCGGATCGAGGACGGTTCGGTGTTTGTGCTATCGGCTTTTCCAGAGTTTCTGCTCGACTATTTCGGTGATAAGTTCTTTAATTCCATGGCTCCGATGCGCCACCTTAAGTTCGATGATTGCCCCCGAGGAAATGGATGAGACGCAATTAATCTCGCGGGTACAGGTTCTCCTGTCTAAATTGTGAACTCGCCATAAGAGACGTTGTTGGCCATGCCCCGGACAGCATCCAGTCGATGATGTTCTCTTGCCTGATGCCGCCGCGACCTCCCACGTCAACGCGGTCGAGCGTGAGCGGGGTCTTCGGATAGTTGTTCCGAATCGCCTGCAGCGGCGCGAGCTCGGGAAAGTACCTCACTATCAGCTTCCCCCACTCCGACTTCGGGTTCACGCAGGTGATGTGGAACCCGTTAAGCCCAGCTTGGACAAGCTGTTAGGAGACTGGCATTTCGCCTGCGTCGATCTCGAGAGGATCGGCGACAAGGTTGCGAACAAGGACTGGAAAGGTCATTATGAGGGGTAAATAAGATGACAGACAACACGTATTCGGGAACTCTAAAATTCAAAGATGTTGATTTTGTCTTTGTGTTCGATGGCTCTGAGCTTGTTCTCATCCCGCCCAAAGAACGCAAGAATGACATTATGTGGGGTTGGCTAAAAAAAGAAATTTGCCCCGGTGTGTATACATCCGGCGACCCTTTGACTGTTGATGTGCCTTATCTTGACGGCTTCTGCAACGAGACAAGCAAGCGATTGATCTTTTTGACCAGGGAGGAATCGACTGTCGGAAGTCGAAATTCGACTCTGTATATCAACGTTGCTGGGTATCTGGAATGTAGCCCGAATACCAATGGTTTTTGCAGGATGACTCTATCCGGCAGGGCCTTGAATTACATTCATCCGGTTAATAGGGCATTCTCGCAGGTATTTGATTCTGACGACCTTACAGAAAAGGGAATCATCTCTATCAGGACAAATGGATTCGACAGAACTTCGACCGTGAAGAGAGCATTTCGCTTTGAGGGCAGAGATATCGCGGCGTATTTCTCAGTTGGGTGGACATGCAGTATGAAAATTAGTACTCCACCCATCACCCTTAATTCCAGCATGATTTTCGAGTTTGATGAAACGGACGATTACTGGTTTTTCTATCGCCTGTGGCATGCAGCAGAAGACTTCCTCAAATATCTGACATTCAGCAAAAACGCACTAATTGAGGATTGCAGCCTGCAGGCTATGTACGACGACTCGCATTACCCCAGCACAGCTGAATTCAAGCTAGCGAGATCCTCAGAGCCATTTGATACCAAGCCTCTTGAAAAAGGTCGATATATTCAGCTGTCTTTGCTGGACCCGTATGAGATTAAAATGTTTGGAGCGATTGCAGACGGAGAAATCTACCTAAGGCATATTCCTGAAACATACGAAAAGGGACATACGCTCGATGCATCGGACTTCGTGCTGACTTCCGCAGCATTTGAATGGGAATTTGACCAAGCGTATCCAAGCGGAGTTGTCAAATCAGAAGCTCGAGTGGCTGCTGAGCAACGAGCATCAGCTCAGATGGATGAATGCATTAACCAAAGCTCCGGAAAAGCTAAAAAGATATTGAAATATGCAAAGAAGAGCATCGGCTTTAGCAATCTGGAATCGAAGATAGTACAGGCTGGTCGAGATTTTCATGAAATGATTGGGGTATTTGGGGAAGGTCTATACAAAAGGAATGATGAGGAATTTTCCTACGAAGTCATTGGAAGCAGGCTGGCTGAGCAAAGAAATGACTTTGCCCATGGAAACATTGACAAGGATTTCAAAGGTGCTGCCATTCTTGATTTGCTGCTTCTACGCTATCTTGTCTATGCAATGCAGCTGAAGCGCATCGGTGTCTCAGCTGCAAATACTCGCAGAGCGATAAATGAGCTATTTGGCTTAATGTATTACCTCCCTGCAGAAGACGGTGACACAGAGACGGTGGCCAAGAACACTGAGATAAATGAGCCGAACAACGAAACCGAAGGCAATGCAGACGAAATCGTAGAGGCGGAATAGAATGGTTCCCGACTGCTGACGCTCCTATTTGGCAAGGTGTTTTTTAGAATCCATTTTGCGCTCGGCCTCG
>NZ_JAESIQ010000003.1:0-42506 GCF_025289055.1 Collinsella aerofaciens
CGGCTGCATCGACAGGGCCAGGGCCGCGAGGGGCGAGGGGCCGCTGGCGGGATAGCCGGCGCGCCGGGACATGGGCCGGAGGGCCCGTTGCGCTGAGTCCGGAACGGCCGCGCAGCGGGCTGGCGGAGCATGCCGCGGCAGGGTGGGGACGCCGGCCTCCATAGCCTCTCCACCTGCGGAAACGAGGCGACGGCCAGGTGCCGGGAGCTAGTTCCGCGTTGCGCTAGCTGCGGAAACGCGGGGTCCGTTCAGGCTGTTGCGTTGAGATTGAAAATCAACCAATGGGTGCATCTCCATACCCCTCTACAAAAACCTGTACTTTTGCGACTGCGCCTAGCTGCGAGCGAGAAGTCTGTTCTTAACGCCCTTGCATCCGCGTGCGTCGCGGAGCAAGAAAAGGGGGCGAGAGATGGAGCAGACAATGCGGCGCCAAGAGCAGCTGCCGGGCGCCTTTAGCGGCGCCACCACCAACAGCCAGCACGGCCGCGTGCGCTGGTATCTGGTCCACACCCCCCATGGTAAAGAGCGCGAGACCTGCGAAAAGGTCCGCCGCATTATCCCGCACGAGCTGATGCAGGACGCTTTTGTGATGCAAAAGGAGTTCTGGTTTAAGCGGGACGGCGCCTGGTCGCTCCAAACCAAACCTATGTACAAGGAATACTTCTTCGTCGCCACGCGCGATGCCGCCATGCTCGACAAGGCTTTAGCCCAGTTGAGCTTTGGTTGTCGCATTGCCGGCAGTAGGGAGCGGGCGTACATGCCCATGCCGGACGATGCGCAGGACTGGTATCGCAGCGTGCTCGACGACGACGGCGTGGTGCGCAACAGCGTAGCCCGCATAGCAGACGGCGTGCTGCATATAGAGCAAGGGCCCTTGGTGGGGCAAGAGGCCCGTGTAAAGAAGATCGACCGTCATAAGCGCTGGTGCCTGGTAGACGTAGGCGAAGGCGACTCCGCTTTTAGGGAGCTGCTTCCGTTAGACGTGCCCAGTAAGACGTAAGGGGACGTCGCATTGGCAATTCGTTCGTATTTTGAATTCATCGATTGGGGGACCCCTGGGGACATGGACGTGGATTTGAACTTGACTACCAAAGAAGTGACTGAATGCGGTGCGTCTGTTGGGAATGCACTGGCGGTTCGGGAGATACAACCGAGCGGTACGTTGGCTTACCGTTTTTTGAAGAGATTGTTTGATTTTGTTTTCAGCCTTTGTGTGAGTATGGTGCTGTTCATTCCTGTTGCCGTTGTATGCGTGCTCATCCGCCTCGAGTCTTCGGGTAGCCCTGTGTATGCGCAGGAGCGCGTTGGCAAGGGCGGAAAGACCATCAAGATCTTTAAGCTTCGCAGCATGGTCGCCGACGCTGGCAATGTACAGAAGTATCTGAGCTCTGAGCAGCTACATCAGTGGGAAGTCGAGCGCAAGGTCGATGATGATCCTCGCATTACCAAAATCGGCCAGTTTATCCGTAAGTGCTCGATTGACGAGATACCGCAGTTCCTGAATGTGCTGAACGGTGATCTTTCCGTCATCGGACCGCGCCCAATTACAAGAGACGAACTTGAGCAGCACTTTTCTGATGAAGAAAAGGCCGAACTGCTCTCCGTTCAGCCCGGCATTACGGGCCTTTGGCAGGCGACTGACCGTAACGCTGCGACCTTCGAGAGCGGCCTGCGCCAAAAGATTGAGCTTCATTACGTGCGCAACCGATGCTTCAGCATGGACTGGAAATGCTTTACTGGCACCTTTGGCGCCATGTTCGGCAAGAAGAGGACGGGGCGTTAGATGGCTAATCCAATTCGTGTCGCACAGATAGTCGGAAAAATGAATGGCGGCGGCGTTGAGGCCGTCGTCATGAATTACTACTGTCATATTGATCGTAGCAAAGTGCAGTTTGATTTCCTTATCGATTCCGATTCGACGCTTGTTCCCCGCGAGGAGATTGAATCGCTCGGTGGCAGGGTCTTCGAGATTCCGCCCTATCAGCATGTTGTTGAATACCAGCGAGAGCTTCAGCGTCTCTTTAAGCAAGAGGGCTGGAAGATTGTCCACAGTCACATCAACGCGCTTTCGGTCTTTCCACTTCGTGCCGCGAAGAAGGCGGGCGTCCCCGTGCGTATCGCCCATAGCCATTCTACGAGTGGTAAGGGGGAGTATGCCAAGAATGCCCTGAAGGCCGTGCTGAAAACGCAATCGAATCGGTATCCAACACATCGATTTGCATGTAGTCAATTCGCTGGTGAATGGCTTTTTGGTATAGCTTCGCACTTTGAGGTCGTATACAACGCAATTGATTTGGATCGCTTCCGCTTCAATGCGGAGGCTCGCGCGCAAGCGCGAGCCGACCTGGGCCTCGTCGGCAACCAGTTTGCCATTGGGCATGTGGGGCGTTTTACTGCTCAGAAGAACCATGCGTTTTTGATCGATGTTTTTACTGAGGTCGCAAAGCGCCGCGACGATGCCGTCCTGTTGCTTGTCGGTACCGGCGAAGCCGGGGCCTCCGTAAAGGCCTTGGTGGACGAACGCGGTCTTACCGATCGCGTTAAGTTTCTGGGACAAAGAAGCGATGTCAATCGTTTGTACCAGGCGTTTGATGCGTTCGTTCTGCCAAGCCTTTACGAAGGCCTGTGCCTCGTCGGCGTCGAGGCACAGGTGTCTGGCTTACCGTGTTTGCTGAGCGATGCAATTACGCGTGAAGTGGACGTAACGGGGGAATGCAAGTTCTTGCCGATTGATAGTCCTGCCGTGTGGGCCGATGAAATCGATTCACTCTTGCCGTACTCGTATGAGGGTCGATTGTCTATCTCAAGTGGGCAATTCGCTGATTACAACATTGAGTTGCAAGGCAAGCAGCTGACTTATAAATACCTAGATCTCTACTCAAGGAATTAGATGGCAAACAGTAACTTGGTATCGGTGATTGTGCCGGTATATAACGTTAAGCCTTATCTGCGGGAGTGCTTTGATAGCATTTGCCGTCAAAGCTATCGTAACATCGAGATCATTCTTGTCGACGACGGCTCGACTGATGGTTCTGGCGAGCTTTGTGATGTTCTTGCTGCAATCGACGACCGTACCACCGTTTTGCATAAGGAAAATGGCGGTCTTTCCGACGCTCGTAATGCAGGGCTGCGTATTGCTCAGGGCGACTGGATTTCCTTCGTTGATAGCGACGACTACATTTCTCCTGTTTTTATCGAGGTTCTTTTTAACGCCTGCCGCGATACGGGATGTCAGATATCTGCTGTTCCATTTGGCAAGCCGTTCAATGATGGTGATGCTTGCCCTTTGGTGGAGTCTCTTGACCCCGTGGCGCCTGCGAAGGCACTGCCTTCGCCCGATGTCCAGCGTCTGATGTTATATCAGACGCTGGACACCGGTGCCCAGTGGCGCCTTTACGCAAAGGCGCCACTGGGCATTGACCCGTTCCCTAAGGGGCTGTATTACGAGGATCTCGCTAGCGTCTATAAGATTATTCACAAGGTCGATTCCGTTGCCGTTGTCGATTGCCGTGAGTTGTATGCATATCGCATGAGAAGTAACAGCATTATCAGGCAAGAATATCGACACATTAAAGGCGAGTCCGCATTGATAATTGCCGATCAGCTCTACCACGATATTTGTAATTGGTATCCGGACCTAAGTAAAGCCGCCGCTTCGCGCTGCTTCTCAGTTTGCAGGATGGTGTTTGCGCAGATTCCAACTAAAAATAATCATTCGAGGCAAATTCAAGATGAGGATTTGTTGTGGTCGGTGCTGTCACTACATCGAAAGGCCGTTCTTAGAGATAGGGAAGCTAGGCCGCGTGAGCGCTTTGCGGCCTTTGTTTCTTATTTCGGAAAAAGCGCATTCAGCTTGTTCTGTTGCGTGGCCCGAGGTCTTGGATTGCTTCGCTAACGCTTAACCTCAGAGCTAATTGAAACTACTCAAGGGGCTGTTTCATAAAAATGATGACTGATTTCAAGGAAAGCCTGAAGCTAAATGCTGCTGATTCATGTTATTACGCAGCCTTTACTATGTACTGTTTTTTTCATTTAATGGAGCGTACGAATTATGTGTACATGTTTGGAGTCCCGATGGACACCATTGGCAAAATCGCCAATGCACTCATGCTCATCCTGCTCCTAGTACGGTTTTTCAGTATTCGATTTTCAACTGAAGCCCTAGTTTGTTCAGGCGTCGTTTTTCTTACAACGCTAATTACTTTAGGTGTTACTAAGTCGTGGATACCCCTTTCTGTCTGCTTATTTATTATTGCTGGGAACGATATTGATGTTCGCCGGTTGACGCAGATCGTCTTGGCTGTAACTGTTCTAGTTTTTTTAATCGTTGCGTTTGGTTTGATTTCTGGATCAATCGGTTCGATTGATTCAATCCGTCCCGGCGAAACGAGGGTGCGCCATTCGCTCGGCTTTAATCAGGTAAATGCTCTCGGTGCTGTTTTGGCTCGTATTTGTACGTGTGTTGTTTATCTACGTTGGAATAAAGAACCCTTTCTTTCGGCACTTTTAACTGTTGCTTCGGTTTCTTTCCTTGAGATGGTCGCCAACTCAAGGACTGCGGAGCTGTACCTTCTGGTGCTGATTTGTTTCCAATTTTATTGTTATATTAGACGGCATTCTTTTGCTAGGGCCAGTATGTCAAGGATGTGCCTTGGCCTTATTATCGGTTCCTTTCTATTAACGATAATTTTGCTTTTTGTCTTTTCTCCTTCTAATGGCATTCTGATGGCTTTTAGTGAGTCTCTTAGCAACCGTATTTATTCAATGTGGTATCTATTTGAGCAGTATTTGATACATCCTTTCGGTAATGGGTCAATGCTTCTTGGGGCTACGGTCTGGACAGGATCCTCTTATGCCATGCTCACGATTGATAATGCTTGGGCACTTTGGCTTATCAATTACGGGTTTGTTCCTACTTCATTTTTATTAATCGGTTTAATACTACTTTATGCAAGGGCGCCCGAGGAGTATTTCGATGATGGGTCCCTCATAGTCCTTGCTCTCTATGTTGCATTATTTGGATTCTGCGAGTCGACTGCTTTGGCTGTCGACTATAACCCGCTCCTAGTTTTAATCAGCTATTCCATATTTCGGAATAGAGACACACTTTCCGTTTCTTGAGAGGGATGCAATGAAAAAAGTTTCAATTATTACTCGTCATAACGTTCTCAACTACGGGTCTGTCCTCCAGGCTTATGCTACGCAAGAAGTTGTTAAAAACCTGGGGTACGATCCTGTTGTTGTTGACTATCGGAGATGCGCTGAGACCCTTGATTCTCTTGTGAAGCGTTATTCGGAAGGTAGGTCTCTGCCTCATCGCATCTATAGGAACACGGTTTGGCGTTTGCTGTACGGTGCAGGTGAGAAGCGTTTTAAGAGCATGAGAGAGCAGTATCTGACTCTTTCTCCGCATTGTGATGAAACAAGCATCGACGCATTGCTACCTAACACAGATATCTATTTGACTGGCAGCGATCAGGTCTGGAATGAACTTGGCGATGGCTCTCTAGATCCGGTATTCTTTTGGGACGGGCTTTCTAAGGTCGAGGGAAAGAAAGTCGTATCCTACGCCGCTAGCTTTGGACGTGGTGGCGTTGTAAAGGGATATGAGTCGCAAATCGGTAGCTGGCTCAAGCGCTACGATGCCATTTCCGTCCGCGAGGATTCAGGTAAGGATATCGTTGAGAGCTACGGTCTCAAAGCCGAGCAGGTTTTGGATCCGACCCTGCTTCTCAATCGCTCCGAGTGGAACAAGATTGCCAGTGAAAAGGCTCCCGTTGAAAAGCCCTACGCCCTCGTCTATAACCTCCATCCTGATTCAGATATGCTGCAGTACGTTAAAGATAAGACCGCTGGCTCCAATCTTGAGATTGTAAGTGTTTGCCCTACGTTTAGGAGAAGGGTAGGAAAACAGGTCGTTCTTCCGCCCCTGGAGGATTTCCTTGCGCTGTTTAGGGATGCATCCTGCGTATACACGGATTCATTCCACGGCACTGCTTTTTGTATCAATCTCGGCACCCCATTTGTTGAGATCTTCCCAAAGGCTAATGCCGCGCGAAATAAATCTGTTCTTAGGCTCTTTGGCCTAGAGCATAGGGCCTGGGATACGTTCCAAGGCAATGCCTGGGACGACGATATCGATTGGCAGCATGTTGGTGAGGTTCTTGACGGGGAGCGCAGCCGCAGCCTCTCCTGGCTTGATCGCGCGTTGAAGGATTAGATGAATGCAAAGTATCTGCGAAGACAAAATGTGTGCGGGCTGCATGGCATGTGTCGATGCCTGCCCTAAAGATGCAATCGCTGTTCTCGAAAGGCGCGAGTACTATACCCCCAGTATCGATCAGAACAAATGCATTGATTGCGGTAGGTGCACGGCTGTATGCCAACAGTGCAATCCGCCTCAGGGTTCTAAACCTAGTAAATGGTTGCAAGGATGGGATTCTAACTCGGAGAGCAGGGGAACCTCCTCATCGGGTGGCTTGGCGGCCGCGATTATCCGAGGGTTTATTTCTGCCGGCGGAGTAGTTTGCTCTTGCTGCTTCCGGGACGGCCAGTTTGGGTTTGAGTTTTCTAGCTCGATCGCGGATGCCGTTAAATATAAAGGATCTAAGTACGTAAAAAGCAATCCAATTGGCTCTTACGCTCGTATAAAAAAATTGCTGGTTGAGGGTAAAGAAGTCTTATTTGTAGGATTGCCTTGCCAAGTGGCCTCTCTTAAAAACTTTGTCGGCAATAAGCTTCTTTTGAGTTTATATACGGTCGATTTGATTTGCCACGGTACTCCTTCGCCTGCGATTCTCCGTCAATTTCTGAGTGAAAATGGGATTGACATGGATCAGCTTGAGTCGATTGAGTTTCGTTCTAAAGGCAGCTTTCAGCTAAGGGAGAACGAGCGAACGATTGATTTGCCCGGTGTTTTGGATGGGTATACAGTAGCTTTCTTGGCGGGGCTGGACTATACGGAAAACTGTTATCACTGCAGGTATGCAAGCATTGAAAGAGTTTCTGATGTTACATTAGGCGATTCCTGGGGGACGAATCTTACCGAAGAAATGCGTCGGGGTGTCTCCCTGGTTTTAATCCAGAATCAAAAAGGACAGCGACTGATAGACCTTGCTGGTGCTGAGTTAATGACTGTTGATATCGAGACCGCCATTAAGAATAACGGTCAGTTGAGGAGTCCCTCCGAGAAGCCATCTTCGCGAGCGCGATTCTTCGAGGACCTTTCATGCGGTAGATCAATTACCGATGCGGTAAGAAGGTCTTTGCCCAAAAGGTATTTCAAACAATCGCTTAAACGTCTTCTAATTCGCATTGGTTTGCTCAAGCGCGCGGGGGGGGGGTACGGAATTAAGGTCTCATTAGCACCTGATTCCAACCCCTTGCATAACATTAAAGGAAGCATTCAATGAAGATTCTTCTAATTGGTGAGGTCACAGGCAATACTGGACCTTCAAATGTACATAAGTCATTAGTGGAATATTGGCCTTCTTGCGATTCGATACGGCCGCTATATTCAAAAAGCAAAATCTCCAAGCTATATGAGGCTATTTCTGAGGGTCTTAAGAGCGATGTGATTGTCTCTTGCGGCGCTGGTTGGACGGATATCATTGCGCATCGGGTGCTTTCTGCCTTTGGTAAACCTGTCATTTGCTTTAATCATGGGTACGTCCCTTTTGAGAATGAGATCAACGGTCTCGGATATAGCGATAGAACTGTCAAGGCAATCATTAAACATTTGCGTACTGCGGATTTGATCGTTGCGAATTCTTCCCTCCAGGAAAACTTTGTTAAAAAACAGCTGCCTGAATGCTCCGATAAGGTTAAGCACGTTTGCCTTGGGGTCAAAAGGTTTAAACAATGCAGCTTCGAAGGCCAACGTGAAAATATCGTTGCTGTTAGCGGGGGCACCCGTCCAATTAAGGCCAACGAAATAGTCGCGAAGGCCGTCTCGATTCTCAGAGATCGCGGTGTCGATTGCTCTTTAAGGGTGTACGGGCGACGGTACTCCGATAACTCTTCCTTAGATAATCTCATGACCTCGGCTGACGGTGAATATAGGGGCCAAGTTGCCTCCGATCAGTTTGTGAACGAGCTTCGAGATTGCTCGGTATTCGTTATGAATTCTAGGCATGAGTCCTTTGGTCTTTCTGCCCTTGATGCGATTGAGGCCGGATGCTCGCTCCTTCTTTCGACTAACTGCGGAATTGCCGAAGTGATGTCGATTCAGGGACCCGATGTCGTGGAAAACTGCGAGGACCCGATCGAGGTTGCCGATAAGATCGAGGGATTGCTTCGAGCTCCTAACTCCAAGCGGCTGTTTGATTCCATTGATTTTGATGAATGTAGCTGGACCAAAACGGCCGAGACGCTACGAAATTACTGTGCGGAGGTATTAGGGTAAATGGCCGAAAGCAAGAAAGTGACCGTCTCCAAAAGAGATGTGATTTGGAATTATGTCGGCACGATCGCGTCTATGGGCAGTAACTTTTTGCTCTTGCCGCTACTCCTATCTTTTTTATCGAGTGCTCAAATCGGTCTCTGGTATGTGTTCGTAGCCATTTCGGGTTTTGCGCAGCTGCTTGAATTCGGTTTTACTTCTACCTTATCCCGCAACATTCTTTATTGCCTGAGCGGGGCAAAGAAACTGACCAAACAAGGCTGCGACTATTCTTCTGTTGATGGAGAAGTTGACTGGCACTTGATGCGCGTCGTTCTTGATACGTCTAAAACGATATACGCTGTCTTGGGTCTCATCGCGTTATTTGTTGCGGCAACGTTGGGAACTTTCTACGTTTCTTATGTCACCGATTCTTTTTTAATTGAGGGTTCGTTGCCTGCATGGATTGTGTTTGTCGTTTCCATTTTCACTAACTTGTATTTTCTTTACTGTCTCACGTTTCTCCGTGGGCTTGGAGACGTTGCCGGTGAGAACAGGGCTAAAACGCTTGCCAGGATTGGGCAGCTTGCTATTACGGCGGTCCTTCTGTTTTGTGGCTTGAGCCTTCTCGCTGCCGCACTCGGCTTCTTGGCCTACAGCACTTTGCTGAGGTTATTTGCGATTAGGACGTTTCGGAGCCATCATGACGTCGAAGAGGGGATTAAATCCGATGCCGCAGCTGTTGCTAAGGACGAAATGCTTGACGTTCTAAAGACGGTTTCGTTTGTGGCGTGGCGCGATGGTGTCGTATCTCTAGCCTGGTATGGCGCCACGCAGGCAACATCGCTGCTTTGCTCGGCTTTCCTGGGGCTTGAACAAACTGGTACGTATTCCGTTATGTTGCAGTTCGCGACGGCGATTCACCAGATTTCAAGCGCCTATTTACGTTCATGCTTTCCCACCTTCCAGTCTGCCTATGTCAGGGATGACAAGCAGACTCAGAAGGCGGTGGTCGAACGCGGTATTTCCTGCTATGTGTGCATGTATATTGTCGCTACAGTTCTTGTAACGGCATGCCTGCCGATACTCACGCTTTTCAAGCATGATTTCATTTGCGATCCAGTTTTGTTCCTGGGTATTGCCCTCTATTACTTCCTGCTTAATCAGCACTCTCTGTTTTGCAACATTATTGTTAGCATGAACGAGATTCCGTACTTCAAAGCGTATTTGGTATCAACTGCTGCTGGAATCTGCGTAAGTTGCGTTTTGTGTGGCGCCTTTAGCTGGGGAGCCTGGGGTCTTGTAGTTGGCCAGGCAATTCCACAGCTCTGCTACAACAATTGGCATTGGCCACAATATGTTCTAAAACGTACCGGGCTTGGATATGTGCAGGCCATCCACAGCGGTCTTGATTGGTGGAAAAACAGATTGGTTGGGCAAAGAGCCTAATTGGAGAATCTGCTTTTGCATTATTTTGAGTCGATATAGATTCGAATCCTGATAGAAGAATTTTAATTTAAATCTACCTTATTGAGGGATGGCCTTTACTGGAGGGGCGCTGATGAAAAAGACCGTTTACCCATGGCTTGATCTTCTGAAGTTGATTATGGCCGTTTCGGTTGTGGCGGTTCACACTAACCCGTTGTATGGATTCGATGCGCCGTTCGCCTCAAGAGTCCTGAATGTGCTTGAAAGCATCTCGGTTCCTTTTTTCTTCATTGCATCATCCTTCCTTTGCTTTAGAGGACTCTGTGTTGCGCAATTCCAAGATCGCACCTCGACTGGTTCATGTCGCGCGAGGTCGACGATAAGTAAATTTGTATGGCTTTATTGCGCTTGGTTTATAGCATATATACCCATTGACTGTCTGGGGTATTGGCTTGACGGAACCTCGCTGCTCAAGGCTGCGGTTCTGGAGGTTCGTGGCTTTTTCTTGCTGGGAGAGGGGAGATTCTCATGGCCGCTTTGGTATCTCCTTGCTAGCGTTGTCGGCTTCATTTTGGTTTATGCCATGCTGAGAAAGGGGATGTCTTCGCGAAGAATCTTGGGAGCCTCGTTCCTGTTCCTCCTTGGGGGCTTTGGATTATCGCTGCTCCTTAAGTGGGAGGGAGCTCCGGTGGCGATCTCTTTACCCGTCAAGATCTACTCGTTAACGTTCGGAAATACGAGAAATGGCTTATTTGAAGGGTTCTTCTATATTGCTCTTGGAATGTACTTTGGAATGAATCTGGAGTCGGTTAAAAAAATTGGTGTCAGTACGATCTCGACGGCTATCGCTATCGGAGCTCTTGGTTGCGTCCTTATCTCGAGCGATCAGCATCTGCTTTTCTGTGCGCTGGTCTCCGGCGGGATAGTTTTGTTGTCTATGCGGGGGGGGGTTCAGAGCCAAGTCCCAATCTTTACCCGAATGAGGCAGGCGAGCACCGTCATATACCTCACCCATATTGTGTTCATTGCTCTATATGTATTTGAGATCTGTGGAAGTAGACAATCTGATGTGACCTCGAATAGTGATGTGAATCATTTAGCGCTGTTCTGCTTCACGGTAGTAGCTTCTCTCCTAACCTCCGCCGGCGTAATTGCGCTGTCAAAAAGAAGCAGCGTTATAAAGAAAGTCTTCGCGGTCTAATACTTTGCTGATAGCTCACAAGTGATTAATTGGAAGGTGCCGTCAAGATTCCTTCGCAAATTGATTTAGCCGTCCTCGGCCCCGTCCTCTTCTAGCCCTCCGCCTTTCCCCTCAGCTCGTCCATCCCCTCCAGCTTGGACATGTCCAAGTACCTCCTCTTGCCCCACTCGTGCTCCACTATGTACTTCAGCCTCGCCGTCACCAGCATGAGGGCCGAATTGCCGTCCGGGAAGGTCCCGACGACCCTCGTCCTCCTCCTGATCTCGTGTTTGATGCGCTCGGTCCCGTTGTTCGTCCTGATCCGGCACCAGTGCTCAGACGGGAATTCCGTGCAGGCCAGCGTTTCGGCGAACCCGTCGCGCGCCGTCCTCGCGGCAGCCCCGCAGAGCTTCGGCACACTCGGCTCGATTTCCCCGGCACCCGTGATGAGCCTTCTCGCGTAGCGGCCGCTGTGGTAGGCATCCCGGCCGCTTTCCTCTCGTAGCGCTCGGCCCCGAAAAGCCCGGATGCCTCCTCGTCGAGCATTACGTCGAGCGACCCCACGTCGGCTGATACGATGTTCGAAGACGCGGCCCGTGCCCCTTCGTCAATGACTTGTTGTTTAGCCGCTAGAAATCATATGACGGGGCGAGGGCCGTGTTCCGCTTTCGATAGTCAATTTGCGAAAGAAACTATGCGTCACCGATTTTGGTTTCTTCAGCTCCGTTTTTACGTGATCGCATTCTTTGCTCTCTAAATTCTTGCCCTTGGCGCTTTATGTGTTATTTGAAGCGGGACGCCTTTGCTCCCATAACAAATGAAAGTCACGGTCTCATCTGGGGAGTTGCATAGCTTGAAAAGCTTCGATCGCTCTATTGTTTGGTATGCATCGGCATTTAAAATTTGCATCATAAGTCTATTGAGTAGAAAAAGCGCTCCCATCGCTTTGATGACGTTGCCCTGATTGGCTTTTTCGTAATTGGCTAAGCCTCGATCTGGATCGATTGATGCTCTGGAGTGTTTGACTGTGTTGTAGTCAGCCCACCATTGGAGGCGCTTTGAGCCTGGCGCTTTTACATAGATGGTTTGTCCCTTTTTATTTGTTGCTGTGGTTTGTTGCCAGCTATCAAAGGGTTTTAATTGCATCCCATTCTTAAATTGGAGGACTTTCGTGTCTATCTCTGGGAAAGATTGGCAAAGATAGTATCCCCACTTCGAAATTGTGCATTTGTTTAGATCTGCCTCAGGAAAGAAGTGCGTCCCAATAGCTTTTGCCAGCGAGTCAACTTCACCGCAGGTAGACAAAAGCAAGGTGAGGTATTCGATTGAAAATGCCTCTGTATTCCTCTGCGAGAATGCGCAGCATCTTTCTGTCTGCAGGAGACGATCTTCAAGGGCTAAGTAGTAGGTCCAGTATGTTTGCCGGAACGATTCGAAAGTGCTAATTGGTGACTGTTCTGACATGCGCATCTCCTCATGTCGTAATTAAGGGAAAGCCTCGTGGAGGTTCGTTAATTAGTTTAAAACTATCGATGTTAAGCAAGGTATCCACTTCTTCTTTTATGTGGATCAGGCTGATGTCTGCTTGTTTGATTGCAATCGAATATTGCGTAGCATCACTGTCGATATTGCGCTTGGTTACCGGTGCCGACATAGTTCTCGCTGTCCTTTGTTGCCAACGGTTGACCTTGCTGCGCCGCCGGGTAACACATAGTCTCTTTCCCAAATCGATAACCACATAGCGGAACACGGCCCGTGCCCCGTCATATGATTTCTGGCGACTAGATAGCAAGTCATCGACAGGGGGGGGCACGGGCCGTGCCTGCGAACGTCATATTAGTTGACGAGGAGTCGCTACGCAATGACATGGGGATCTGGTGAGGAAGACCCGTCGAGGAGACGCTCGATGCACTGCGGCTTAAGTTATCTAATGCCACCTGAAGAGCTTTGATGCGCTGGCATCCAATTACGTGATTCTGATGTAAGAAATGCTCAGTCACCCTTTCATCAGAATTGATAACTGGCATAAAAGCGAGTTATTTTCTTCTTGCATGTGACTTTACCGACACATGGCTCCAGGAGATTCGAGTATGGGCGGTCCTATGCCATGTTTCTTGGAGCGCTGCGGAAACACCTTAAAAATGACTGCTTCGCGCTGGATCCGTCGGAGCGCTTCGACTATATCGTGAGCATCTTTTCCGAGGGCTCCCTGCGGCGTTTCTCCGATTACCTTGATGCGGATATCCCGATGATGACCGTACACCCCGCTAAGGGGTTCGTGTGGGACACTGTTTTCATTCCGGGCGTTACGCGTTTCGATTGGCCTGGAGTGATTTGCTCTCGGTGTGAAAGTGCTGGTATGTGCTCGCGTTCTGCGCGTGGATGCCGGATCGTGGATGCGAAGAAAAAGCCAGACGGGCTTATTGAGAAAATGGGCACGCTGTACGTCGGCGTCACGCGCCCGCAAAGCGGTATATGTCTCCGCTTCTATGCAGCGCAGGACAAATTACGGGAACTATCAGGTTGCCTGTCCCTCTTGCCTAACGTCTCTTCCGGGCATTGAGGCTGTAAACTGGACGGTCATGGATGGGGAGGGGTGATTTGTGACGGTATGGAGCGTGTTTGCTATTGGC
This sequence comes from Collinsella aerofaciens, assembly GCF_025289055.1. GTDB lineage: Bacteria > Actinomycetota > Coriobacteriia > Coriobacteriales > Coriobacteriaceae > Collinsella. The sequence continues at coordinate 13,622 of NZ_JAESIQ010000003.1, forward strand.
GCGAGGTCCGGTTGCAGCTCTCACTGTGGTCTCATGGAGTGTGCCCAAGCTGCTCTTTGACTAGAACGGCTTGGGCACTAGCGTTTTGGTGGGATGCGGTGTTTGTTTAATTAGCCACTGTTGAATATTGCGAAACGGTTGCGCGGCATTGCCGATCATTTGGCACCGTGGGTTTAGTAAACTGCTATAAAAGCAGTTTGAAGTGGGGTTCTCATGATCCGAGTTCGAAAGTTGAAGTTATCGAATCATCCGGTATTGGGTAATCTGGAGTTGGACTTTACCGACTCCTCAAATAAAGCCGTTGATACTGTCATCATCGCTGGAAATAACGGCATTGGTAAAAGCAGCTTAGTCGAGCTGCTCTATCAAATCATGGCTCATAAGTATCACGACATGCCATGTTATGTTGATTCGATCGAAGTAGACTTTGACTCCAAAATACGAACATACGAGTTTTATGCCAAGGATATTAAGGGGCACGACTATCTCTATGTCAAAGATGGCTTAGGCCTCGATAATTGGGTGGGTTCGGATGAATTTGCCGAGATTTTCCCCACTTCCGCTATCTTTTCTGATGTCGATATTAATTTTAAGTCTAATCAAATAACTAGTGTAACAAGTCGAAATATTGATGAATCTGTTGAGAGTATTCGCTCGTCAAGTGATCTGCCCACTGAAATTAATCAACTGATTATTGATATTCAGGCTCTTGATGATGCTGATGTCGCTAGGGTTGCTAGGAACAATATGGAAACTGGGCTCTCGCGACTTCAAGTCCCTCAAAGGATGCCTAGGTTCACCAAAGCTTTTGATCTGATGTTTGACGACTTGAATTACGACCGTGTTGATAATCGCAACGGCCATAAAGAAATTCTCTTTAAAAAGAATGGCCATGACGTCCGTGTTGATCAACTGAGTTCTGGTGAAAAGCAGATTGTCTATCGTGGGTGCTTTATGCTGAAGGACTCGCATGCGCTCAGAGGTTCGTTTGTATTTATTGACGAGCCTGAAATTAGCCTTCATCCTTCATGGCAGGAGAAGATTCTTCACTTTTATAAATCGTTGTTTCAGGACGAAGACGGGAACCAAACTTCTCAAATTTTCTGTGTAACCCACTCGCCCTTTATTATTCATGATGAAAAAAGATACAACGACAAAGTAATTGTATTGGCCAGGAATGAATCTGGCGATGTGGTCGCACAGGCTAATCCAGAGTTTTACGGTCCTGGTACGGTTCAAGCGGTGAAGGATGCTTTTTCGGTTTCGTGGTTTGTGAACGAAGCCCCCACTGTTTATCTAGAGGGGCCTACCGATGAGCAGTATTTCAATAAAGCACTTTCTTTTGCCCATATTAATAACCACTTGCGATTTAAATGGATAGGAAAGAAGAGCTCTGATGGATCATGTGAATTCACTGGCGCACCATCGCTTAATAAAGCAGCCGCTTATTTGGATGCAAATCCTCCTTCGGTCTTCACTGCTTTCCTGTTCGATTGCGATCAAAAGATTAATGAGTGTTTAAGCAACAATGTGTTGCGAACGAAAATGAAAACTTACAAATCCAGAAAGCACTTCTTGAAGGGTATTGAAAATGCCCTGGTGCTGGAAGATGGTTTTGATACGTCAGCTTTCTATCTGGAAAAGCAAACCTTTGGAGATTATGGCGATAAAAAGGTGATCTCCGAATTTCAAAAGCAGGCCTTTTGTGATCACATCTGTTCTCTGCCCGAGGATGAACTCAGGCAGATTTTGACGCACCTAATTGAGACTATTGAGCGTATTGATGGGATGATCACAAAGGCTAAAGAGCGGAAGTAATTTAACTGATATCAAGACTGTTCGATGCCTTCGGATTACCTGTATTCCTCTATTCTAAGTGCGGTAAACTCTTGATTGATGCTATTTAAGGTCTATAATCAAATAAAAACTCTGAAATATCTTTTCAAAACAATGAAAGGAATTTTGAGGACGATGCTTTGCCAGTTTACCTTCAGGAACTATAGATCCTATCGCGACGAAACTGTGCTTTCCATGCAGGCAACATCGATGAGGGAGTTCGAGCGCTCACTCATAGAGTGCCCTGACGGGCAGAGTTTCCTTCCGGTAGCTGCGGTTTACGGGCCTAACGCTGGCGGCAAGTCTAACCTGCTCGAGGCTCTTGACTATATTCGTTCGGCGGTGGCAAGGCCGATCAGATTGTTGTCTGCCAGCACTGATGCGCCAGAAGGTAACCGATCTTCGATACCCCGTTGCTCTGCGTTCGAGTTCGATGACGTGTCGGCTGCTAAGCCCACCGAGTTCGAGCTCTACTATCGCGCGGGTGAGCATGAGTACCGCTATGCCCTGTCCGTGCATGCGGACGAGATCGTGTCCGAAGGATTGTGGCGGCGCAAATTGGGGGCGTCACGCACGGCGATGCTGTTCGAGCGCGAGGGGACAGGGGTTGAGCTTGGTCCCACGTTGCGTAAGCTCGTGACGGCTGCGAGATTCAACCCGAGCCTGCCATACCTGTCGTTTCTCTGCATCAACTTTGACGCGCCGGTGATCAAGGAGGCCGCCAGTTGGTTTCTTGATGGGGTGTTCCTGAACTACAACAGCTCCTATCTGGAGCAGATGCTCGAACAGTTGCTCGATGAGGATGACTCACTCGAGATCACGCGTTTTCTGCGTGCCGTTGACGTACGTATCGATGGCTTTAGGGTTGAGAAAGCTCCGGAATGGCGCGGCCAGCGCGTCTTCGTAAAGCATGAGGTGGACGGCAAGGGCTATGAGCTGCGCCTGTCCGAGGAGTCGGCCGGTACTCAGAAGCTCATGGGGTTGGCGTCGTTTCTGCTGGCGGCGCTCGAACGCGGCGGTACCGTCGTTGTCGACGAGCTCGACGCCAAGTTGCATCCGAAGCTCCTGCGCTACGTGATTCTGCTGTTCAAAGATCCCGAAGTCAACAAGAGCGGCGCGCAGCTTATCTTCTCGTCTCAGGACGTGTCCACTATGCGAAACGATGTTTTTCGCCGCGACGAGATATGGTTTGCCGCACGCGGCGAGGGGGAGGCGAGCCAGCTATGGTCGCTCGCCGACATCCACGAGTCAAATGGTAACTTGGTCAGCAAGAACGCGGCATTCGACAAGCAGTACCTGTCTGGCCGCTATGGTGCTGACCCGTATCTCACACGCATTGAGGAGTGGGATTAGTATGGCCGCGAAAAAGTCGAGGGACTGGCGCAGCGGCAAGCGCGAGGGACGCTCTCGCATGGTACAGATGACGCGCCATCTCGTGGTGACCGAGGGCAAGGAGACTGAGCCTCGCTACTTCGAGGGCGTGCGCGCCGCGTTGGGCGCAGCAAACGAGCGGAAGGTTGCCGTAGTCGTTAAGGGGACTGGCAAACATACGCTCGACCTACTTGACTTCGCTGTCGAACACTGTCGCTATGCTCCTGAGACGTTTGACCATGTGTGGCTTGTATTTGATAAGGATGATTTCCCTGCATCCGATTTCAATGCGATGGAGAGCAAATGCGCCGAGCTCACCGATGGATTGAGGACGTTTCATGCGCTGTGGTCGAACCCCTGCTTTGAGCTGTGGCCCCTTCTGCACCTTCGATATACGACTGCTCCCATGTCGGCCGCAGAGTGCCAGCGTGGCCTCGCTCAAGCCATGTCTAAAGACCTGGGCATTGAGTACCGCAAGAATTTGGCAGGGCTGTTCGAGGTGGTGGACGGCAAACGAGGCGAGGCGTTGCAGCGTGCTGGACGCCTCGTCACATACCATAGGGGGCTGGGTAACGGTAAACCATCCGCGCAAAACCCTGCAACCAAGGTGGGCGAGGTATTCGATGTGATTGGGCCGTATCTGGTTTGACGGTCAAGTTCGATCGGGCTTGATAGGACTGGAGATTAATGAAAGATGTTGTTTCGGGCTGCCTGCCGTCTTTAACTGGATTGACCTTTTGGGACCCGATAGGATACTAGGCCGAATCTAGCGGTATTGACGCAGTCAACCTACGGGCTCGCACGTTGCTGCTGCTAGTAGCGGATCGGGTGAGGACTGCTGCTTCTTTGGCCTGTACGCCTCCGATGGCCAGTTTGCCGTGGACGCCTCCTGGGTGGACGCGACCGGCGCCATAGCCGATGCTGCCTGCGAGAATGGCTCACTTACGTCGGCGCAGTTTGTGACGCCGATGGGCGGGGCCTTTGGTACCGCCTGTGTTATGGATGCCAGCGGGGCCGTTGCTTAGCATGTGGTAATTGAACCCACAGGCGCCCAGCCGCCGGCGGGGAAGACCCAGCCCGGTATCGATGAGCCCACCGGTGGCAATCCCACGGGGGATACAAAGCCCGGTAGCGAAGAAAAGCCCGGTGATGAGACCAAGCCCAGCGAAAACCCGCCCCTCACGCCTGATTCGTCGCCCAAGTCGGACGCCAAGCCCGCGCCCGCGTCCATCAAGACGCCTGCGACCAAGACCACCAAAAAGACCAAGCCCGCAACAACGCAAGCCGCCGCGCTCCCTAAGACCGGCCACGGTGACTGGGCGGTTGCGTGCCTTGCTTTCGTCTTCCTAGGTATGTTGTTGGTCCCCATAATAGTTCGGGCACTTCGCGGGGGGCCTTATTTGCCAATGTAGTTTCTGCCGCTTCTTTCCCACATTTCTCTGAGTTAATAATGCAGATTACTTGAACTCGGCTTGGGGCTTGCCCTGTATTTGAATTTGATTAAACTTAACTTATAAGTTAATCATATATGGTTTCATCTGAAGCGGAGGGGGTGGCCTTTGGCTAGTGACTATGAGCTTGTCGAATATGCTGATCCCGAGGGACGACTTTTTTGGGAACTAACCACCTCCCCTGAGAACTCTCAGTTTCAGAAGATGATGTCTGATCCTAAAACGAAGTTTACCGCCCGTAAAATGATCAATCAGATTTCAAAAATCTATGATTACGGGCTAAAGGATGTCACTGGAACGTCAAAGCTTCGATGTATCGAGCCTAAGATTGGGCTATACGAACTCAAGGGTTTTGATGGGGTTAATCGAGAAATGGTCTACGCGATTTGCCAAGGCGTGGACAAGATTGTTTTGCTTTTTTGGTTTAAGGGCCATCAAGGCTCGGGAAATATTTCCAAAGAAATTAAACGCGCAAAACAGTTGGCCCCGATAGCAAAGCAGCTTTTGGAGTCATAGCGTCGGCTTTTTTGCCCGCTTACGAAATGGAGACTTGTAATGGTTAAGGTCGATTTATCAGACTTTTACGCGGAAACGGAAACGAGCGAAACCCGTGCCTATGAGCACGCACTAGATATTGAGTTTATTGTTCATCGCGAGATGCAGCGCTCGGGCTTGAGTAAAAGCGAGCTGGCAAAGCGTATGGGCGTGAGTCTTCAGTCGCTTTCGAAATTGTTGAATTCTCAGCCCAACATGACGCTGAAAACAATCGCAAAGTTTGAACTTGCGTTGGGTATCAAAATCATTCCTCAGGTCATTTCCAGCTATTCGAATGAGGCGCCGTTTTCTTCGTCTAATAATTCTGTCCGAGAACAATGGTCTTCATTTAATAGCGACTGCTCAGCTAAACGATTGAACTTTGAGATGATTCCGGGAGGTTTGGCTGCATGAGCAAGGATTTCATTGCGCCTATTCAGGTTGTTCATTTGTTTATTGTCGACTCAACTTTTCATATTGAGAATGAGCCCTCCCAGAATATGGATTTAAAAGTTGACGTTAGCTATCAGGACGTCCATCTATTGAGGAACAAGGCGGGCGAGCGTGCAGACTTAAAGCTGTATGTGTGTGGCAGTCTGATTGATAGAGACGATGCAAAGGAAAAAATGCGCGCTGATGTGTCGGTCGCTATTTCGGTGTCTACAAAATTGCCGTTCGACATTTCAGACGATGAAGCGCGCCGTTATCTTCTCTCTAATGCGATTTCCATGGCGTATGGTCACGCTAAGAGCTATCTGATGGTCGTTACTGGACTTTCGCCCATGGGGGCTTTGACGCTGCCGGCAATTCTTCCTTCGGAATTGGCAGCGGACAGCGATGCGTCTTTCCAAAGTGAGTAAGCTGTTCTCGATTTGGATTTTGCATGCCACCGCTTGCAAATGTAACGAGGTGCCGAATCGGTAGTTTGACTGATTCGGAACTTATATTTCGACGTTTCAAGCTGAAGCCCTGCGATGCCCGTGCTACGACAGCTAAATTGACCGTGACGTCCTGTCTTGCGACACGCATGTAGCTTCGCACAGGTATTATGGTGAAAGCGATTTCAATGACAGGGGTGCTCGTGGTTAAGATGAAAGATGTGGCCGAGCTGGCCGGCGTTTCGAGCGCCGCCGTCTCGCGCTACCTCAACGGTGGATATATCTCGGCGGACAAGGCCGAGCGCATTAAGCAGGCAATCGAGCTGACCGGATACGTGCGATCCAGCCAGGCTCGCGCGCTGCGCACCGGTTCCACCAAGCTCATCGGCGTCATCGTGCCTAAGATCAACTCGGAATCCGTGAGCCGCATTACCGCCGGCATTGGCCAGGTGCTCGGTCGCCGTGGCTACCAGATGCTGCTTGCCAATACCGACAACGAGGCCGATCGCGAGCTCGAATACCTCGATTTATTCCAAAACCACCCGGTTGATGGCATCGTGCTGGTGGCAACTATGATCACCGACGAGCATCGCCGGGCGATTGAGTCGTGCCGCGTGCCCATCGTACTGATCGGCCAGAATGTTGAGGGCGCGGCGTGTGTCTATCACGACGATTACGAGGCTGCCTTTGAGCTCGGCCGTGCGCTTGCGGGTCGGGTGGATGGCAAGATCGCTTACATCGGAGTTACCGAAGAGGACCGCGCGGCCGGTTATGACCGCCGTCGCGGTTTTGAGGCCGGCTTGGGCGCCGTGGACGTTGTGCTTGATCCGAGCCTGATTCGCCAGGGGTCCTTTACGCTCGACTCGGGCTATCGCGCTGCGCGCGAACTTCTCTCCGTCGATTCCGATGTTTCGTTTATCGCGTGCGCGACCGACACTATGGCGGCCGGCGCCCTGCGCGCTTTTGACGAGCTGCGCGGCGTGGGCGAGGGCGTGCGTCGCGTGAGCGGTTTTGGCGACAACGCGTTTTTGCGCGCGCTGACGGGCGGCATTCCCACTGTGCATTACGGCTACCTGACCAGTGGCGTCGAGGCCACCAGCATGCTGCTCGACACGCTCGATGGCGTAGAGGGGGAGCGCGGTCTAAAGTCGCTCAAGCTCGGCCATCAGCTCATGAATGTCTAGGCCTTGGACGCGTCTGCCTGCCTTTGAGTCCCCCGTTTTTTGTCCCAAAACTACCATTCGCCGGCTTTTTCCTACCGTTCACCCTACTATGAAAACGATTACAGACATATGAAACTGAAAACGATTACAGTGTAAGTGTCAAAGATGGCCGGGTGCAGATGCTCCCGTTGGAGGAAAGGGAAGTCATGGACTACCGCAAATCAGCCCAAGAGGTGCTCGACAACATCGGTGGCGCCGACAACGTTGTTTCGGCCGCACACTGCGCCACGCGTCTGCGTCTGGTGATTGCCGACAACGCGAAGGTCGACAAGGAGGCCCTCGAGAATATCGACGGCGCCAAGGGCGTCTTTGAGGCCCAGGGCCAGCTCCAGATTATTTTTGGCACCGGCACCGTCAACAAGGTCTACGAAGAGTTCATTGCGCTCAGCGGCGTCGAGGCTGCCACCAAGGCCGAGGTCAAGGAGGCCGCGGCACAGCAGCAGAACATCTTTATGCGTGCCATTAAGGTGCTCGGCGACGTCTTTGTCCCCATCATCCCCGCTATCGTGGCTTCGGGTCTGCTGCTGGGCATTATGAGCGCCCTCAACTTTATGGCCTCCAACGGCTTTATCGCGCTCGACACTAATAACTTTATTTACAAGATTGCCGACCTGGTCTCGGGCACGTCCTTTGGCATTCTGCAGATCCTGATCGGCTACTCCGCCGCCAAGGCCTTTGGCGCCAACCCGTATCTGGGTGCCGTCGTCGGCGGTGCGTTCATTAACTCCTCGCTGCAGAGCGCCTACACGGTTGCCTCCGAGGGCGTGCAGACCATGGTTACCGTCATTCCCGGTGTGTACAGCTTTGAGTGGGTCGGCTATCAGGGCCATGTGATCCCCATCGTTATCGCCTGTGCCATTCTGGCCTTCCTCGAGAAGCGCCTGCACAAGATCGTTCCCGAGATGTTCGACCTCTTTGTGACCCCGCTCGTCTCGGTGTTCGTGACCGTACTCGTGACGCTCGTTGCCGTCGGCCCCATCTTCGTGTGGGCCGAGAATGCCATCCTCGGTCTGATCCAGGCCCTGCTGACCCTGCCCTTCGGAATCGGTTCCTTTATCGTTGGCCTGTTCTATGCCCCCACGGTCGTTACCGGTATCCACCAGATGTACACCGCCATCGACCTGGGCCAGCTCGCCCAGTACGGCGTGACCTACTGGCTGCCCATCGCCAGCGCTGCTAACATCGCTCAGGGTGGCGCCGCGCTCGCCGTTGCCTTTAAGACCCGCGATGCCAAGATCAAGGGCCTGGCACTTCCTTCGGCTCTCTCCGCCTTCATGGGCATTACCGAGCCTGCCATCTTCGGCGTGAACCTTCGCTTCTTTAAGCCCTTCATCGCCGGCTGCATCGGCGGCGGTTGCGGTGCCCTGGTCTGCGCGCTCACCTCGCTTGCCGCCTCCGGCACGGGCGTTACCGGCATCTTCGGTATCCTGCTGTGCCTGGCCCAGCCCGTGCAGTACGCAATCATGTTCGCGGTTGCCGCGGTCGTGTCCTTTGCCATCTCGTTTGTCCTGTACAAGGACGAGCCCAAGGCTTCCGAGCAGGCCTAAGAGCTTTTGATTGAGGGATGCCCGCGGGTTGTATGCTCGCGGGCGTTTCCCGTATCTGGTGCCGATCTCTGGTGCCTTGTTACTTTGGATCCGTTAGGACTTTGATATGTCTAATGCACTTGGTCGCGACCTTGCAAAGCTGGTTGCCGCTGTTGACGCTGCCGCCTCTGAGTGCGGTCATGGCGCGTATGGCCAGCACTTCCATATTATGCCGCCGGCGGGTTGGCTCAACGACCCCAACGGTCTCTGCCAGGTGGGTGGCGTGTTTCACGCGTACTTCCAGTATGCTCCGTTTGATGTGAACGGTGGCGTAAAGATGTGGGGCCATGCCACAAGCCGCGACCTTATGAACTGGGATTATGTTGGCGCCCCGCTGCTGCCCGACGAGCCGTTCGATTGTCATGGCGTGTATTCGGGCTCCGCGCTTGCCGAGGACGGCCGCATTCGCGTACTGTACACAGGCAACGTTAAACTCTCCGATGCAGACGGCACGTACGACTACGTCAATACCGGCCGCCGCGCCGATACTGTTTATGTCGAGAGCGTTGATGGCCTTGCCGGTCGGGAGTTCAGCCAAAAGCGCGTGGTGCTGGCGTCCGATGATTATCCCGAGGATTTGACCTGCCACGTGCGTGACCCCAAGGTGTGGCGCGATGATGACGGGCGTTACCACATGGTGCTGGGCGCGCGTCGTCGCGTTGACGGTCCTCATGTCGAGAGCCGTTTTTGTGACATGCACGGCGAGGGTGCCGGGCGCGATGCGGGCGAGATCCTGGTGTACGGCTCGGCCGATATGCTGAGTTGGGAGCTCGAGAGCCGCGTGTCTACGCCCGAGCGTTTTGGCTTTATGTGGGAGTGCCCGGGATACCTTGAGCTCGAGGCGGATGGCGGTGTACCGGCAAGGTTTCTGTCCTTCTCTCCCCAGGGGCTCGAGGGCGGTCGTTGGGACCGCGGCAACGTATACGCTGCTGGCTACATGCCTGTAACGGGCGACATTACCGGTGATAATGACGCTTATGAGCTGGGCGAGTTCCGCCTATGGGATGCTGGTTTTGACTTCTATGCTCCGCAGGAGTTTACGTCCGAGGATGGTCGCCACATTCTGATCGGCTGGATGGGCATGCCCGATGAGCCGACCTATGGCAACGACCCCACTGTGGTGTGCGGCTGGCAGCACTGCATGACGGTGCCGCGCGAGCTTACAGCCGGTGACGGCGGCGTGGTGCTGCAGCAGCCGGCGCGCGAGATCGAGCGCCATTATGCCTCGGTGCGTGTGGGGGAGGGCTCGTTGGAGGTTGCCGGCGATACCTGCTTTGACGTTGTTGTTGACGGTGTAGACGGCGCGTTTACCGCGACCGTTGATGGCGAGCTGAAGCTGGCGTTTGTGCCCGCCGAGGGCGAGCTGTCCGCGCGCTTTGAGATGCGATTTACCGATGAGGGTCGCGCTTCTGCCGGCTGCGGTCGCACCGTGCGTTGGGAGCCCGTCGACGAGGTTCGTAACGTGCGCATTGTCGGCGATATCTCGTCGGTCGAGGTGTTTGTGAACGATGGCGCACTCGTGTTCTCGACGCGCATCTATCCCGAGGCCTATGGCGTGACCGTTGACGCCCCGGGTGCGAGCGTGACCTATCATACGCTCATCATCTAGGCGATTCGTCGCATATCGGCGCTATACTGCAGCCGTTACCCACGATGCGGGAAACATCCGCATCGTGGGTTTTTGTTAATGAAGGGAGGTTGCCGTATGGGCGTACAGCAGCTAGAAGAGGCCTGGGCTGCAAGGACTGGCGCGCGTGAGGCGCGGTTGCTTGTGGCCTCGCATGTGCCAGCAGCGCTGTCGCAGCTGGGGATTGTGCGTCCCGGTGACCGCCTGGTGGTCTTTGCGGACGACTTTGCCGATGCGTTTGCGAGCGGATTTGACGGCTGCGATGTTGTGATGGTGGGGGAGCCGTCTGTCGAGGCGTTTGCTGCGGCGTCCGGTGGCTTTGCCGGCTCGTTTGACGCTGAGGGTCCGCACCTGTGGTGGCTCGTCAACTCCATCGGCGGGTTTGGTCTGCGTGTGCCTGATCTTTGTGCGCTGGGTCGGGCGGCGCGTGAGGCCCATGCGCTGCTGGTTGTGGACAACACCGTGGCGTCAGCTTTTGGCTGCGATTCGCTGCGGCTGGGTTCTGCGCTGTCGCTCGAGGCGCTCGATCGCGTATGCGCCGGTGATGCTCCGCGCAAGTTGGTTGCCGTATCGGTCGCGCGCTCGCAGCTCAAGCGCCATCGTGTGGATGCCGCGGCCGAGTGCGCGCATGCCCTGCTTGAGGGCTGTGGCTTGGCCAAGTTTGAATTGACTGCTGACGAGGCCGGTGTGCTGGAGCGGGGACTGGACTCGCTCGACGTCCGTATGCAGGCGCATTTCGACCGCGCCCGTGCGCTGGCCGAGTATCTGGCCGCTAACGAGATGGTGTGCAACGTGCGCTATCCCGGACTGAGCTCGCATCCCGACCATGCGGTTGCGACAGGAATCCTCGAGCACGGCTTTGGCCCGGCAGTTGAGTTTGACCTTATCGAGCGCAGTGCGGGTGATTTCTTCGATGCTTTGCCGGGGGAGTTTCGTACATCGCCCGCCGGCGGCGCAACGACGCGCCTCTCGGCCCCGCGCGGCAAGCAGGGGAGCACCATCCGCCTCTTCGCCGGCAGCGACGACCCCTTGATCGTGGCCGCCACCCTAGATAATGCCCTCCGCAACTAGCTAAATCATCCTCGACTACATAAGTTGCGGTGAAATAGGGAATGATTTTCGGCTTTAACCGCATAAACAGTCCCTATTTCACCGCAACTTATGAGAAGGGGTTGTGTGGCTAAAAAGCCCCGTCCCAAATTGGCTACTCTTTGATACTTGCGATGAGGGCGTCGGCTTTGGTGGCAATGACCTTGTTGATGTCGGCCTGCAGCTCCTCGTAGACCGCTATGGCTCGCTCGCCGGCGGGGGTGAGGGTGGATCCGCGGGCGCCGTCGCGCTCGATGAGCTTGCAGCCCAGCTGACCTTCAGCCTCGTTCACAATGCGCCATGCCTTGGAATAGGCCATGCCCATGCTCTTGGCGGCGCGGTTGAGCGAGTGCTCGCGGGCAATGCCCTGCAGCAGCAAGACGCAGCCGTGGCCGAACACGCCCGGCAAATCCTTGTCGCACGCTTGAATGACCAACTTTGCCGTCGTCTTGTACTCCATGTGCTCCACGTCTCCCCGCTAAAGTGTTTGCTGGGCAAACGCAAAGCCTGCGTCAAACCCTCGTGTGCTCTTCTTAAATCATGCATTGTAGCAGTCAAAGTGCGTTAAGATACTTCCCCAGTATTGGGCGCCCAAGGTTGGGCTGGGTCCTACGAGGCCTGCAGCCGACCGGTCGCATGGAAAAAGGAGAAACATGGCTACGTTCTTTCCCGGTGAGTCCCACACGTTTTCGGAGTATCTGCTGGTCCCTGGTTACTCGTCCTCGCAGTGCATCCCCAACAACGTCTCTCTTAAGACGCCGCTGACCCGCTTTAAGCGCGGTGAGAAGCCGGCAATCACCCTGAACATCCCCATGGTTTCCGCCATCATGCAGTCCGTCTCGGGCGTCGACATGGGTGTCGCGCTCGCTACCGAGGGTGGCCTGTCCTTCATTTACGGTTCCCAGAGCGCCGAGTCCGAGGCCGCCATGGTCAAGGCCGTCAAGGATCACAAGGCCGGTTTCGTTCAGTCCGATTCCACGCTGACCCCCGACATGACCATGGAGCAGGTCATCGAGCTCAAGGAGAAGACCGGTCACTCCACCATGCCGGTTACTGATGACGGCACTCCCAAGGGTAAGCTCCTGGGCATCGTCACCAGCCGTGACTATCGCCCCAGTCGCGATGACCACCAGACGAAGGTCTCCGAGTTCATGACCCCGCGTGAGCAGCTCATCGTGGGCGACAAGAACATCAGCCTCAAGGTTGCCAACGACGTCATCTGGGACAACAAGCTCAACGCCCTGCCCATCGTCGACGATAACGATCACCTCATGGGCATTGTGTTCCGCAAGGACTACGACAGCCACAAGACTAACCCCAACGAGCTGCTCGATAACGACAAGCGCTACATGGTCGGCGCCGGTATCAACACCCGCGACTATGCCGAGCGCGTGCCGCTGCTCATCGAGGCTGGTGCCGATGTCCTGTGCATCGACTCTTCCGAGGGCTTCAGCGAGTGGCAGAAGCGCACCATCGAGTGGATCCGCGCCAACTATGGCGAGGACGTCAAGGTTGGTGCCGGTAACGTCGTCGACGCCGAGGGCTTCCGCTTTCTGGCCGACTGCGGTGCCGACTTCATCAAGGTCGGTATCGGCGGCGGTTCCATCTGCATCACCCGCGAGACCAAGGGTATCGGCCGTGGCCAGGCCACCGCGCTGATCGACGTCTGCCGCGCCCGTGACGAGTACTACGAGGAGACCGGTGTCTACGTGCCCGTTTGCTCCGATGGTGGCATTGTCTACGACTACCACATGACGCTTGCCCTTGCCATGGGTGCCGACTTTATGATGCTGGGTCGCTACTTCGCCCGCTTCGACGAGAGCCCGACCGAGCGCGTCAACGTCAACGGCCAGTACATGAAGGAGTACTGGGGCGAGGGTTCTGCGCGTGCTCGCAACTGGCAGCGCTACGACTTGGGCGGCGCCGCGAAGCTCAGCTTCGTCGAGGGCGTCGACTCCTACGTTCCCTACGCCGGTTCCCTCAAGGACGGCGTGGGCGGTACGCTCTACAAGGTCAAGTCCACGATGTGCAACTGCGGCGCCCTCTCGATCCCCGAGCTCCAGGAAAAGGCACGCCTGACCCTGGTAAGCTCCACCTCCATCGTCGAAGGCGGCGCTCACGACGTTGTCGTCAAGGACTCCCAGCAAAGCGTCAGCTACCGCTAAGCGGCTTTCCCAAGCACCGCACCTTGCCGTTCAAACCGTCGCTCGCGTACCAAAGTACGCGTCGCTCCTCTTTCACGGCAATCTGCGGCACTTGGAAAACCCGACCATGCTTGGGCGGGTAACAATTAGCGGTTGATTCACAACCACGTTATTTAGATAAAGCGAGATGCCTGCAAGTCGCAGGCATCTCGCTTGTTGTATTTGCTATCATCATGCGAGTTAACGATGTGGCGGGGCGTTCTTACCTTTGCTCGCTGCAAGTTCCGCACGAGCCGAAGAGCACTTAATGTGCTCTTCGTGCGAGCAGGACTGTCCGCAGCAGCGAGTAAAGGTAAGAACGCCCCGCCCCAACCCAGCTAACAAAGGAGCTGATATGTGCGATTGCACAGATCATAAGGACGAGATCCCTGTCTACGACGCGCAGGCCATTGAGTCCAGGTGGATGAAGGCCTGGGAGGACTCCAACCTCTTTGCCGTCGACACCGACGACAGCAAGCCTAAAAAGTATGTGCTCGAGATGTTCCCGTATCCGTCGGGCGACCTGCACATGGGCCACGCGCGCAACTATACCATCGGCGATGCCATGGCCCGTCAGGCCCGCATGCGCGGCTTTGACGTGCTGCATCCCATCGGCTTTGACGCCTTTGGCCTGCCTGCCGAGAACGCCGCCATCAAGCACAATACGCAGGCTGCCGCCTGGACGTATAAGAATATGGACCAGGCGCTCGCCACGATGAAGCGCATGGGCTTCTCCTACGATCTGGATCGCATGGTCAAGACCTGCAGCCCCGACTACTACCGCTGGGGTCAGTGGATCTTTGAGAAGCTGTGGGAAAAGGGCCTGGTCTACCGCAAAAAGAACCCGGTCAACTGGTGTCCTAACTGCAAGACCGTTCTGGCCAACGAGCAGGTCACCGAGGGCAAGTGCTGGCGCTGCGGCACCGAGCCCGAGAAGCGCGACCTTGAGCAGTGGTACTTCAAGATCACCGAGTACTCCCAGGAGCTGCTCGACGACCTGGAGAAGCTCCCCGGCTGGCCCGAGCGCGTCAAGCAGATGCAGGCCAACTGGATCGGTCGCTCCGAGGGTGCCGAGGTCGACTTTACCCTGTGCGACCAGGATGGCGAGCCCATTGAGGGCGACGAGGGCAAGATCACCGTCTTTACCACGCGTGCCGACACCCTCTTTGGCGTCTCCTTTTTTGTCCTGGCTCCCGAGTACGCTCGTCTGCACGAGCTCGTCGAGGGCACGGAGTATGAGGAGGCCGTCACCAAGATCGTCGAGGACTCCAAGCATATCTCTGCCGTCGAGCGTGCCCAGGGCACCCTCGAGAAGCACGGTGCCTTTACCGGCCGCTACGTGGTAAACCCCGTCAACGGCGAGAAGGTCCCCGTGTGGGTTGCCGATTATGTCGTTGCCGACTATGGAACCGGCGCCGTCATGGCCGTTCCCTGTGGTGACCAGCGCGACTTTGAGTTTGCCCGCAAGTACGACCTGCCGATCGTGCCGATCATCCTGGACGATGACGATCGCGCTGCCGTCGAGGCCACCGGCGAGACCATCGATACCTTCCATGCCGAGACCGTCGACTGGGATTGCGCCCACGCTGCCGAGGGCACGCTTGTCCAGTCCGGCAAGTACACCGGCATGCGCGGCGGTAAGCACTCCGAGGGCGAGGCTGCCATCGTGGCCGACCTCGAGGCCATGGGCTGCGGCCGTCGCAAGGTCGAGTTCCGCCTGCGCGACTGGCTCATCAGCCGTCAACGCTATTGGGGCAACCCCATCCCGGCCATCCACTGCGAGCACTGCGGCATCGTGCCCGTGCCTGAGGATCAGCTGCCGGTGACGCTGCCCGAGAACCTGGACCTGGGCGCCGGCGAGACCCTCGCCGAGTGCAAGGACTTCTACGAGACCACCTGCCCGGTCTGCGGCCGCCCGGCTAAGCGCGAGACCGATACCATGGACACGTTCACCTGCTCCAGCTGGTATTACCTGCGCTATACCGACCCGCACAACACCGAGCTGCCCTTCTCCCGCGAGGCAGCCGACCGTTGGATGCCCGTCGATAACTACATCGGTGGCATCGAGCACGCCATTCTGCACCTGCTCTACAGCCGCTTCTTTACCAAGGCGCTGCGCGACCTGGGTCTGCTGAGTGTTGACGAGCCCTTCACCAACCTGCTGTGCCAGGGCATGGTCAAGGACGAGAACGGCGACACCATGTCCAAGTCCAAAGGCAACGTCGTGCCCCCGAGCTCGGTTATCGAGCCCTACGGCGCCGACACCATGCGTCTGGCGATCCTGTTTATCGCCCCGCCCGAGAAGGACTTCGACTGGGATCCCAAGGCCGTCGAGGGCGCCAACCGCTTTATCAAGCGCGCCTGGCGTATCGTGTGGCAGCTCGTCCAGTCGGGTGACGCCAACGTGGCCTTCGACAAGTCCGTGCTCGGCGAGACCGCGATGAAGCTCTACCGTGAGCGTCACCGCACCATCGCCAAGTGCACCGAGGACTTCGATCGCGGCCAGTTCAACACCGCGATCTCGGCCGTCATGGAGCTCGTCAACGCGGCGAGCGCCTACCTCAACGCCACCGAGGGTGCTGACCGCGACAAGGCCCTGTGCTACGGCGTGGCCAAGGACATCGTGAGCGTCCTGGCGCCCATCTGCCCGTTCTGGGCCGACGAGCTGTGGCACGAGGCGCTCGGCTGCGAGGGCAACGCTTACACCGCCGCCTGGCCCGAGTTCGACCTGGCCGAGTCCATCGAGGACACGGTGCAGATCGTCGTCCAGGTACTCGGCAAGGTCCGTGGCCGCATCGACGTGGCCCGCGATGCCTCCAACGAGGAAATGCAGGCTGCCGCCGAGACCGCCGTCGCCAAGTGGCTCGACGGCAAGACGGTCGTCAAGGCCATCTGCGTGCCCGGCAAGCTGGTCAACCTGGTGGTCAAGTAAGCATTGCGCGCTTAACTGACGCATAAAAGACGAGGGGCGATCCGATTGGGTCGTCCCTCGTTTTTCATGTACCTGCCCTGATGTCTGCGGTCAATTGTCCTATTCTTGTGGAGAAGCTGTGCGCACGCTGACCTGCAGATTCGTACTGTGCTTGCACGTTTCCGCAGCTATTGGTATAGTTTGCTTGCAAATGAAGTTGTAATTGAAAGAAGTGGGGTTTCGGCCCCGCTTCTTTTTTGTATGGATGGAGGTGCCGCAATGGTCAAGACCAAGACCGAGCAGGCGATTATCGACGCGCTCGAGGCCGTCGCTCCCCAGCACGATATCGACATCGTCGACGTCGAGCTCGTGGGTGCCACCAAGGCCCCCTGCGTGCGCGTGCGTATCGAGGGTGCCGAGGGTCAGAGTCTTTCGCTCAACGACGTCACGGCCAACACCAAGTGGGTCGGCGATGTGATTGAGGAGCTCGACCCCATCTCTTCGAGCTATACGCTCGAGGTGTCGAGCCCGGGTATGGCGCGCCCGCTGCGCCGCCCGTGCGACTTTGCCCGCTTTGTGGGCGAGAACTGCGAGCTCACCTCCACCGCCACCGAGGGCCGTCGCAAGTACGCCGGCAAGATTGCCGCCGCCACCGAGGCGAACGTGACCCTCGAGCTCGAGGACGGCGAGTCCGTTACCCTCGATTTCTCTGATGTTAAAAAGTGCAAGTTGAAGCCCACCTACGACTTCAAGCCCGCGAAGGAAGGAAAGTAAGATGGCAGCATCCGACATGATGTCCGCCCTGATGGAGCTTTGCCAGGAGAAGCACATCGACCAGCTCTACCTGATCGACCGCCTGGAGCAGTCGCTCGCCAAGAGCTATGCCGAGATCCTGCATCTTGAGTGGGGCGCCAAGGTGACCATTGACCGCACCACCGGCAAGATCTACGTCTACCGCCTGGAGCCGATCGACGATTCCATGGACGAGGAGGGCAACTTCACCGAGTTTGAGGAGATCGACGTCACCCCCAAGAACACGAGCCGCATCGCCGCCCAGCACGCCAAGGCCGAGATCAACGCCATCGTGCGCAACTCCGCCCGCGAGCAGATCTACGAGGAGTTCTCCGGCCGCATCGGTGACCTCATCAGCGGTACCGTGCTGCAGTCCACGCCCGACTTCACGATCGTCAAGATTCGCGAGGGCGTCGAGGCCGAGCTGCCGCACTTCGACCAGCGCCGTTACGAGAACGAGCGCAACGAGCGTCCGATGGGCGAGCGCTACCTGCACAACCAGCACATCAAGGCCGTGATCATCGACGTTCGCGACCCCAACTCCAACCTGCAGCCGGTTCGTGGCGAGCACAGCCGTCCGCCGATTGTCATCTCCCGTACCCACCCCGAGCTCATGCGTCGTCTGTTTGAGCAGGAGGTGCCCGAGATCTATGAGGGCACCGTCCAGATCAAGTCGATCGCCCGCGAGCCCGGCCAGCGCTCCAAGGTCGCCGTCCACTCGCTCGACGACCGTCTGGATCCCGTGGGCGCCTGCGTCGGCCCCAAGGGCAGCCGTGTTCGCGCTGTCGTGGGCGAGCTCCGTGGCGAGCGCGTCGACGTCATCCTGTGGGATGCCGATCCTGCCGTCTACGTCGCCAATGCCCTGTCGCCTGCTAAGGTCACCCGCGTCCTCATCGACGAGGAGAAGGCCTACGCCGGCGTCATCGTGCCCGACGACCAGTTGTCCCTCGCCATCGGCAAGGAGGGCCAGAACGCCCGCCTCGCCGCGCGCCTGACCGGCTGGCACATCGACATCAAGTCCGAGACGCTTGCCGCCGACATCCTCAAGAACGTTCCCGTTCACGAGGAGCCCGCCGCCGACCTGATCGGTGACGAGGAGGACGAGGACGTCCGCCGCTGCGAGTACGTGTCCGAGGACGGCATCCAGTGCCGCAACCAGGCTCGTCCCGGCTCCCGTTTCTGCGGTGTCCACGACACCGACGCCTTCGATGATGCGGAGGACCTGATCTAGCGCGCGGTTGCGCCGGGCGGGTCCCGGCGCGTCTCCCACGCTCGTTCAGTCTCTAGGCACCCAAGGTGCCAGAAAGGGTAGGTGAAGTCATATGGCAAAAGTCCGTGTGTCCACCCTGGCCAAAGAGTTCGGCATGACCTCCAAGGAACTGATGGGTCATCTCGCCGATATGAAGATTCCCGCTAAGTCCGCTTCCTCCACCTTGGAGGACGCTTATGTCGCTATGGTCCGCAAGCAGCTCGCCTCGGTGATCGAGGCCCGCGCCCAGGAAGTCGAGGCCGCCAAGCAGGCCGAGGAGCAGGCAGCTGCCGCCGAGGAGGCCGCTCGCGCCGCTGAGGCCGAGCGCGAGCGCATCGCCGCCGAGAAGGCCCGCGAGGAGGAGCGTCGCCAGTTCGCCGCAGCCCAGGCTGCCGAGGAGGCTGCCCGCGCCGAGGCCGAGGCCAAGAAGAAGGCCGAGCAGGAGCGCCTTGCCCGCGAGAAGGAGGAGGCTGCCCGCGAGGCCCAGCGCCGCGCCGTTCCCGCTTCCGACTCCGGTTCGCGTTTCCGTTCGCTGCTCGACCAGATCGCCGCACAGGAGACCGTGCTCAAGGAGAAGAAGGACGCCGAGGACAAGGCCAAGGCCGAGCGCGCCGCCGAGCGCGGTAACCGTCGTGGCGGCAACAACGACCGCCGCGGTGGCCGTCGTAACGATCGCAACGCTTCCGACAACAACTCCGAGCGTAACGCCTCCGAGAGCCGTCCGCACAGCCATCGCACCAACGCCAGCAACAACGTCGCCGCCGGCATGGACTTCCCCAACCCCGATAAGCAGGGCAAGGGCAAGAAGCGTAAGGGCGGTCACAACAACGAAGAGGACCACTACAGCCGCATGGCTCGCGAGGCCGAAGAGTACAGCCGCGAGAAGGTGCTCGAGGAGGCTCGTGCTGCCGTCGAGGAGGCCTCTCGTGAGTCCACCGGTCGCCGCAAGAAGCGCAAGGAGAAGCGCGAGCGCGAGGCTGCCAAGGCTCAGGAGGAGCGCAAGATAGAGGAGGCGCTGGCCCAGGGCGTGAACCCCGAGGACCTCGACGCCATCAAGGTCTCCCAGGGCGTTACCGTCCAGGAGCTTGCCGAGGCGCTCGACGTTCCGGCCAACGACATCATCAAGCGCCTGTTCCTGCTGGGTACGCCGCTCACCATGACGCAGTCCATGTCCGACGACCTCGTCGAGCTCGTTGCCGACGACCTGGGCCGTCAGATCAAGATCATCACCCCCGAGGAGGAGAACACCTTCTCGTTCTACGACGATCCCGCCGACCTTAAGCCGCGTGCCCCGGTCGTCACCGTCATGGGCCACGTCGACCACGGCAAGACGTCGCTGCTCGATGCCATCCGTCACACCGGCGTTGCTGCCGGCGAGGCGGGCGGCATTACGCAGGCCATTGGCGCTTCGCAGGTCATGATCAACGACCGCAAGATCACCTTCATCGATACCCCGGGTCACGCTACCTTTACGGCCATGCGTGCCCGTGGCGCCAAGGTGACCGACATCGTCATCCTGATCGTCGCCGCCGACGACGGCGTCATGCCCCAGACGGTCGAGTCGATCAACCACGCCAAGGCCGCCGGCGTACCCATCGTCGTCGCCGTCAACAAGATCGATAAGCCGGGCGCCAACCCCGACCGTGTGCGTCAGGAGCTCACCGAGTACGGAGTCATCCCCGAGGAGTGGGGCGGACAGAACATGTTCGTCAACATCTCGGCTAAGCAGAAGATCGGTATCGACGAACTTCTGGAGACCGTGCTGCTCCAGGCCGACGTGCTCGAGCTCAAGGCCAACCCGGACACCTTTGCCTCCGGCAACGTCCTCGAGGCCAAGCTCGACAAGGGCCGCGGCTCGGTTGCTACCGTGCTCGTGACCCGCGGTACCCTGCACGTGGGCGATACGCTGGTCGCCGGCCTTACCTACGGCCGCGTCCGCGCCATGCTCGACCCCAAGGGCCGCGCCGTCACCGAGGCCGGTCCCTCCGACGCCGTCGAGATTCTGGGCCTGCAGTCCGTGCCCAACGCCGGCGACGAGTTCCGCGTGTTCGAGGACGAGCGCGAGGCTCGCGCCCTTGCCGACGAGCGTTCGCTCAAGGCCCGTATCGAGGAGCAGAGCCGCGTCAAGCACGTCACGCTCGAGAACCTCTTCGAGACCATTGCCGACGCCGAGGTCAAGGAGCTCAACCTGATCATCAAGGCCGACGTCCAGGGTTCCATCGAGGCCCTTCAGGACTCGCTCGACAAGATGGATCAGTCCGAGG
This sequence comes from Collinsella aerofaciens, assembly GCF_025289055.1. Lineage (GTDB taxonomy): Bacteria > Actinomycetota > Coriobacteriia > Coriobacteriales > Coriobacteriaceae > Collinsella. The sequence continues at coordinate 34,616 of NZ_JAESIQ010000003.1, forward strand.
TCCGCATCAACACGATCCACTCCGCCGTTGGCGCCATCAACGAGACCGACGTCGTCCTGGCCGACGCCTCCAACGCCATCATCATCGGATTTGGCGTCCGTCCCGACGGTAAGGCCCGCTCCGCCGCCGAGCGCGAGGGCGTCGAGATCCGTTGCTACGACGTCATCTACAAGTGCCTCGAGGAGCTCGACGCCGCCCGTATCGGCATGCTCAAGCCCACCGAGGTCGAGGTCGCCACGGGTACCGCGACCGTCCTGGACACCTTCAAGGTGCCCAAAGTCGGTATCGCCGCCGGTGTCCGCGTCGAAGAGGGCGAGATCGCCGCGACCGATTCCGTGCGCCTGGTGCGCGACGGCATCGTGGTCTTCAACGGCAAGATCGCCTCGATGCGCCACTACAAGGACGAGGCCAAGAGCCTCAAGAGCGGTTCCGAGGGCGGCATTGGCCTGGAGAACTTCCAGGACATCAAGCCCGGCGACCAGATCGAGGGTTACCGCATCGACCAGGTTGCCCGTACCGAGTAGGGGGTAGCGCTATGAAGCAAACGCAGGCAACCCGCCGTCTGGGCGAGCAGCTTCGCGAGAAGCTCGGTTATATCCTGCTCTTTGAGGTTTCCGATCCGCGTCTCGACCTGGTTACTTTGACCGCGGTCGAGGTCGCGGTGGACCGTTCCTTCGCGCGCGTGTACGTGTCGTGCGATGCGAGCCGCTACGACGAGGTCATGGAGGCGCTCGCAAGCGCCAAGGGCCGTATTCGCAGCCTGTTGGCTCGCTCGCTCGATTGGCGTGTCACGCCCGAGCTCGATTTTCGCATCGATCGCTCGACCGATGAGGCCGAGCGCATCACGCGTGCGCTGGAAAACGTTCCCGCCACGCTTGCGATCGAAAAGGACGAGGACGGCTATCCGATAGCGGATGCCGCCCAGGAGGCAGCTTTAGATGACTAATTCCGCCGACCTCGCCTCGTGCGAGTCTGCAGATATTCAGCGACGCATCCTCGAGCTCATCGAGGGTGCGTCCTCCATTGCGATTTCGGGACATACTTCTCCCGATGGCGATGCCTTGGGCTCCGTATTGGGTCTGGGCCTTTCGCTCATGAAGTTTTTCCCCAACAAGGACATTGCGCTGCTGCTGGCAGATGATGACCCGGTTCCGCGTATCTACCGCTTTATGGAAGGCTCCGATCGCCTGGTGCCGGCATCTGCGTACGCCGGTAATCCTGACCTGTTCATCTCGGTGGACGTACCGGTCGTCGAGCGCCTCAATAATTCTGCCGAGGTGCTTCGTCGCTCCAAGCATGTGGTGTGCTTCGATCACCATCCGGCGCGCGAGGAGTTTGCCGAGCTCAGTCTGAGGCGCGTCGATGCCGCGGCTTGCGCCATGATCATCGACCGTTTCTTGGACAATTGCGGCATTGTCGCACGTGATGGCGTTGCGACCTGCCTGCTGTGTGGCTTGGTTACCGATACCGGCCGTTTTCAGTACCAAAACGCCGATGCCGCCGCGTTCCATGCGGCCTCGCGCCTGGTGGCGCACGGTGCCGATCCGGCGCGCGTTGCGCTCGAGGTCTACCAGAGCATGCGCGTTGAGTTTTTGCACCTCAAGTCCATTGTCATGGGCCGCATTAAGACGGTCGCGCATGGGCGCGTGGCGTATAGTTATGCCTACCAGAGCGACCTTGAGGCCTGCGGCGTCACCTCGGATGAATGTGACGGTCTGGTCGATGTGGTGCGTTCGGTGATGGGCGTCGAGGTCTGCCTGTTCTTAAAGGGCATCGACGGCGATACCAAGGTGCGCGGCAACCTGCGCTCCAAGGGTGACCTCGATGTGTCCGAGATCGCTGCCAACTTTGGCGGTGGCGGGCATCATGCCGCCGCCGGCTTTTCCAACAACGGAACAATTCGCGAGACGCTCGCCGTGGCACTTCCCATGCTGGCCGAGCTGGTGGGGGAGGATCCCGCTTCGGTGACCGTCGAGCTTTAACTTTTTGGATGGTACATGGCTCGTCGTACGCCTTCTCAACTGAATATGCTGCTCGCCGTCGATAAGCCGGTGGGCTGCACGTCCCACGATGTGGTCTCGCAATGCCGACGCGCCCTCCATGAGCGGCGCGTCGGCCATGCCGGCACGCTCGACCCCATGGCATCCGGCGTCATGGTGGTGGGCGTGGGCCAGGCTACTCGTCTGCTGGGCATGCTAACCCTCGATACCAAAAGCTATGTCGCCGACATCTCGTTTGGCGCCGAGACCAATACCGATGATGCGGAGGGCGAGGCGGTCCGCACGGTGGCTGTTGCCAACGAGCTCCGCGATCCTGCCTATGCTCGTGAGCGCTTGGCCGCCATGCTGGGCCCGCAGATGCAGGTGCCGCCGGCGTTTTCTGCTATCTCGGTCAATGGCGTTCGCGCCTACAAGTCTGCTCGCGAGGGCAATGCGGTGGACCTACCTCCGCGCCCCGTCGAGGTCTATGCCGCCGACCTGATCGCCGTGGGCGGCGAAGGTGATACGTGTGTGTGGACCGTGGCGTTCTCGGTGAGCAAGGGCACCTATATCCGTGCGCTCGCTCGCGACCTGGGCCGCGCTTGCGATAGCGCCGCGCATATTTCCGCGCTGCGCCGCACGGCTTCCGGTGTTGTTTCCATTGGCGCTTGTCATGCGGTCGAGGAGCTTTCTCCCGAGTCCGCGGCTGGCTTTGCCCTGGATCCCATTGCGGCCCTGGGCGCCACACGTGTTGACTTGCCGGGCAATCTTGCCGACGACCTGCTCTGCGGCCGACGCATTCCCGTTGAGCGTGCGCTTGCCGATTTCGATTCCTCGAAGGCGCCGTTTGCGTTGGTGCTCGATGGGGGACTCAAGGCGCTCGCCCGCATTGAGGGCGGCCGCTTTGTCATGGAGCACGTGTTTCCGCAGGCAATCGGCGGTGTTCGATGATGTTGTCCGCTCGCGAGCTCGCGCGTGTCTTTTTCGCGGGCGAGTCGGACGAGGCTCGCATCGTTGCTGCCGATACGTTTGATGAGTGTGAGCACTTGGGTGCCGCTTCAATCGCCATTGGCGTGTTCGACGGCGTTCACCGTGGACACCAGGAACTCATCGAAGCGCTTGTCCGTGATGCCCGTGCCCATGGCTGTAAGGCGGTCGTGGTTACCTTCGATCCCGACCCGGACGTTGTGGTGAGCCCTTCGCCCGCTCAAAAATTGATGACGACGGCCGACCGTCTGCATGCCTTGGCTCAAACCGGGGTCGATGCGGTGGTGGCCGTTCCCTTTACGCCTGAGGTTGCGGCGCTTGACCATGTTGATTTTCTCTCGCTGGTGTCGCGCCTGGTCGACATTCGATCGATTCGCGTTGGCAGTGACTTTAGGCTGGGTCGTGGCGGTGCTTCTGGTGTTGCCGAGATGCGCTCCTGGGGTTCCGAGCACGGCGTTGACGTGTATGGTCACGACCTGCTTTGCGAGGGCGGTGAGGCCATTTGCGCCACCCGCATTCGTCATGAGCTGGGACAGGGCCATGTGGAGCTTGCTGCTGGGTTACTCGGCCGTCCGTATATGGTGCGTGGCGGTGTTATTCGCGGCCGTCACGAGGGTTCTGGCATGGGCTTTCCCACGGCAAACTTGCAGGTTCCCGACGGCATTCAGGTGCCAGCCGATGGCGTGTATGAGGGTCTGGTGCTGGTCGATGACACCGCGTGGCCCGCTGCTGTGAACGTCGGCCTGCCGCCAACGTATGCTGACGATGCGGCATCTGCGCATCTCGAGGCTAATTTAATTGGTTATACGGGCGACCTGTACGGCGCTTCCGTTTCGCTGGCGTTTACGCGCTGGCTGCGTCCCTCGCGTGTGTTCGATTCGCTGGATGAGTTGATCGCGACCGTCGAGGGTAATATCGAGGATATTCGTCACAACTTGGGCGATCAGGGGGTGAGCATCCGTGATTAGCGATGAGGAAAAAGACCAGGTACGCGCTGCGTCTGACCTGGTTGCCATCGTGCAGGAAACGGTCGAGCTCAAGCCTCGCGGCCATGAGTTTTGGGGATGCTGCCCCTTCCATGGCGAGAAGACGCCGTCCTTCCACATTATCCCCGCCACGCAGGTGTGGCATTGCTTTGGTTGCGGCGAGGGTGGCGACGTTTTCACGTATATCATGAAGCGCGAGAACCTGAGCTTTCCCGAGTCAATCCGTTACTTGGCCGATCGCGCGGGTATTGAGCTGCATGACACCGGAGATCGCCGCGAGCGCGGCACCAAGCGTGCCCGCATCTACGATCTGTGCGCCGAGACCGCCCAGTTCTACCACACCATGCTCATGCGCGGTAAGGACGGCCGTCCGCGCGAGTACTTTGCCAGCCGCGGCATGGGCGGCGACGTCTGCCGCCGCTACTGCCTGGGCTTTGCACCGGGCCGTAACGCGCTGGTGTCGCACCTGTCCCAGGCGGGTTTTACCCCGCAGGAGATGATCGACGCCAACGTTGCCGTGAGTCGCGGGCGCGGGCAGCTTGCCGACCGCTTTTACGACCGCGTGATGTTCCCTATCTTTGACGAGCAGGGTCACAACATTGCCTTTGGCGGTCGCATTATGGGCGACGGCCAGCCTAAGTATCTCAACACCGCCGAGACGAGCGTGTTTCATAAAAAGCGAAACCTCTACGGCTTTAATTGGGCCAAGGAGTTTATCGTCGCGCAGGATACCGCCATCGTGGTAGAGGGCTATACCGATTGCATCGCCTGCTGGGAGGCGGGGATTAAAAACGTTGTCGCCACGCTGGGCACCGCCCTCACGGAGCATCACGTCAAGACGCTCACTCGCTTTGCCAAGCGCATCGTGTATATGTTCGATGGTGACGCCGCCGGCCAAAAGGCCGCTCGCCGTGCGATTCAGTTTATCGAGCAGGATTCTATGGACCTGCGCTGCGTGGTGCTGCCCGACGGCAACGATCCCATGGAGTTCATCACCGCGCATGGTGGCGAGGCATTGCAGGCGCGCATCGATGCCTCCGAGCCCCTCATGGACTTTGTGTACCGTTCGCTGCAGGAGTCGAGCGACATCACCACGCCGGGCGGTCGCGCCAAGGCGCTGGAGGATGCGCTGACGCTTATCTATCCGTTGCGCGACAGCTATATGATTGACACGTACTTTATCCAGATTGCCGACCTGCTGGGTTTGGATCTGGAGACGGTGCGCGCGAGCTCGGGCCGTGTGTTTCGCGATGTCGCCAAGCGCGAGGATGCGGAACGACGTCGTGAGCAGAACTATGAGCGCCAGCGGGCACAGGCTGAGCGGTCCGGTAGCGCGGGCGGTCGGGCATCGGGTTCTCGCGATGCCGGTCGCGGTGCTTGGGCATCGGGCGCGACGCCGCCGGTGTCCGCACCGGTCGAAGAAGAGCCGTACGACTACGTCCCGCTCGATGCCTACGGTGCCGCGCCCGTGGAGGTCGTCGACGACCTGCCGCCGATCGATGTGCCTGATGATATGGGCGCTGTGCCTGTGGCTGACGGTTCGGGCGCACCGGCTGCGGCGGCGCCGATGGTTCTTACCGATCTAGAGCGCAAGTCCTTGGCAGGGGAGCGCGAGCTGCTGACCATGCTCACGAGCTACCCCGACCTGTTCCGCACGTATGCCGACCGCATCTGCTCCATCGAGTGGGTTGACCCACGTCACGAGTCCATCGCGTGGGCCGTTCTGGCAACGCCGCCGGGAACCGATCCTGCAGCCTGCATGGATGCGGCACGCTCGGTGTGTCCCGAGGCGGCAACGCTTGTGAGTGCCGGGCGCATCTCGGCGACGAGCAAGCACCCCACCGAGACGAACATCGTGTTTATGCTCGATACGCTCGAGCTCTACACCATCAAGCGCCGCATGCGTGCCGCACAGGCCAAGCTGCGACAGGACCGTTCGCTCGATGATGAGGCCCGTCGCGCGCTGACCGTGCAGGCCGCGCAGGATTCGCAGCGTCAACGCGAGCTGCAAAAGTCGATCGGCGGCGTGGCGGACCCGTTCCGTTTGATTGGTTTGGAGACCGCAGGAACCGAACAGGCCTAGATGTTGTGGTCAACCAGCGTATTCTCGCCTATATCCAGTCCTCTTTTTGGGTATAGACGTCAATGTGTGTGCTAAAGTATTGAGTCCTGTGGACTATGAAGGGAGAATCTGTGCCAAAAAAGACTGAGAGCACGGGTACTGGGCTGGAATCCTACGTTGCAAAGCTTATGGGCAACGGCTCAAACAGGACTTCGGTAACCGAGGACGAGATTCAGGTCGCCCTGAAGGATATCGATGTTTCTGACGAGCAGCTCACCGCGGTGTATTCCGCGCTGCGCAACAGCGGCATCCAGATTATCTCCGCGAGCGGTAACGACGACGCCCCCATGGACGTCGACGATGACGATACCGATACCGATACCGGCGATTTCGATGACGACGACGAGCACGATTCCGGCTCGCTCGACGATCACGAGCTCAAGATGGCCCGTCAGGCCGACGCCGAGATGGGTTCTTCCAAGAGCAAGAAGAAGCGCACCGTGCGCACGTCCCGTTCACGCTCCCGCGTGCGTGGCATCGATGCCTCCACGGTGATGCTGACCGGCGATCCGGTTCGTATGTACCTCAAGGAGATCGGCAAGGTCGACCTGCTGACCGCCTCCGAAGAGGTCGATCTGGCCATGAAGATCGAGGCCGGTCTCGAGGCCACCGAGAAGCTCGAGGCTGCCGATGCTGGTGAGCTCGAACTCACGCGTGCCGAGATGCGTCGTCTTACGCGCATTGAGAACGTGGGCCTCGAAGCCAAGCAGGCGCTCATCAGCGCAAACCTGCGTCTGGTCGTCTCCATCGCCAAGCGCTATGTCGGTCGCGGCATGCTTTTCCTTGACCTGATCCAGGAGGGCAACCTCGGTCTGATCCGCGCCGTCGAGAAGTTCGACTACCAGAAGGGCTTTAAGTTCTCCACGTACGCCACGTGGTGGATCCGTCAGGCCATTACGCGCGCTATCGCCGACCAGGCCCGTACCATCCGTATCCCCGTGCACATGGTTGAGACCATCAATAAGCTCGTCCGCGTGCAGCGCCAGCTCCTTCAGGACCTGGGCCGCGACCCGACCCCCGAGGAGATCGGTGCCGAGATGGACATGAGCGCCGACCGCGTCCGCGAGATCCAGAAGATCTCGCAGGAGCCCGTGTCGCTCGAGACCCCGATCGGCGAGGAAGAGGATTCCCAGCTGGGCGACTTCATCGAGGACTCCCAGGCTATCGTCCCGCCCGATGCGGCCAGCTTCTCCATGCTGCAGGAGCAGCTCACCCAGGTGCTCGACTCGCTTGCCGATCGTGAGCGCAAGGTTATCGAGCTGCGCTTTGGCCTTGTCGACGGGCATCCCCGTACACTCGAGGAAGTCGGCCGCGAGTTTGGTGTCACGCGTGAGCGCATCCGCCAGATCGAGTCCAAGACTCTGGCCAAGCTCCGCCACCCCAGCCGCTCGAGCAAGCTGAAAGACTATATTGAGTCTTAACCTCGCAAGCAAGAAGCGCCCTCAAGCACATTCGCTTGGGGGCGCTTTCATGTAGTCGTTGGGGACGTTCTTGAATGACTAGTCGTTTAAGAACGTCCCCAATGACTAGGTCCTTGAATGACTAGTCGTTTAAGAACGTCCCCAATGATTAGGTCGGAAAATTTCTTAAAAAAGTTCTTGCCCTGAGCTGATTCGTCCGTATAATAAACTTCGTTGCTTGAGAGCACGCACCTATTCCTCGGTAGCTCAATGGTAGAGCACGCGGCTGTTAACCGCGCTGTTGTAGGTTCGAGTCCTACCCGGGGAGCCAGAATTTTTCAGCCCTTTCTGTTGGGCTTTAAATTCCTCGGTAGCTCAATGGTAGAGCACGCGGCTGTTAACCGCGCTGTTGTAGGT
>NZ_JAESIQ010000003.1:42605-103222 GCF_025289055.1 Collinsella aerofaciens
TTCGAGTCCTACCCGGGGAGCCAGGTTGTAAAACCCGTCGCTTATGCGGCGGGTTTTTTCATGCCGCGATCGCCGTTCGCGAACGTTACCATATCAACATTTCGTGTCGAGGATGTAATCCCGAGGCCCGCCACCTCAACATGGCGCGGTCGTTGTAGAATATTGCAATGATTGCTCCCACGACATGGTGCCGCGAGCACCAAGAAAAGGAGATTCTTGTGTCTGAGACCATTAACGGCAGCCTGAGCGTCTCGAACGACGTTATTGCCGATATTGCCGGTTATGCCGCGATGACGTGCTATGGCGTTGTCGGTATGGCTGAGCAGCTCCAGGGCGCCGAGAGCGTGCGCCTGCTTGCCGGTCAGCGCCTCCGCAAGGGCGTGCTTGTCTCCGCCGACGAGAACGGCCTTACGGTCGATCTTCACGTCGTGCTCGAGAACGGCGTCAACATGAAGTCCGTCTGCCACAATCTTTCGAGCTCCGTTGCCTTCACCCTGCAGGAGATCGCCCAGATCGATCCCGCCAGCCTTAAGATCGGCATCCATATCGACGCGCTCAAGAGCCGTCTGAACTAGCATCCGAAAACGGAGATTCAAATACCCATGATTGCAAAGACCATTCGCACCTGTTTTCCGATCGCTGCGGCTGCCGTTTCCGACAAGGCCGAGGAGATCAACAAGCTCAACGTCTTCCCCGTACCCGACGGCGACACCGGTACCAACATGTCGCTCACGCTCGCCTCGGTGACCAAGGAGCTTTCCGCCCTTCCCGCCGATGCCGACATGGAGGCCATCGCCGGCGCCATCACCCACGGTTCCCTGATGGGCGCCCGCGGTAACTCCGGCGTCATCACCTCGCAGATTCTGCGCGGTGTGGCCGAGGGCCTTGTCTCTGCCGACGAGCCCATTACGTCCGCCAACATTGCCTTCGCCTTCCGTCGCGCCGTCAAGGTCGCCTTCCAGGCTGTCCGCAAGCCCATCGAGGGCACGATCCTCACGGTCCTGCGCGATGTCTCGACCAAGGCCGACGAGTGCGAGAAGAAGAAGTTCTCGGCCGAGGATGCGCTCGATGCCATCGTCGTCGAGGCGTACCAGTCCGTCGCCCGCACGCCCGACTTGCTGCCCGTCCTCAAAGAGAACGGCGTGGTCGACTCAGGCGCCTTCGGCTTTGCCATCTTCCTGGAGAACTTTGTTGCCGCCGCGCTTGGTCGCAGCACCGTTGTCGAGGATTTCTCCGCTACGTTTGACTCCGCCGGCTCTGCCCGCGATGCCGCTCTTGGCCGTGTTGAGATCGAGGCTAACGACGACTGGGAGGGCTCGGAGTTCCGCTACTGCAACGAGTTCCTGTTTAAGGCCGACGCCCCGTTTGACGAGGACGAGTGCCTTAAGTTCCTAGGCTCCATGGGCGACTGTGAGCTGCTCGTGGGCGCCTATCCCGACTACAAGATCCATGTGCACTCCAACACCCCCAACCTGGTGCTCGAGCACATGCTGCAGCTCGGTCAGATCTATGAGGTCTTTATCCACAACATGGAGATGGAGGCCCACGACCGTACCGCCAAGATCCACGAGGATCAGGAAAAGGCCGCCGAGCCCGCCAAGGCGCTGGGCTTTGTCGCCGTTGCCGCCGGTTCCGGCGAGGCCGACATCCTCAAGTCCCTTGGCGTCGACGTGGTCGTCTCCGGTGGCCAGACCATGAACCCCTCGACCGCCGACCTGCTGGGCGCGGTGGACCAGGTCAACGCGACCTCAGTCATCATCCTGCCCAATAACGGTAACATCCGCATGGCTGCCGAGGCCGCAGCTTCTGCCTGCACCGACAAGAAGGTCGCCGTCGTTCCCACCAAGACCGTCCCGCAGGCGTTCTCCGCGCTGTTCGCGGTCCTGCCCGATTCCGAGCTCGAGGATGCCGTCGCCGCTATGGTCGACGCCATCAGCGAGGTCCGCGATGGCGAGGTCACCCGCGCCGTGCGCGACTCCAGCGCATCTGATGGCTCTCCGATTCACTCCGGTGACGTCATGGGTATCATCGCCGGCTCCATCGACGTGGTCGGCTCCGACGTGAAGCAGGTCACGCTCGATTGCATCAACCGCATGCAGGAGGAAGAGGAGGGCGACGCGCTGACGATTCTGGCCGGCGAGGAGCTGTCCGATGAGGCCTTCCAGGAGATCGTCGACGCTATTGAGGAGGCTCAGCCCGACCTGGAGATCGACGCCCATCGTGGCGAGCAGCCGCTCTATCCCGTGATCTTCTCGATCGAGTAGGCAACTGCCCATGTCCGAGCTGTGCTCCGTGCCGCGCGTCTCGGAGCGCTTTGCCCAGAGCAATGCGCTCGACGAGGATATCGCGCGACTCAAATATGTTTCGGGTAAACGCGAGGAGGCCCTTCGCCGTCTGGGAATTCGGACGGTGGGGGACCTCCTTCTCCATATCCCTCATCGATACCTCGACTTTACCCGTTCTTGGTCTATCGAGATGGCGCCCATCGGTACCGTGTGCACCATCATCGCCACGGTCGACCGTATCGTCCAAAAGCAGCCGCGTCCGCGCATGCAGGTGACCGAGGTCTCGCTTGTTGACGAGACGGGCGTGCTGCAGGTCGCCTTTTTCCGCCAGCCCTGGATTGCCCAGCAGCTTAAACAGGGCGACCGCCTGGCCGTGATGGGCAAGGTCGAGTTTGCCTACGGCTTTAAGCAGATGGCCTCGCCGCACTTTGAAAAGCTCGAGGACGGGCGTGCCACAGGCACCATCCTGCCGGTCCATTACGTGAGTGATGGCGTGAGCCAGGCGTGGATGCGCCGCATCGTAAGCGGCGCGCTCGAGGTCGTCGGCAATCCCTTTGATCCCATTCCGGCACGCTTACGCGTTAAGCGTCGCCTGATGAGCAATGCTCGTGCGCTTCGAGCGATCCACTTTCCTTCGAGCATGGCAGAGCGCGACATCGCGCGCGCACGGCTTGCCTACGAGGAGTGCCTCTACCTGCAGCTGGCGTTGCGTCTGCGCAACGATGGCGGCCTGGTCGATGTGGTGCCCTATGCCCATACCGCGGGCGAGCACCTGGCCGCGCTCAAGCAAGCCCTGCCGTTTTCGCTGAGCGACGAGCAGGAGGCCGCGTTCCAGGAAATCCTGCGCGATATGTGCGATGACGGGCGCGTGATGAACCGCCTGCTGCTGGGTGATGTCGGTACCGGTAAGACCGCCGTTGCCGCCTGCGCGCTGGCTGTGGCTGCCGATAGCGGCACGCAGGCCTGCGTTATGGCGCCCACGGGCGTGCTGGCGCGCCAATATGCCGATAAGACCGGCCCTCTGCTCTCCCAGGCCGGCATGTCCTGGGCACTTCTGACGGGTGCCACGCCGGCCGCAGAGCGCGAGCGCATCCATGCACAGCTGGAATCGGGCGAGCTTGACGTGCTCTTTGGCACCCACGCGGTTCTTTCGGATAACGTTGCGTTCAAGCATCTGTCGCTCGTGGTCATCGATGAACAGCACCGGTTTGGTGTGGGCCAACGCAACGCCCTGCGCGCGAAGGGACCGGGTGCCGATCTGCTCGTTATGACGGCGACGCCCATCCCGCGTACGCTGGCGCTTTCGGTCTACGGCGATCTGGACACGAGCGTCATTCGCCATCGGCCCGTCCCTGGTGCTGGCGTGACGACACGCGTGCTCACCGAGTCGAGCCGTGACCTCGCCTATGGCGCCATCCGCGAGGCGCATGAAAAGGGTCAGCAGGCCTACGTGATTTGTCCGCTCGTGGAGCCGAGTGACTCGGCCGATGAGCTGGAAGATGTGCCCGGTATCGCCCGCGACGACGAGGGCCGCGTGACGGTCCCCGTGCCACTGCACGATACGGCAACCGAGCTCGACCGCCTGCGTCTGGCGTTGCCGGGTCTTGCCATCGAGCGCCTTCACGGCCGTATGCCAGCGGGGGAGAAGGATCGGGTCATCGATGCCTTCAAGCGTGGCGAGATCGACGTGCTCGTCTCGACTACGGTGGTCGAGGTGGGCGTCGACGTGCCTAACGCCACCGTTATGGTCATCGAGAACGGTGAGCGCTTTGGCTTGGCGGCCTTGCACCAGCTGCGCGGTCGCGTGGGCCGCGGCAGCGTGTCGGGCACCTGCCTGGTTATGACGCACTCCAAGGGCAACGGCGGCGCATCGGCGGCGCAAGACCGTCTCCAGTCGCTCGAAAAGACCTCGGACGGCTTTACGCTCGCCCAAATGGACCTGCGTTTGCGCCACGAGGGCGAAATTCTGGGGTACCGCCAGCATGGTGGTGTGACCCTGCGCTTTGTCGACCTGGATGCCGATGAGGACCTTATCGAATGGGCCCATTTGGACGCGGTCGAGCTCTTGCGGTATGCTTGCAACCTTGACTCTGTGGCGACGCGTCCCTTGCGCGAGGCGGTCGCCATGCGTTATCGACATATCTTTAAGGAGGTCAGCGGAGGATGAGAATCATCGGCGGCGAATGGCGCGGTCGTAAGATCGAGGAGCCCCGTGGTCGCGATGTCACCCGCCCCACGACTGATCGCGTGCGCGAGGCGTGCGCATCTATGGTCATGTCGGCATTCGATTTCGATTTGGACGAGGTTCGTGTGCTGGACGCCTTTGGCGGCTCCGGTGCCTTAGGGTTAGAGATGCTCTCTCGTGGGGCCCGCTCGCTCACGACGTTTGAGATCGATCGCAACGCCGCGCGGCTCATTACCAAGAATATCGAGTCGCTCTGCCGTGACCGTGCGCGTTGGCGTGTGGTCACGGGCGACATGCTGGCAAGTGCCTCGCGCGGTCGTGTACCGGGCGGCCCCTTTGATTTGGTCCTGCTCGACCCGCCCTATGCTTTTGGTGCCGAGCCGGTCGAGGAACTGCTGCAGAACCTGGCTCAGCAGGGTCTGCTTGCGCCTGGCGCTTATGCCCTGTTTGAGCATGCCTCCGCCGATGCGGGCGCGCATCCGGCAGGCTTTGAGACTGTACGTGAGAAGCGCTACGGCATTACCTCGGTCGACCTGCTTCGTTGGGTCGGCGATGACGACGGTGAGGACGATAGTGCCGTCACCGATGCCGATAACAACGATGCCACGACGTTTCAGGAGGACGCCCATGAATGACACCATCAACCGCGTGATCGTCCCGGGCACCTTCGATCCCATCACGTTTGGCCATATCGATGTGATCCGCCGCGCCCGCCGCATCTTTCCCAGTGTGATCGTCGCTGTTGCAGAGTCGCAGGGTAAAAACGGTGTGGGCACCACGTTTATGCTCGATGAGCGCGTGGCGCTGGCCCGCGAGGCGCTCGGTAATATCGACGGCGTCGAAGTCCTGCCCTTTACCGGCCTCTTGGTCGACTTCGCTCGTGAGCAGGGGGCGGGGGCCGTGGTCAAGGGCCTGCGCGCCATGACCGACTTTGAGTATGAGCTGCAGCAGGCCGACCTCAATTATCGCTTGGATAGCGAGCTGGAGTCCATCTTTGTCATGAGTGCTCCGCAGTACGGTTACATCTCGAGCTCGGTCGTTCGCCAGATCGCCTCGCTCGGCAGCGATGTATCGACGTTTGTGCCGCCCAACGTGGTCGAAGCGCTCAGACATCGCTTTTCGTGACGTTTTTTATTGCCTGGTGGCATGTGGTAAACTAGCACGATGATATGTTACCTATGAAAGGAGACCGGATGCCGGGCGAGAATTTTCCTGGCGATAGGATCGTCAGCTTGGTCGATGAGCTCGAAGGGCTGATCGAGGAAGCCAAGCCGCCTTTCGGCAAGAACGCTCAGTTCAAGGTCATCGACGCCGACGTGTCCTTCAATATCCTCGACGAGATCCGCATGAGCTATCCCGAGGAGTGGCAGAAGTCCCGCCGTATCCTTAAGGAGCGCGAGGAGCTTATGGCTTCCGCCGCCGCTCAGGCCGATTCCATCATCGCCGACGCTCAGCAGCAGGCCCTCACCATTGCCGGTGAGCAGGAGATCGTCCGACTTGCGCAGCAGCAGGCCGACGACATCCGCGATCGTGCCCAGCAGTACGAGCGCGAGACGCGTTATGCTGCCGAGGACTACGCAGAGCAGGTCTTTACGCACCTGGAGGAGAACCTCAAGAGCCTGACCGGCACCGTTACCCGTTGCCGTCAGCAGCTCAACGAGGGTGCCGCCCAACAGAATGGTCAGTGGTAATGGCTGAGTTCCCGAGCGTTACCGTCGATCTTTCCGAGCAGCTCGAGTTTCCTGGAGATTCGTATCCGCTGACCGGTAAGGTCGATGTCGCCACCTACACGGTGGGCGAGAAGGAGTACCAGCTACAGGACGGCATCGACTACGACGTTGTCTTTACCAATGCCGGTACCGGTGTCTTGCTCACGGGCATGGTCCGCGCGCACGCCACCGGCGAGTGCGACCGTTGCCTGGAGCCCGCCTCGTTTGATATCGCTGGCGAGATCGAGGAGTTCTACCTCTTTGAGGAGCCCGAGGATCCCGAGGCCTACGAGGATGGCTACGAGCTCCTGGGTGAGGACCGCATCGTCGATCTGGGCGAGCCCATCAATGACGCGGTCGTTATGGACACGTCGTTTGTGGTGCTTTGCAAGCCCGATTGTCGCGGTCTGTGCCCCACTTGCGGTTGCAATCTCAACGTCGAGCAATGCGATTGCGCCGCCCAGGCAGAGGCAGAATGGGCCGCTGCCACGGAAAATCCATTTGCAGCATTGAAGAATCTCAAGCTTGATGAGTAAAACTGTGGTAGTATCGCTACTTGCGCGTAATCGCCACACTGGATAGTTCATAAGGAAGGTCACTATGCCCGTACCTAAACAAAAGCAGGGTCGTATCCGCACTCACACCCGTCGTTCCGCCAACATGAAGATCTCGGCTGCGGCTCAGTCCACGTGCCCCCGTTGCGGCGCTGTTAAGCTTCCGCACCACGTGTGCCCCAGCTGCGGTTTCTACAAGGACCGCGAGGTTATCGTTACCGAGTAACGGTATACTCTGGATGCGATGCCGTTCCAAATGGAACCACAATGGCCGGCTCAATGAGTCGGCCATTTTTGTATAAGGAGCATGTATATGAGTAACGTTCGCGTTTGTGTAGACGTTGTGGGCGGAGACGAAAAACCTCAGGTTGTTCTCGATGGTATCGAGGCTGCACTTGCTGCCGATCCCGATATTGAGGTCTTGGCAGCTGGCCCCGCCGAAATCGTCAATCCCTTTGCAGCTTCTCACGCACGTGTTGAGGCCCTTGAGGCGCCTGACGTTATCGCCATGGATGACGATCCCATTCGCGCCGTGATGACCAAGCGTAAGTCGTCGATCGTGCTTTCTTGCCGCGCCATTAAGAAGGGCAACGCGGATGCGTTCTTCTCCGCCGGTTCCACCGGTGCCATGACCGCTGCCGCCACCGCCTACGTGACGCCGTTTAGGTATCAGGCCGAAGGCAAGAAGCAGCCGGTGCGCCCCTGTCTGACCAATGCGCTGCCCAATCGTGCCGGCGGTCTGACGGTGCTGTGCGATATGGGCGCCAACCCCGATGTTGAGGTCGATGACATGGTGCGTTTTGCTCAGATGGGTAGCGCTTATGCCCGCGTTGTCCTGGGCATCGAGCATCCCCGCGTGGGCCTGCTTGCCAACGGCACCGAGGACGAGAAGGGCTCCAACTTTACCAAGGCCTGCTTCCCGGCCATGAAAGCCGCCGTTCCCGGCTTTGTTGGTAACTGCGAGGGAACGGACATCACCTCAGGTAACTTCGATGTCATCGTTGCCGATGGCATGTCGGGCAATATTGCGCTCAAGGCCACCGAGGGCGCTGCCAAGTTTTTGCTGCAGGAGCTCAAGGGTGTCTTTATGTCTTCGCTCGGCACCAAGATTGCCGCGCTGCTCATCAAAAAGCAGATGCGCGAGATTAAAGCCAAGCTCTCTGGCGACGCCAAGGGCGGCGCGATTCTTTTGGGCCTGCGCGGCGTGGTCCTGATCGGCCATGGTGCCACCTCGGTCGAGGCTGTCAAAAACGGTACGCTCGCGGCGGCCGAAGCCGTGCGCGCCGGGCTGGTCGAGAATGTCGCCAACTCTATGGACGGTATCGTTTTATAAGAGCGAGTTAGAGCGCTGTTATGTGCTTCGCGGTGCACGTCGTGGGGTAGAATCAGAACCGTGTCTTGGTACCGCCCGGGCGGTACCATTCTTTTGGTATTCATGCACTATGAGAGGAAGCGCTATGGACCGCTCCGAAATCTTCGACAAGATCGCCGAGGTCGCTGCTGACGTTCTGGGCGTCGATGTTGCCGAAATTAGCGAGGAGACCACCTTTGACGACCTCGATGCCAACTCGCTCGAGCGCCTGCAGCTGGTTACGGCTATCGAGGACGAGTTCAACCTCGAGATCGATGACGAGACTCTGCTCTCGCTCAACTCTGTCGCCGACGCCGTCGACGCTATCGAAGCTGCCAAGGAGGCTTAAGTCTTGGCTTTATCCGACCGACTTACGCGCGCCCAGGAAATCCTGGGCCACGAGTTCAACAATAAGGTGCTGCTGCGCGCGGCGCTTACGCATCCCTCGGCAGTCGAGGGCCAGCCGGTTTCAGCCAGCTATGAGCGCCTTGAGTTCTTGGGCGATTCCATTTTGGGCGCTGTGGTCGCACGCTCCCTGTTTGAGTCCTATCCGGAGTTTGACGAGGGCAAGCTCACGCGCTTGAAGGTGTCGCTTGTCTCGGGCGCTACGCTGTCCGAGGTTTCTCACGAGCTGGGCATCGACGACATCATCATCTTTGGTGCCTCCGAGACCGGTACCGGTGCGCGCGGCCTGCATTCGGCCCTCGAGAACGTCTATGAGTCGCTCGTGGGCGCGCTGTACCTGGATGCCGGCTGGGACGTTGCGGCGGAGTTCATTCACCGTACGCTTAAGCCGCATTTGGCTTCCGAGCGTGCCGAGCATCCTGCGAACCCCAAGTCGTTTTTGCAGGAGTGCGTGCAAGCCGACGGTCACGAACCTCCGGCGTACAAGCTCGTTGGCTCCGAGGGCCCGGCGCATGCGCCCACCTTTACCGCTGTGGTTTTGATCGATGGTATTCGCCAGGGTCGCGGCTCCGGCTCCTCAAAGAAGGAAGCCGAGGGAGCTGCCGCGCTCGAAGCGCTCGACCGCATGGGTTACACCACCAACGGCGTGATTCTGAACAAGAAGCACGTGTAAGCGAGGAACCGTGTATCTCAAGTCCCTCACGCTCAAAGGGTTCAAGTCGTTTGCCGACCGCGCCCATATGACGTTTGAGCCGGGCCTGACCGTCATCGTCGGTCCAAACGGCTCGGGAAAATCGAACATCTCTGACTCGATTCTGTGGGTCCTGGGCGAGCAGAGCGCCAAGCAGCTGCGTGGCCAGGCCATGGAGGATGTCATCTTCTCGGGCTCGTCGGCGCGCAAGCCGGTGGGTGTCGCCGAGGTCACGCTGGTGCTCGATAACTCGGACCATATGTTGCCCGTCGACTTTGACGAGGTCGCTATCACCCGTCGCATGTATCGCTCGGGCGAAAGCGAGTACCTCATCAACTCGAGTCCGTGCCGCCTGATGGACATTCAGGACATCCTGCACGATTCGGGCCTGGGCAAGGATACGCATTCCATCATCAGCCAGGGCAAGCTCGACGCCATTTTGCAGAGCCGCCCCGAGGAGCGTCGCGCCCTCATCGAGGAGGCCGCCGGCATTTCCAAGCACAAGCGCCGCAAGGAGCGTGCGCTCAAAAAGATTAAGTCGATGGACGAGCACCTGACGCGTGCCCGCGACATCAATAAGGAAATCGCCCGTCAGCTGCGACCGCTGGAGCGTCAGGTCGATCGCGCGCGCAAGTACAAAGAGCTGTCCTCGCGCGCGAACGAGCTTACGCAGATGCTGGCTGTCGATGAGCTTCGTTCGCTGCAGTCGCAGTGGAACGACCTGGAGAGCCGCTCCAAGGAAGGTGCTGCCGAGCTGGAGCTTGCGCAGTACCGCATGAGCGAAAAGGAGCGCGAGCTCGAGAAGCTCCAGGTTATGCTTGAGGAAAAGGGCCTGTTTGTGGGCGACCTGGGCGAGCAACGCCGTCATATGCAAGATGTGGTCGGCCGCATTAACTCCGACATGCGCCTGCTCGAGGAAAAGGGCCACAACATGGTGTCGCGCCTGTCTGACATGCGCGGTCAGATTTCGAGCTCCGAGCATCAGCGTCGTCGCGTGGTCGAGGAGCTCGAGGACGCGCGTGCGCAGCTTGAGGAAGTGACCGGTGCGCACATGCAGGCCCAGGAGGACGTTGACGCCGCTGGTCCTGCTGCCGCTGAGCTCCACGAGCGGCGCGTGGCGCTCGACAATCAGATTTCGCAGCTTACGCGCGAGCAACGCGATGTGCAGCGCGTGGCCGATAACGCCGCGCTCGAGCTCGCCAAGGTGAAGGACTCGCTGAGCAACGCCGAGGTCGAGGACAACATGTACGCCTCGCGCCTGGAGCAGATCGACGAGCAGCTCGAGGAGGTCACGGCCTCGCTCGAGAGCCGTCGCGACCGCGCTGAGGAGCTTGAAGGCGCGCTCGATCAGGCCCGCCAGGCTCAGGTCGATGCGCGCGAGGCCACCGAGGTCGCCCGTGCAGCCCTTAAGGACCTGCGTAATCGCGAGAGCAAGGCGCGCAACAAGCTGTCCGAGGTGCGCTCGGAGCTTGCCAGCCAAAAGAAGCTCGATGCCCGCATGGCCGATAGCTCGCCGCTGGTGAGCCGTCTGATGGGTGCGCTGGGCGATGATGTCTCGGGTCGTTTGGGCGACGTGCTCGAGGCTCCTCGTGAGCTCGAGGGCCTGGTCGAGCAGCTGCTTGCCGGCGATATCGATGCTCTTTTGTTTGATGACGCCGCCACGCTTGAGCGTGCCGGTCGTGCGGCTCTGGACCAAAAGAAGGCCTCGGGCGAGGCACTGCTGATGGCGCGCGGCGTGAGCGGCTCTGCTGCCGCTAAGGGTGCTGCCGGTTCGCGTCTGGTCGATCACCTGTCCGTGCGCTCCGGTTATGGCCCGGTTGTCGAGGCCCTGCTCGGCGGCTATTACGTGGTCGATGATTTGGCTGCCGCTCTGGCGGCGCCTGTCGTTGACGATGTGACCTATGTGACGCCCGATGGCGCCCGTGTGAGCTGTGGCGGCCTGGTGCGGGTGGGGCTCGATGCCGGCGAGGCTTCGGGTGCCCTGGAGCGCAAGCGTCGTATTCGCGAGCTAGAGGGCCTGGAGCCCGATCTGGCTGCCGTGTTTGAGCATGTGTCGGATCAGGTCGTCGAGGCCAATGCGGCCGTCGAGGAGGCACGTGCCGCCGAGGGCGATGCTGCCGGCGAGATTGCCCGTCTTGAGGGCGAGCGCCGCTCGCTGCTCTCCGAGATTGGCCGCTTGGAGCAAAGCGCCAACAATGCCGAGGTCGAGCGCGTGCGCATCTCCAAGCGCCGCGAGCAGGCCGCCGAGGCCGTTCGCGCTGCGCGCCCGCGCGTTGACGAGCTCACCCGTTCGCGCGACGAGGCCCGTGCGCAGGCAAGCGACCTGGGTCTTCAGATTGCCGAAGCCAACGACGAGCTCGATCGCGTGCGCCGTGACGACTCCGAGGCAGCCGGTAAGCTCGCCGATGCCAAGGTCCGCCTGGCTCAGACGAGCGAGCGTCTGCGTTCGCTGAAGGGCCGTGTGCCTGACCTGGAGCATCGCCTGGAGGGCATCGACCGCCGTATCCGCGGAACACGCCAGGCCTCGCGCTCGCTCGAGTTGCTGCGCCTGCGCGTCGATCCCATGCACGAGCGCTATTCGGCCCTGCTGGAGCGCGCGTCGGATTGGGCCGCGCGCTTGCGTGACCAGGCTTCGCTCGAGGAGGCGGACTCGGCCTCGCTCAAGAAGACTATCGAGGACGCCAAGGCCGAGGTCTCCCGCGCCAAGGAGCGGGTCGATGCCGCCACGGTGACGCAAAACGAGTTCAAGGTCGCGCGTGGCAAGCTCGAGGTGCAGGTAGAGGCCGCCATTAAGGCCATTACCGCCGATGGCACCACGGTACTCGAGGAAGCGCTCATGCTTCCGGCGCCCACGGACCGCGATGCCGCCGAGCGCGAACTCAACCAGCTTGTGCGCCAGATCAACAACCTTGGTCCCGTTAACCAAGTTGCCATGGAGGAGTACGAGCAGCTCAAGCGCCGCGCCGACTACATCGAGGAGCAGCTGGCCGATCTGGAGAGCGCGCGCAAGGCGCTCACCAAGATCACGGTGGCCATTGATCGCAAGATGCGCAAGGCGTTCCTGGTGACGTTTGAGAAGGTTGATGCGAATTTCCGCGAGATCTTTGCCATGCTCTTCCCGGGTGGTCAGGCTCATCTGGAGATGACCGATCCCGAGCATCCGGCCGAGACGGGCATTGAGGTCGTGGCGCAGCCGCGCGGCAAGCGCATCACCAAGATGATGCTCATGTCGGGCGGCGAGAAGAGTCTGACGGCGCTCGCACTGCTCTTTGCCGTGTACCGTACACGCACGGTGCCGTTCTATGTGCTGGACGAGGTCGAGGCAGCGCTTGATGACGCCAACCTGTCCAAGCTCATCGGCGCGCTCGATGTGTTGCGTTCCGATACGCAGCTCTTGGTCATTTCGCATCAGCGCCGTACTATGGAGGACGCTGACGTCCTCTATGGCGTCTCGATGCAAGCCGACGGCGTCAGTCGCGTCGTCTCGCAAAAACTCGATCGCGAAACCGGAAAGGTCGTGAATGCATAATGGGATTCTTTGACGCTCTCTCGCGCGGACTTGAGCGCAGCCGCGAGGCACTCAACGAGGTCTTCTACTTTGGCGGCGAGGTCGACGAGGACTTTTGGGAGGACCTGGAGGACACCCTCGTCATGGGTGACATGGGTGCCGAGGTCGCCATTCAGGTCTCTGATGACCTGCGCGACGCCGCGGCCAAGAAGAACCTCAAGACCGCCCCGCAACTCCGTCGCGCCCTGGCCGAGCAGCTTGAGCAGCACTTTGTGCCCATCGAGCGCGATCCGTTCTCCGATACGCCGAGCTGCGTGCTGTTTGTGGGCATTAACGGTGCCGGCAAGACCACGACGGTCGGTAAGATCGCGAGCGCCATGGCCGCCCGCGGCAAGAACGTCGTGATCGGTTCGGCCGATACCTTCCGCGCTGCAGCTATCGAGCAGCTCGATGTGTGGGGCCAGCGAGCTGGCGTCCCCGTCATCAAGCGCGACCGCGGCTCCGACCCGGCAAGTGTTTGCTACGACGTGCTCGACGAGGCCGACAAGCGCGGTAGCGACCTGGTGCTCATCGATACCGCCGGTCGTCTGCACACGAGCCCCGAGCTCATGCGCGAGCTTGCCAAGGTGGTCAATGTGACCCGTAAGCGCGCCGCCAATATGGCCGCCGGCCCCATGCCCGTCTATGTCGTGCTCGTGATCGATGCCGCAACGGGCCAAAACGGCCTCAATCAGGCGCTCGAGTTTAACGAGGCGCTGGGTCTGGACGGTATTATCATGACAAAGCTCGACGGCACGGCAAAGGGCGGTATCGCCATGGCCGTGGCCGAGAAGCTCAAGCTTCCCATCCTGCGCATCGGCGTGGGCGAGCAGGTCGATGACCTGCAGGAGTTCAATGCCAAAGATTTCTGCCGCGCCCTGGTGGGCGAGTCCAACTAAGGAGTAACCAGTGTTTGATTCCCTGAGCGATCGCCTCAACGACACATTTGACCGCCTGCGTGGCAAGGGTAAGCTGACCGAGGCCGACATTACCTCGGCCATGCGCGACATTCGCATGGCGCTGCTCGAGGCCGACGTCAACTTCAAGGTCGTCAAGGAGTTCGTCGCCAAGACCAAGGAGCGCTGCATGACCGCCGAGGTCATGGAGTCACTGTCGCCGGCGCAAAACGTCGTCAAGATCGTGCTCGACGAGCTCACCGAGATGCTCGGCTCCACCGAGAGCAAGCTCGTCTTTAGCAACCGCATTCCCAATGTCATCATGCTCGTGGGCCTGCAGGGCTCCGGTAAGACCACGGCGGCCGTAAAGCTGGCCTACCAGCTCAAGAAGCAGGGCCGCTCGCCGCTGCTCGCCGCGTGCGACGTCTACCGTCCCGCCGCTGCCGACCAGCTGGCCACACTCGGTGGAGAGATCGGCGTGCCGGTCTTCCGCGGCGACGGCGAGCACCCGGTCGATATCGCCAAGGGTGCCATCCAGGAGGCAGTCGACCACCTGCGCGATGTAGTCATCGTCGATACCGCCGGTCGTCTGCAGATCGACGAGCAGATGATGCAGGAGGCCGTGGATATCAAGAAGGCCGTCAAGCCCGATCAGGTGCTGATGGTCGTCGATGCCATGACCGGCCAGGATATCGTCAACGTCGTCTCGACCTTCGCCGAGCGCACCGACTTTGACGGCGTGATCATCTCCAAGCTCGACGGCGATGCCCGTGGCGGCGGCGCGCTTTCCGTGCGCCAGGTGACCGGCAAGCCCATCAAGTTCGTGAGCATGGGCGAGAAGCCCGATTCGCTGGAGCCGTTCTATCCCGACCGAATGGCCAAGCGAATCTTGGGCATGGGCGATGTTGTCGGCATCATCGAGAAAGCCCAGGAGGCGGCCGACGCCGAGCAGCTCGAGGCTGCCGAGCGTATGCTGCGCGAGGGCTTCACCATGAACGACATGCTCGAGCAGATGAAGGCTGTCAAGAAGATGGGCGGCATGAAGGGCATCCTGGGCATGCTCCCCGGCGGCCAGCGTGCGCTCAACCAGATGGGCGGCAACCTGGACGAGGGCATCTTCGACAAGAACGAGGCCATCATCATGTCGATGACCAAGGAGGAGCGCCTGCGTCCCTCCATCATCAACGGCCAGCGCCGCGCCCGTATCGCCAAGGGCGCCGGCGTGACTCCCACCGAGGTCAATAGCCTTATGAAGCAGTGGGGCGAGATGAACAAGATGATGGGCCGCATGCGCTCGATGGCCAATCAGGCTCAGGCCGGTGGCAAGAAGGGCAAGAAGGGTAAGAAGGGCAAAAAGATGCGCATGCCCAATATTCCCGGTCTGGATGCCATGGGCCTGGGCGGCATGGGCGGCCTGGGAATGGGCGGTCCTAAGTCCGATATGGACCTGCTGCGCCAGATGGAAGCGCAGATGCGCAATAAGAAGTAACGACTGGTTGAGTCGTGTATGGCGTAGGCCGCCTGGATGGTACTCCAGGCGGCCTACGCCGTTTGTTCGCAGGTTGTCGCACGCGCGGAAGCGTGTTGACGTCGAGGTGCTTGCCGCTAGTGGCAGCTGCAGCCCTCATGTCCGTCGTGGTCGTGATGGCCGTGGCAGCCGCAGGACTCGCCATGCTCATGGGTGTGCTCGTGGTCGTGGCCATGGCAGTCGCAGGTGGCCTCGCCGGTCTGAGCGAGCGTGCCTGCAATGAGGGCCTCGACGCAGGCGTCGCAGCTGCCCTGGGCGCCCGCATAGACCGTGATGCCGGCCTGGGTGAGCGCGTTTATGGCGCCGCCGCCGATACCGCCGCAGATGAGCGTGTCGACGCCACCGTTGGCGAGCAGGCCCGCCAGGGCGCCGTGACCGGTGCCGCCGGTGCCTACGACCTGCTCGTTGAGCACCTTGCCATCCTGGATGTCGTAGATCTTGAACTGCTCGCTGCGGCCAAAGTGCATAAAGATGTTGCCGTTGTCGTACGTCGTTGCCACCCTCATGATGCCGACCTCCTTCGCTGGCCATGCGGCCGTTGTCGTGGTGATGGGGGAGTATGCGATATTGCCGCCCTCGATACTGAGCGCCCGCCCGTTGACCAGCGCGTTTGCCACCTTGCGATGTGCGCGGCTGCAGATGGCCGCCACGGTGGCACGAGCGATACCCATGTGCTGGGCGACGGTCTCCTGATTAAGGCCTTCCAGGTCGCACAGCCGCAGGACTTCGAGCTCGTCGACCGTCATCTCGATGGCGTCTCCGCTGGCAAGGCCGTCAGGGGTAAAGCCGCGATATTCGGGGATGATCCCTACGCGGCGTAATTTTTCGCGTCTTCCTGCCATACACTCTCCAAATCTGACATATGTCAACAATAGGATAACGCATGCATGGCGCGGCGCAAGGCATTATTGACATATGTCAGAAAATGCAGAGGAGTTGTGTGTGCGATTGCGGAGCCGCGCTGTCGTGCATTGCATGTGCCGGACTAAGTGTCCAATCCGACACTCGCGCACCTAGGCTAGAATAAAAAATAGCCTATAGGCTACCGACAGGAGGGTCAATGAGTAAGGCTGATCAGCAGTTTGTAACCATGTGCCGCGATATTCTGGACCACGGCACCACCACCGAGGGCCAGAAGGTCCGTCCGGTGTGGGAGGACGGCACCCCTGCCTATACCATTAAAAACTTTGGCGTTACGGCGCGCTACGACCTGCGCGAGGAGTTCCCTGCGCTCACCCTGCGCCGCACGGCGCTTAAGTCTGCGATGGACGAGATTTTGTGGATCTATCAAAAAAAGTCCAATAACGTCCATGACCTCAACAGCCATATTTGGGATGAGTGGGCCGACGAGACTGGTTCCATCGGCAAGGCCTACGGGTACCAGATTGGCCAGAAGAGCCATTATGCCGAGGGCGATTTCGACCAGATGGACCGAGTGCTGTACGATCTTACGCACACACCGTACAGTCGCCGCATCATGACCAACACGTATGTGTTTAGCGACCTGTCCGAGATGCACCTGTATCCGTGCGCGTACAGCGTGACCTATAACGTCACGCAGCGCCCGCAGGACGATAAGCCCACACTTAACATGATTCTCAACCAGCGCAGCCAGGACATTTTGGCCGCGAACAACTGGAATGTGTGCCAGTACGCCATCTTGCTGATGATGGTTGCGCAGTCGGTCGATATGATTCCCGGCGAGCTGCTGCATGTGATCGCCGACGCCCATATCTACGACCGTCATGTCGATATTGTCCGCGAACTTATCGAGCGTCCGCAGTTTGCGGCGCCTAAGGTAACGCTTAACCCCGACGTGCACGATTTCTATGCGTTTACGACCGACGACCTGATTGTGGAGGGCTACGAGCACGGTCCGCAGGTCAAGAACATTCCCATTGCGGTGTAGGTGGTGCTCATGACGTGTAAGCTATCTGCTATCGTTGCCGTGTGTGACGATTGGGGCATTGGGTGCGAGGGCGACATGGTGGTGTCCAATCGCGCCGACATGCGCCATTTTGTGGCCTGCACCAAGGGCTGCCCGGTCATCATGGGGCGCAAGACGCTGCTGAGTTTTCCCGGTGGGCGTCCACTCAAGAACCGTCGCAATATCGTGCTCACTCGCGACGAGAGCTTTGCTCCCGAGGGCGTCGACGTGGTGCATAGCATCGACGAGGCGCTCGCCGCGGTTGCCGATGAGCCCGTTGCGTGGGTGATCGGCGGCGGCGATGTCTATCGGCAGTTTTTGCCGTATTGCGTGGAGGCCGAGGTCACTCATAACCACTGCGTCCGTCCCGTGGACACGTACTTTCCCGACTTGGACGCCGATCCCGCGTGGGAGATTGCGCGGGCCAGCGAATCGGCGGTTGTCGCTGCCGGAGAAGGCGATGAGGGCCTCAAATATGAGTTCGTGACGTATCGTCGCGTTGATGCGTAAACTCGATTATCCCTTCGGTATTATCGGGTTGGAATGAGTGGCGGGGCAGCGCATGGCGTTGCCCCGATATTTGTATAGGTGCTGTAAAGAAGGGTGTGGGCTGGCTGCTATGACTGATGCCGTTGAGGTTCTGCGAATTGATTCTCTCGAGGACGAGCGGCTTGATGCCTATGTTCGACTGACCGAGCGCGAGCTGCGCTGCGTGTTGGAGCCGCAAAAGGGCATCTTTATCGCCGAGAGCGCCAAGGTTATCGAGCGCGCGGTGCGTGCCGGATACGAGCCGGTGAGCTTTCTTTTGGGTGAACGCTGGCTCGACCAGATGATGCCGCTGTTTGAGCGCCTGGTTGTGCGCGAGGGCGCGGATCCGGTTCCTGTGTTCGTGGCCTCCATGGAGCTCATGGAGCAGTTGACGGGCTTTAATGTGACGCGCGGTGCGCTCGCGGCGTTTCGTCGCCCGCGGCAGATTCCGGTTGATGAGTTCTTGGGTGGCGTCATCGAGGCGGCGGGGGAGCGCCCGGTGCGCGTGTGCGTGCTCGAGGGTATTGTCGATCACACCAATGTTGGCGCGATTTTCCGCTCGGCTGCCGCATTGAACGTTGACGGTATTTTGGTCAGCCCGACGTGCTGCGACCCGCTGTACCGTCGCTCGGCCCGCGTGAGCATGGGCACCGTGTTTCAGGTGCCGTGGACGCGCATTGGCAGCGAGGCTCGTGTGTGGCCGCATGATGGCCTGAGCGCGCTGCACGATGCTGGCTTTTCGTGTGCCGCTATGGCGTTGACGGACGATTCCGTTTCGCTTGATGATCCTGTGCTGCAGAAGATTGATCGCTTGGCGATTTTTATGGGCACCGAGGGTGCCGGCCTGGGCGCCAAGACTATCGCGGGCTGCGACCGGGCCGTGCGCATTCCGATGGCGCACGGGGTTGATTCACTCAACGTTGCCGCGGCGAGTGCCGTCGCCTTTTGGCAGCTGTGCCCGCACGTGAGCAATGAGTATCACTACCAGCCGGGTTTGTATCACTAGGCAGTTATTCCGCACCGTGCTCTAATTCGGGGTGTTTCGGTCGCCGCCAGTCGGTGCTAAGCTGGTTTTGGCTTTGGTTTTAAATTGCTGTTTTGCTGTTTGGCGTATGCATGTGGGGAGGGCGTGTGGCTAAAAAATCTACGGCTATCGATGTAACGCAAGGAGTCATTTGGCAGCAATTGCTGTCGCTGTGCGTTCCCATCTTTTTTAGTTCGTTTTTTCAGCAGGCCTACACGCTTATCGGTACGTATATCGTTGGCCAGTTTGGCGGCAAGCTCGCGCTGGGTGGCATTCAAGCCACGATGGTGCTCACCGAGCTCTGCATTGGCTTTTGCGTTGGCGTCGGCGCCGGCTGCGCGGTCATTACCGGTCAGTATTTTGGCCAGCACGATGATGAGCGACTGAGTCGTTCGGTCCATACCGCCATGACGCTCGCGCTGGTGGGCGGTATCGTTTTCTCGATTCTTGGCATAGTGTTCGTTGAGCCCATGCTGGTGCTTATGAACACGCCCCATGAACTATTGGCCGAGGGCGTGGCCTATGCTCGCTGTTATTTTGCCGCGATGGTTGCGGCACTGCTGCTTAATATGGGAACCGCACTGCTGCGTGCCGTGGGCGACACGCGCGGGCCCGCCGTGATCATTGCCTCTGGCTGCCTGGTTAACGTCGTGCTGGATATCATTTTTGTCGCCGTGTTGCATATGGAGGCGCTGGGCTGCGGCATCGCAGTGGCGCTGACCATTTGCTCCAATGCAACTATGATCGTGTTGCGCATGATGCGCGCTCCGGGCGCATGGCGTCTTTCGCTGTCTAAGCTCGGCATCGATCGCGGTATTTGCAAGAGTATGATCTCGTGTGGTCTGCCACTCGGTTTTCAATCGGCTGCCTATTCGATCTCGAACGTGCTGATCCAGGTGTCGGTTAATTCGTTTGGCGCCGATGTCACGACTGCTTGGGGTCTATCTGGGCGCCTGGATGGCATTATCTGGATGGTGACCGAGGCGCTCGGCGTATCGATCACTACGTTCTCGGCGCAGAACTTTGGCGCGCGCAATTACGAGCGCATGCGCAAGGGATATCACACGTCGCTCGTGCTTTCGTTTATGCTCATTGGTGGCCTGTCTGCCGTGCTCCTGGTGTTCTCGGGTCCTCTGTCGCGTTTGTTTGTCGACGATGCTTCGATTTCGGCGTACACCACGACGATTCTTCATTTCATCGCGCCGTTCTACGCGATCTTCTCGATTATCGAGAACGCGTCGGGCTCCATTCGCGGCGCCGGCGTGAGCTTGCAGCCCATGCTGCTCACGATTTTTGGCACCGTCGTGCTCAGGGTGATCTGGGTGTTTGCGATTATGCCGTTCGATCCGTCTCTTGAGCACCTGCTGTTGGTTTACCCCGTAACCTGGCTCATCACGGCCACGATGTTCACCATCTACCACCACAGCGGCAACTGGCTAGGCCGCGCCACCGCCTAGCTCATCCGTCAGATACCCCTGATAAGTTGCGGTGAAATAGTTCCTGAAAAGCCCTTGCGGACTGTCAAACAAGTACTATTCCACCGCAACTTCCTTATGAGCTGTAGGTGTTGGCGGAAAACGAATCAATTAGTATTCGATGCCTTGGCGGGCTAGGAGGCCTTCGTCGAAGTAGTGTTTGATGGGACGCATTTCGGTGACTAAGTCCGCGAGGTCGGCCAACGGCAGCAGCCCGCGGCCGGTGAGCACGAGTTCCGTGGTGGCGGGCTTTATCGCGATCAGCGCTTCGACATCCTCGCGTGTCACGAAGCCGCGGCGCATGGCCTCGCCGAGTTCGTCCAAAATCAGAACGTCGACCTGTGATATCTGCTCGCATGCGAGCTCCATGATCTGTGCGGCGCAAGCCTCGGGCGTGTCGCGGTCAGCTTGTACGATGTGCAGCCCCAGGCGCGGCGCGGCATCGTGTTCGGCGCAGTGCAGTTTCTTGGCAAACTGCAGCCTAAGAACGTCGAGCCCGTAGCCCGTCGCGCGCAGCGCGAGCCCCAGCGCAGCCGTCGTCTTGCCCTTGCCGTCGCCCGTATAGATTTGAACCTTGCCGACTTCCAGTGATGCCATCTCTGTCCTTTCGTGCCCGGCGTCGGTTTATCGTCGCTCGGGTTGGGTATTCTAGAAACCATTATCAACCCCAGTAGATGGAGTTCAGCCAGATGGAGATGGATGACAACAAGCGTAGACGGAATATGATCCTCTACGTGCTCATCGCCTTCGTCGTCTACCTCGTGCTCTCGACCGTTCTGTTCCCCAACATCGGTCACACGCAGCAGATTACGAAGACCGATTACTCGACGTTTGTCAAAGCGCTCGATAAGAAGAGTGTCGACAAGGTCGAGTACAACACGGACGATTACTCGATTTATTACACCAAGAAGGGCGAGGACGAGAACATCGCCTATAAGACGACCGGTGTGCCGAACGATGCGGGCTTTACCGATCGCGTGCTTGAGTCTGGCGCTTCGCTGGAGTCGGTCGTTCCCGATAAAAACTCGGGTTTGATGACCTACTACCTGCTTACGCTCATCCTTCCCATGGCGATTTTCTTCCTGATCGGCTGGTGGCTCAACCGCCGCATGAAGAAGGCCATGGGTGATGACGGTCCTTCGATGAACTTTGGCGGCGGTGGCTTTGGCGGCGGTGGACTGGGCAAGTCCGGCGCGCGCGTGATCGCCTCCAAGGACGTGGGCGTGACCTTTAAGGATGTCGCCGGCCAGGAAGAGGCCAAGGAGTCCCTCAAGGAGGTCGTCGACTTTCTGGAGAAGCCCCAGCGCTACGAGGAGATTGGCGCCAAGCTGCCGCGCGGTGCTCTCCTTGTTGGCCCTCCGGGTACCGGTAAGACCCTGCTAGCCAAGGCTGTTGCCGGCGAGGCTGGTGTTCCGTTCTTTAGCATTTCGGGTTCTGAGTTCGTCGAGATGTTCGTCGGCCGTGGCGCCGCCAAGGTGCGCGACCTGTTTAAGCAGGCCAAGGAAAAGGCCCCGTGCATTGTGTTTATCGACGAGATCGATACCATCGGCAAAAAGCGTGACGGCGGCGGCTTTAGCGGCAACGACGAGCGCGAGCAGACGCTCAATCAGTTGCTGACCGAGATGGATGGCTTCGATAACCACAAGGGTATCGTTGTCCTCGCTGCCACCAACCGTCCCGACAGCCTCGATCCGGCCCTGCTGCGCCCCGGTCGTTTTGACCGCCGCATCCCCGTTGAGCTGCCCGATCTGACCGGCCGCAAGAACATCCTCGAGCTGCATGCCAAGAGCGTGAAGACGCAGCCGCCGATCGACCTGACCGCGATTGCCCGCGCCACGCCCGGTGCCTCGGGCGCTGACCTGGCCAATATCATCAACGAGGGCGCCCTGCGTGCCGTCCGTGAGGGCCGCAAGCGCGCTACGCAGGACGATTTTGAGGAGTCGGTGGAGGTCGTCATCGCCGGTCAGCAGCGTAAGTCTACGGTGCTGTCCGACCACGAGAAGCAGGTCGTGTCCTACCACGAGATCGGCCATGCCATCGTTGCCGCTCGCCAGAAGGGTTCTGCGCCGGTTACCAAGATTACCATCGTGCCGCGCACGAGCGGCGCTCTGGGCTACACCATGCAGGTCGAGGAGGACGAGCGCTTCCTGACCACGCGCCAGGAGGTGTTGGACAAGCTCGCCGTCTACTGCGGTGGACGTGCCGCCGAGGAGCTCATCTTTGGTGAGATGACGACCGGCGCGGCCAACGATATCGAGCAGGCCACCAAGCTCGCCCGTAACATGGTGACGCGCTTTGGTATGTCCGATGAGTTTGGCATGATGGCGCTCGGTACCGTCCAGAATGCGTACCTCAACCAGGACACGTCGCTCACCTGCGCCCCCGGTACGGCCGAGCGCGTGGACGCGATTGTCGCCAAGCTGATCGAGGATGCGCACGACCGCGCCCTGCAGATCCTGAAGGAGAACAAGTTCAAGCTTCATGAGCTGGCTCGTTATCTGTACAAGAAGGAGACCATCACGGGCGAGGAGTTTATGAATCTCCTTACGCGCGAGAATCCGCTGATGCCAAAGCAGCAGTAATACTAGTTGCGCAGTGTCAATCGCCCCATTTGAGTGTCAAACTCAAATGGGGCGTTTTGCGTGGGGAGAGTTGTATATGAAGATCGTGGTAAGTGCCTGTTTGATGGGCGAGAGCTGCAAGTATAACGGGCTCGATAACTACCATCGCGAGCTGGTCGAAGCGTGCGAACGCACGGGAACCGAGGTTCTGTTGGTGTGCCCCGAGGTTTTTGGCGGTCTGCCCACGCCGCGCAAGCCTTCCGAGATTGTGAACGGCGAGGTACGTAACTGCGAGGGTATCTCGGTCGATCGCGAGTTTCGCCTGGGCGCTCAACGTGCGCTCGATATGTGCGAGCAGGAGGGCGGCCCGTCCGAGATCGCTGCATGTATCTTGCAGGACCGCAGTCCCTCGTGCGGCGCGGGTCGCATCTACGACGGCTCCTTTAGCGGTACGCTCACCGTGGGCAACGGTGTTTTTGTCGATTTGCTGCTGCGTCACGGGTACCGTGTGATTCCGGCTAGCGAGTTCGACCCCAGCATGTTGAAGTAGTAAATAAAAGGGGCGGCCATCGAGTAGATGGTCGCCCCTTTTGCTGGCAAGCTAAACTATTTCACCAATTGTTCAATGGTATTTACCCATATAAAACCTGCCAAAATAAACCTGTCACTTTTTGGTAGGTTAGGCGAGGAGGGTGTGGCCGTAGGCGTCGGCGGCCTTGATGGCGGCGGCGAACTTTTCGTCGGTGAAGGGCTCGGGGTTTCCCTGCTTCCACTCGTTGGTGGCGTGTGCGAACTCGCACAGGGCCGGGATGTCTGCCTCGGAAAGCCCGACCTGCTCAAGCGTCACGGGCAGGCCCATCTGCTTGTTAAAGGCAGCGTAGCGTTCAAGGTTCTCGGTGTCGCCCGTAAAGGCAAACAGGACCAGCACGCCCAGGCTCACGACCTCGCCGTGCAGATAGGTGCCCTCACGCGGAATGCTGCACGTGGCGTTGTAGAACGCATGTGCCACGCTCGAGTTGTAGTAGTAATCGTTTTGGTTGGTCAGGTTGGAGACGTAGCCCGTGTTGACCACGATGTCGAGCGCGATCTGCTTGACGGCCTCGCTCGACAGGTCCTGGCGCACGTCCTCTAGACCCTGGACGCCATAGGTAAACAGCGGCTCGGAGCAGGTATGGGCGAGTGCCAGGCCAAGTCCAGCGGTGTGCTCCAGGTTGCCAGCGCTCGTGGCGTACTCGACCTCGGGCTGCTTGGACAGGGCATCGCCTACGCCGGCCCAGAAGTACTCCGCCGGAGCCTCGGCGATTATCTTGGGGTTGATGAAGATGTGCGCAGGGCGGTTGGGGTACGAATAGCCCTCGAGCGAGCCATCGTCGTTGTACACGACGGCAATGGCGGTCGCGGCGGAGCAGTTGGAACAGATTGTCGGGACGGTGAAGACTATCTTCTTGAGCTCGATGGCTGCGGTCTTCACGGTGTCGAGCGCCTTGCCGCCGCCGCATGCGATAAGCACGTCAGCTTCCTGACAGGCGGTGGAGTTCACGACTTTGGCGATATTGGCACGCGTGCTGTTGGTGCCATAGACGCGCGTCTCCAGAATCTCGACGTCGGTACCTGCCAGTGCGGCTTCAATGCCGGGAAGAGCTGCGGCCAGTGCCCGCTTGCCACCGATGATCGCGACCTTGGTCGCTCCGTATTCGGCCAGCGCGCCGGGCAGCTCGTCAAAGCAATCCTCGCCGACGGTATAGTCGCTCATTCCAATTGTGCGCATAGGTACCTTCTTTCGTGAGATAGAGTGCTTTCAGGTATTTTGCTCCTAGAGCAGGGCTGTAATAGCGAGAAATTTCGAACGTATAAAACCAGTGTTGAGGGTTTTTCGCCGGCGCGGAACGTGCTAGCATACTCCGCATAAGCGTTGATGGGGACGAGTAGTCGGCCGTCCGCATGCTACAGAGAGCGGGGAGCGCTGAGAACCCGTGCATGCGACCGATGAAAATCACCCCGGAGCTGCGGTCCCAACGGACGTGCCGCGCAGGCACGTCTTAGTAGATATCGCCGAGATGGTCGTCGATACAGGCCAGCCGAGTAACGGATGCGAGCGCGCGAATACGCGGGCGAGGGCATCTAAGCTGGGTGGTTAAGCGAAGAGCTTTTGCGGGCGTGCAGCCCGTTTTGTGGCGCTTCGTCCCAGCTTGCAGGGACGGGCGCTTTTTTTGGTGCCCATCGGGCGTGCGCGCCCACGACATGAAAGGGGTACCGTGGCAAACGAGTACAAGCAGACGATGAATCTGCCCAAGACCGGTTTTCCCATGCGTGCCGGTCTTTCCAAGTCCGAGCCCAAGCGACTCAAGGACTGGCAGGACAACAAGGTCTACGAGCAGGTTCTGAAGAAGAACGAGGGTCACAAGAAGTTCGTGCTGCACGACGGTCCTCCGTACGCCAACGGTCCGATCCACATCGGCCATGCCATGAACAAGATCTCCAAGGACATGATCAACCGTTACTGGATGATGCAGGGCTGCGAAGTTCCCTATGTCCCCGGTTGGGACTGCCACGGTCAGCCGATCGAGCACAAGGTCGAGGAGAAGCTCGGCACCGAGAAGTTCAACCAGACCTCCACGGCTAAGATCCGCGAGCTTTGCAACAAGTTCGCTGTCGAGAACATCGAGCTGCAGAAGGCCGGCTTCCGTCGCCTGGGCGTTCTTGGCGACTGGGACAACCCCTACCTGACGCTCTATCACCAGCATGACGCTGCCGACATCGAGGTCTTCAAGGCCATGTTCGATAAGGGTATGATCTATCGCGGTCACAAGCCCGTCCATTGGTGCAAGCACTGCCACACCGCGCTGGCCGAGGCCGAGATCGAGTACTCCGACGAGACGAGCCCGTCCATCTTCGTGCGCTTTGAGATGACTTCCAAGCCCGCCGGCCTCGAGAACTTCGACGGCCCGGTCGACTTTATCATCTGGACGACCACGCCGTGGACCATCCCCTCCGACCAGGCCGTTTCCCTTAAGCCCGGCGCCGCCTATGTCGCCGTTGAGCACGAGGGTCGTGCCGAGGTCATGCTCGAGGACCTGGCTCCCAAGTGCTGCGAGGAGTTTGGCTGGGAGTACACCCCGGTTATGGTCGACGGCAAGCCCTATGTGGTTCCCGCCGAGACCTTCCACCACATCCACTACAAGCAGCCGATCTTTGACGGTGTCGAGGGTGTGGCGCTGCTGGCCGATTACGTCGGTGTCGATGACGGTACCGGTATCGTCCACAACTCGCCCGGCCACGGCGTCGACGACTACTTTGCCTGCCTCAAGGAGGGCATCACCGACATCTGCATGCCGGTCGATGACGACGGCAAGTTCTACACCGGCGAGGAGTTTGGTACCGGTGGCCCCTTCAGCGGTATGGATACCGATGAGGCCAACCCGCACATCATCGAGTTCCTGCGCGAGCGCGGCACCCTGGTCCTCGAGAAGAAGATCACGCACAGCTATCCGCACTGCTGGCGCTGCAAGCACCCGGTGCTCTTCCGTGCTACCGACCAGTGGTTTGTCTCGATGGACAAGACCGGCTTGCGCGAGCAGGCTGGCAAGGAGGTCCGCGAGAACGTCAAGTGGTATCCGGCCCATGCCGCCAACCGCATTGGCGCCATGGTCGAGCAGCGTCCCGACTGGTGCATCAGCCGCCAGCGCAACTGGGGTGTGCCTATCCCCAGCTACACCTGCGCCGACTGCGGCGAGAAGGTCATGAACGACGCTACGCTCGACGCCGTCATCAAGCTCTTCCACGAGAAGGGCTCGGACGCCTGGTTCACCGACGCTCCCGAGAGCTACCTGGGCGAGGCCTGCGTCTGCCCCAAGTGCGGCGGCCATCACCTCAAGGCCGATAAGGACATCCTCGACGTGTGGTGGGATTCCGGCGTCTCCTGGAAGGCCGTCTGCGAGTATCGACCCGAGCTTGAGTACCCGGCTGACGTGTATCTCGAGGGCTCCGACCAGCATCGCGGTTGGTTCCAGAGCTCGCTGCTCACCTCGGTGGGTGCCAACGGCCATGCTCCGTACAAGGCGGTCGTCTCGCAGGGCTTCACGCTCGATGGCCAGGGCCGCAAGATGTCCAAGTCGCTCGGCAACGTCATCGACCCCAACAAGGTCTGCGACGAGATGGGCGCTGACATCATCCGTCTGTGGGTTGCCTCCGTCGACACCAGCTCCGACGTCTCCATCGACCATGAGATTCTCGCTCGTACGTCCGATGCCTACCGTCGTTTCCGCAACACGCTGCGCTTCCTGCTCTCCGAGCTCGAGGGTCAGTTTGAGCCCGAGACCGACGGCGTCGCCTTTGCCGACCTGCTGCCGCTCGACAAGCTCATGGTTGCCCGCCTGACTCAGGTTCAGGCCGAGGTCGACGACGCTTACTCTTGCTACGAGTTCCCGCGCGCTTACCGTGCGCTTTATGACTTCGTGGTTACCGAGCTTTCCAACGTGTACCTCGACGCCCTGAAGGACCGTCTGTACTGCGATAAGCCCGGCTCGCTCGAGCGCCGCAGCGCCCAGACCGTGCTGGCCGAGCTCTTCTCGATGCTCATGCGCGACCTGCAGCCGATTTTGTCCTACACCGTCGACGAGGCCATGGCATATGCGCCCGCCGGCTGCGTCGATCACCAGAAGTACGCCGCGCTGCTCGATTGGTACAAGTCGCCCATCACGGTCGATGAGGCCAACGAGTTTGAGGGCGTGCTCGAGGCTTCTCTTGAGCTCCGTAGTGCCGTGACCAAGGCCCTTGAGGATGCCCGTTCTGCCGGCACCTTCACCAAGAGCCAGCAGGTTCGCGTCAAGGCGGCCGTTCCCGCCGAGATGTACGCGCTGCTGACCGGTGACAAAGCGGTCGACCTGGCCGAGTTCTACATCGTCTCCGATGTTGAGCTGACCCAGGGCGAAGAGCTTTCCGTCTGCATTGATGCTGCCGAGGGCGAGTGCTGCGACCGTTGCTGGAACTACCGCACCACCGTCGGCGAGTACAACGGCCACGCTCATATTTGCAAGCGCTGCGCCGATGCTTTGTAGGTTACGGCGTTCGTAGAACGCCGTAACCTACCGACGCTGCAAACGCCCCTAAGCGGCAATCTGACGTTCAATCGTCGGTCGCGTACCAAAGTACGCTTCCCTCCTCTTTCACGTCACCTTGCTCGCTTAGGGACGTTTTCGCTGTTGGTGACGATAACGCGGCGTTTCCATTGCTGGAGCTAGAGGCTTTCTTTCGACTTGCGTTTTTAGTCGAAAGCTATTAAGCGACATTCCGTTATTCGGAATGTCGCTTTCGTTTTTAGCTGGTTATTTCGCTTGCGTTGGTGGATATGTCGTGCGTTCTGCGTATGGCAATATAAGATAGTTCTTTGTATTAAACGTAATTCGATGATCTTGAGGGTAGGGGATTTCTTTGGGTCGTGCTGGGGATATGACGCCGCCTTTGCGCTGGCGGTTAGGTGTTGCTGGTGGGGTGGTGCTGGTTGTGCTGCTTTTTGATCAGCTGACCAAGCTTGCGGTTCGTGCCGTGGGCGACGCTTTGCATGTGACTGTTATCCCCGGTGTGATCGACTTCCTGTTTGTCCGCAATATCGGTGCTGCCTTTAGCATGGGCGAGGGGCATGGCGTTGCGTTTGCTTTGCTGGCGCTTGCGGTCATTGTCGCCATTGCCGTGTACTTGCTTCGCGCGCCCCAGCTTGCTCGCTTGGAGGTTGTGGGCATGGCTATGGTCGCGGGCGGCGCCATTGGCAACGCGATCGACCGTCTGGCCTTTGGCTTCGTGACCGATTTTATTGCCACCACCTTCATCGACTTTCCCGTCTTCAATGTGGCCGATATCGGCATTACCGTGGGCGTTGTGCTCGCCCTCTTCGGCTACATGTTCTTGAGTCCCGCGGCCCGCGAGGTTGATGCGACTGCCGAGCTCAATGCCCGTGATGAGGCCCGCGCTAAGCGCAAAGCCAAGCAGCGTGGGGAGCGTGCCCGCAAGATTCGCGAAAGGAATGAGCGTTAATGGCCGACATCCATATTCTTGTTGCCGACGATTCCGCTGGTCAGCGTCTTGACGCCTATTTGGGCGCCAACGATGGCTGTCCCACGCGCTCTGCCTGCGCGCATCTGATCGAGGGAGGCGCCGTTGCCGTCAACGGTGAGACTTGTCTCTCTAAAAAGTACGCCGTACGCGCCGGCGATCGCATCTCGGTCGACTTGCCCGAGCCGCACGACCCGACCGACGTGATTCCCGAGGCCATTCCCCTCGATATCCGCTACGAGGACGACTACCTTATCGTGCTCTCCAAGCAGCGGGGCCTGGTGTGCCATCCCGCCCATGGCCACGAGAGCGGCACCCTTGCGAACGCTCTGGTCTACCACTGCGGCATCGATCATCTTGGTACTGTGCAGGGTGAGGACCGCCCCGGCATCGTGCATCGCCTGGATCGCGATACCTCGGGCCTTATGCTCGCGGCAAAAGACGACGACACCCAGCGCGCGCTTCAGAATCTCATCCGCACGCGCACGCTCGACCGTCGCTATATCACGCTCGTTCACGGTCACATCGCCATGGACGAGGGCACTATCAACACCGGTATTGCCCGTTCCACGCGCGACCGCGTGAAGATGGCGGTTTCGGATGACCCCTTTGCCCGTCAGGCCATTACGACCTTTAAGGTCCTCGAGCGCTTTGATTCCACGCGTTTTGACGACGGCTATACGCTCGTTGAGTGCCACCTGTTTACGGGCCGCACACATCAGATTCGCGTGCATATGCGCCATATCAACCACGCCTGCGTGGGCGATCCGCTCTACGGCAAGTGCGATGCGCGTGCCGATCAGGGCCTGACCAGGCAGTTCCTGCATTCTTGGCGCGTTGCGTTCGATCATCCCGTAACGGGGAAGCGCATTGAGTGCCGTGACGAGTTGCCGTGGGATCTCGCTGCGGTTCTCGACGATCTGGCTCCGCGCTCGTTCGGTCGCACGGCCGTTGGAGATGAAATCGTTCCGCAGCTCGGTCTTCTCGAAGCCTAGCCAGTATTAGGTGGTTTCTTGAACTCGGTAAGCCTGCGGTAAGATATACGATTGTTTACGTTACACGTTGCTGGGAGCCTGCATGCTCGCCTTTTTACAAACCAACACACCCATCGTGATCTTCAACCAGATTGTCGTCACGCTGCTCACGGTCTGCTTTCTGTACCAGGTGGTCTTCTTTGTCATTGGCGCTCTTCGTGGCGAGGTCGCGCCTCCCAAGGCCAAAAAACTCCATCGCTATGCCTTTTTTATCGCGGCGCATAACGAGGAAGCCGTAATTGCCAATCTCGTACGCTCCATCAAGGACCAGGACTATCCGTCCGAGCTTATCGAGGTCTTTGTCGTTGCCGACGCCTGCACCGACAACACCGCGCAGCTCGCACGCGAGGCCGGTGCCATTGTTTACGAGCGCAATGACCTGGCCCGAAAGGGCAAGAGCTGGGTCATGGACTTTGGTTTCGATCGCATTCTCAACGAGTATCCCGACACGTTTGAGGGCTACTTTATCTTCGATGCCGACAACGTTATCTCCCGCGATTACGTGTCCAAGATGAACGATGCCTTTGACCAGGGCTTCCATGTGGTCACGAGCTATCGCAATTCCAAGAACT
Organism: Collinsella aerofaciens; assembly: GCF_025289055.1. Taxonomy (GTDB): domain Bacteria; phylum Actinomycetota; class Coriobacteriia; order Coriobacteriales; family Coriobacteriaceae; genus Collinsella. The sequence goes on from NZ_JAESIQ010000003.1 coordinate 72,926, forward strand.
TCGGCAGCTCGTGGATCTCGGCTGCTAATGCCACGTGGTATCTACGCGAGGCGCGCTTCCTCAACAACGCGCGCAATATCTGTAAGACGTCCTGCGCTGTTTCGGGTTCGGGTTACCTTATCTCGTCAAGCGTTATCGAGGGCATGCACGGTTGGCAGTTCCACACGCTGACCGAGGACATTCAGTTCACTACGTTCTGCGCTATTCACGGTATTCGCATTGGCTATGCGCCGGCGGAGTTCTTTGACGAGCAACCCGTGACGTTCAAGGCATCCTGGAAGCAGCGTATGCGCTGGACCAAGGGCTTTTACCAGGTGTTCTTTACCTACGGTAAGCATCTGGTCAAGTCGATGTTCCGCTATCATCGCTTTGCCGCCTACGACATGTTCATGACGATCGCCCCGGGTATGCTGCTATCGCTGATCTCGATGCTCGCTAATGCGACGTTCTTGATTGTGGGTGGCCTTTCGCATGGTTTCTTGGCAACCGAAGTCGAGATGCAGGCGTGCGCCGCTTCGCTCATTATGACCTTCGCCATGATGTATCAGACGTTCTTTATCCTGGCGCTGCTCACGACTATCTTTGAGTACAAGCATATTCACTGCGCGCAAAAGTGGCGCCTGGTGACTAACCTGTTTACCTTCCCGATCTTTATGTTCAGCTATATCCCCATCACGGTGGCCGCGCTGTTCCTGAAGGTCGACTGGGTGCCGACGCAGCACGCCGTCAACGTTACCCTTGACGAGGTCATGCAAGGCGCCAAATAACCACCACCAAAACCACCGCAAAGGGGACAGGCACCTTTGTGGTGGTTTTTGCTTTTGCGATGCAGCTCGAGGAGGAGTCCGATGGCCTATATCCCGTTTTGGATTTGCATCTTTGCCGGCGTGGCAATTGATGCCCGAGAGCGACGGTTTCCCAATGGGCTTGCCGGCGCATGTGCCGTGGCGGCGTTGGCGGGCGTTTGGCTCGACCTCGGTTTGAACACAGCGCTTGACCACGCCGGTCTTGCGGTCATCGTCTACCTTGCCCTTGTGCTCACTGAGTCGCTCTGGCGGCGCCTTCGCCACGCCCCGGGCATCGGCATGGGGGATGCCAAGGCGCTCTTCGCGCTTTGCACGCTCGACCCTATGGGTGGCATCGTGGCATTTGCCGTCGCACTCCTGGCCCTGGCCCTCTCCTGCCTCTTCACAAAATCACGCTCCCTGCCATTGCTCCCGTTTTTGGTGCCGATTTTTGCCATAATCGAGGTCGTGGGCTGCACTTTGTAACCGATTGCGCATCCTTCTTAAGGAGCATGCCATGGCAACTAATCAAGAAACGGCCGTCATTAAGGCGCGCATGGACCGTATTCCCTCGGCGTTGTCGCCCGAACTTGTCGAGCGCATTGCCGCCGATCGTGCTTCGGGCTATGTCAACCCGTATCGTTGCAACGACGATCAGGTCATTCGTCGTATTGATCGCGCCGCCGACAAAGGCACGCTTATGCGTCCGGCGTTTATGCGCGATACCGAAAAGATACTTCATCTTCCGGCGTACACCCGTTATGCAGGCAAAACGCAGGTCTTTAGCTTCCGTAGCAATGACGATCTGTCACGCCGCGGTTTGCACGTGCAGCTCGTCTCCCGCATTGCGCGCGATATCGGTCGCGCCCTGGGGCTCAATTGCGATCTGATCGAGGCGATTGGCCTGGGTCACGACTTGGGACACACGCCTTTCGGCCATGCCGGCGAGCGTTTCCTCAACGATATCTATCATGAGCGTACGGGGCGTTATTTTTTCCATAACGTGCAGTCGGTCCGCGTGCTCGACACACTGTACGGCCGCAACGTGTCGCTCCAGACGCTCGACGGCGTGCTATGCCATAACGGCGAGTACGAGCAGCGTGTGTTTGAGTTCTCGGACATGAGCTCCTTTGACCAGTTTGACCAGACGGTTGAGGATTGCATTGCCACGGGCTATAGCGCAATTGGGCATCTGCGTCCCATGACGCTCGAGGGCTGCGTCGTTCGCATCTCGGATATTCTTGCCTACGTCGGTCGTGACCGTCAGGATGCGATCGCGGCGGGCCTGCTTTCGCCCGACGTTTTTGATGATGGCCGGGGCGGTGCCTACAACAGTTGGATCCTTACGCATGCTTCCATCGATATCGTTGAGCACAGCTATGGTAAGCCGCGCATCGAGATGAGCGAGGACCTGTTTGGGGAAATCCGCCGAGCCAAGCGCGAGAACTACGAGAAGATCTATAGCAAGGGCGGTATCGAAGGCGATTCCGAGGTGGAGCTGCGCGAGGCCTTCGAAAAGCTCTACGACCGTTGCCTGCGGGATCTAAATAGTGGTGACGAGTCCTCTTACATCTTTAAGCACCATATTTCGCGCATTGAGCAGCAACTTTCCTACTACGATCGCACCTATGCCTGGCAGGACGACAAGGATCAAGCCGTGGTGGATTATATCGCGAGCATGACGGACGGTTATTTCTGCGAACTGACGAGCAAGCTGTTCCCGGGTCTAAAGTTTCCGCATCGTACCTATATTAACGAACGGTAGTTCGTATCCTTTCGGTATACTGGTTAGTTGAAAACGTTTTTGATTGATGCACGGGATGGCTATGGACGACCTTTTTTCTGCCTCGACGCGCGAGCGTTCCTTTAAAAATGCGCCGCTCGCGGTGCGCATGCGACCCAATTCGCTCGACGAGTACGTGGGCCAGCAAAAGGCCGTCGGTAAGGGCTCATGGTTGCGTGCCGCGATCGAGCACGACGTGCTTTCGAGCGTGATTCTGTACGGGCCGGCCGGTACGGGTAAGACGACGCTGGCCCACATTATCGCCAACCATACCAAGAGCGAGTTTGTCGAGGTCAGCGCCGTGACGGGTACCGTGAAGGATCTTCGCCGCGTGATTGACGAGGCCAAGACGCGCCTGAATACCTACGACCGCCGCACCATCCTGTTTATCGACGAGATTCACCGCTTCTCCAAGTCTCAGCAGGATGCCTTGCTGCATGCGGTTGAGAACCGTACCGTCATTATGATTGGCGCCACGACGGAGAATCCGTACTTCGAGGTCAACTCGGCATTGCTCTCGCGCGGTCGCGTGATGGAGCTTGAGCATCTTAAAGACGAGGATATCGCCACGCTTATCGAGCGTGCGCTCGAGGCGCCGCAGGGTTTGAACGGCAAGTTCTCGGCCGATGAGGATACGGTTAAGACCATCTGCACGCTGGCAGCGGGTGACGCTCGCTCGGCGCTCACGACGCTCGAACTTGCGAGCGAGATTGCCGTTACGCGTCCCGATACCGAGGGGACGCCAGCGCCGGCGGCGGGGGAGCGCTATCCCATCACCGTGGATGACGTAAAGATTGCCAACCCGCGTCGCGGCTTTACGTATGACAAAAACGGCGACATGCACTACGACATCATCAGTGCGTTCATCAAGTCCATGCGCGGTAGCGACCCCGATGCCACGGTCTACTGGCTTGCGCGCATGATCGATGCGGGGGAGGATCCTAAGTTTATCGCCCGTCGCATTATGATTCATGCTTCCGAGGATGTTGGCAATGCCGATCCGCAGGCTCTTCTTATAGCACATGCTGCGTTTAAATCTGCCGAGGTTATTGGCTATCCCGAGTGCCGTATTAACCTCGCTCAGGCTGCACTCTATGTGTGCTTGGCGCCAAAATCCAACGCGTGCGAGGCTTCGATCGATGCGGCGCTGGCCGATATCCATTCTAGTGGGCTTCGCGAGGTGCCGAGTTATCTGCGCGATCGCCATCGCCCGGGCAGCGATGAATACGGTATGTATAAGTATCCACATGATTATCCCGAAGGCTGGGTCGATCAGCGCTATTTGCCCGAGGGGCTGGAGCGCGGCGCGTTCTGGCAGCCTGCCGGCCGCGGTTGGGAAGAATGGCGCGTAGAGCAAAGTGAACGCGACCGCAGCGGGAATGCGCCGAAGTAGCTGCTGATAATTTTGTCCCACGTTGCTGCTCTTGGCATGTTCGGTCCCCTTTGGGGTACCATGGAAACCGTCTGTATATCGATTCCTTTGGGAGGCTTGTATGAGTCCCATTCAGATTGCCCTGCTGCTGCTCGCCGTTGCCGGCGTGTGGGCCATCGTTGAGCTCGCGCTTACCCTGCGCAAGACCCGCACCGTTGTCGACTCGTTCGATAAGACCGTGAACGACCTCAACAACACCATCGCCGAGGCTCAGCCTGTGGTGGCAAAGCTCGATGGCGCTGTCGATGAGCTTACGCCGGCGCTTGCCCAGATGGAGCCGCTGCTTAAGTCGAGCAAGACGGCAGTTGATGCCCTTACCTCCAATCTCGTAGAGGTCGAAGCCGTGGTTCGCGACATTTCCGAGGTTACGGGCAGCATGGCCGAGGCCAGCAATGCTGTGTCGAGCGTGACTGACTCTGCCGCCGGTGCTGTGCAGAAGCTCTTCAATAAGGTGAAGGCTCCTGCAGCCGATGCCGATCGCAAGCTCGCCGCTGCCGCTGCGGAGGCCGAGCAGCCTACCGAGCGCGTCCTAATTGGCGAGGACGAGGCCGCCGATGGCGCGGATGTGGCTCAGAATTCTGTAGCCAAGCCGGCTCATTATTACACCTATACGCCCGCCGAGACCTCTGAGGAGTCCTGCGATGAGTAGCGAAGCAACCTGCCCTATCACGCTGACCGTTGCCGGTGACCCGCGTCTCGCTCGCCTTGTGCGCATGACGGCAGCCAACGTTGGTGCCCTGTGCTCTATGTCTGTCGATCGCATCGAGGACATCCGCATGGCTGCCGAGGAGGCTTTCATCTTTGGTTGCACCGCGGTCGACTGCGACGACATCACCATCAAATTCGATGTCGATGAGACCCACGTTGGCATGACTATTACCTTTGGTGACCAGGCTACGGTCGATGAAGACGACCAGGCTGCGGTGTATGCCGAGCTCATCCTCGCGAGCGTGTGCGACTCCTACGAAAAGACTGCGGCGCCCCTGACGCTTTCCCTCGACCTCAAGGCGGATATTTAATATGACCGAACGTTCCCGGAGCGGCAAGACCGCTTGGGACAAGGAGAAAACCCGCGAGCTGTTTCGTCGCTACAAGGAGACCGGTGATCCGGACGCCCGCGAACAGCTCGTCATGTCCCATATGAACCTGGTAAGGTTTCTTGCCAACAAATTTAAGAATCGCGGCGAGCCGCTCGACGACCTCATGCAGGTCGGCTATCTGGGTTTGCTCAAGGCTATTGACCGTTTTGATCCCGAGCGCGGTCTTGAGTTCACGACGTTTGCGACACCCACTATCCTGGGTGAGATCAAGCGCCATTTCCGCGACAAGGGCTGGAGCGTGCGCGTACCGCGTCGTCTGCAGGAGCTCTCGGCCAAGGTCAACCAGGCTACTGACAAACTTACCAACGAGCTGCAGCGTTCGCCCAAGGTTGAGGAGATCGCTGAGTATCTAGATGTGACTGTCGATGAGGTCCTCGAGGCTATGGAATCGTCTTCGGCCTATACCTCGGTGCCCATCGAGGCTCCTGGTGCGTCCGATTCCGACGATGCCCCTTCGATTCTCGACCGTTACGCCGACGACGACAACGAGCTCGACTTTACCGATGACCGCCTAGTGATCGAGGAAGCCATCCGTGATTTCTCGCCGCGCGAGCGCGAGGTGATCGAGCTGCGCTTTGTGAAGGGCATGACCCAGATCGAGATCGCCAAGAAGCTGGGTATTTCTCAGGTGCAGGTTTCGCGTCTGCTGCGCCGCACGCTTAAGAAGATTCAGGACAAGATCGACCCCGACGGAGTGATGATTCGTTCATGAGTGAGCACCCCCAACAAACCGATCGCGTGCTGCGCGACACCCGCATTCTGACGCTGCGCATTTGGGCTGTTGTCGGCTGCATTGTTATTGCTGCTGTCATCTTTAACCTTATGGGCATCCTGGCGCCGGTTATTGAGTTTCTTGCCGTCGGCTCCATCATTGCTTTTGTGATGTCCCCGATCACCAACTGGCTCGAGCACCATGGCGTGAATCGCGGCATCGGTTCGCTTATCGCGCTTATTGTTGTTGTTGCCGTGCTCGTCGGTGTCGTTTGTATCTTGTCGCCGATTCTCTTTGGTCAGATCATGGAAGTCCTGAGCCGCCTGCCCGAGCAGCTTCGTGTTGCAGGTGGCGATCTCAACGAGATGATCTCGCATGCAAAGACGCTCAACAACACGCCGCTCAAGGAGTATTTGGACGATAATCTTTCGTCGCTGGTTGCCGTGGCATCGAGGTATGTGTCTCAGATTGCCGCCGAGCTTGGTCGTGGTGTGTTCCCACTCATCACCAATACGGCCTCGCAGCTGTTCGTTATCTTCCTTGGCCTGGTGCTTGCCTACTGGATGGCCTGCGACTACCCTCGCATGCACCACGAGATTTGCACCATCATCGGTCAGGAGAAGGAGACCTCGTACCGCTTTATGGTCGCCATCCTTTCTCGCTCTGTCGGCGGCTACATGCGCGGTATGGTCGTGACGTCCATCTGCGGTGGTTTCCTCGCCTTTATCGGTTTTATGATCATCGGCCATCCGTATGCGGCGCTCATGGCTATCTTTACCGGCATCATGCATTTGGTTCCGGTCGTCGGTCCCTGGGTGAGCGCAGCAATCGCCACGGTGCTCGGTTTCATGTTCAGCCCCATGTTGGCGTTATGGACGCTCATCGTGACGATGGTCGCGCAAAACGTCACCGATAACGTCATTTCGCCCAAGGTCATGCAGAGCTCGGTGCAGGTGCATCCCATCATGAGCCTCACGGCGCTCGTTATTGGCTCGGCACTCATGGGCCCCATCGGCATGATTATTGCCATCCCGCTTTGTGCGGCCCTCAAGGGTATCTTCGTGTACTACTTCGAGAATGAGACCGGCCGACAGCTTGTGGCCTATGACGGCGCCGTGTTTAAGGGCACGCCGTACCGCGATGCCGATGGCAACCCGGTCGCCGCCTACGACGCGCTCGGCGACGACACCTTCATCTACGAGTCCGAGCTCATCGGCAACGAGACTGCGCCCGAGGCCAAGGCCATGCCCAAGCCCGAGCTCGATAATCCCTGGATCAAGCTCTCAGGTCTGCAACCTGATGCCACGGGCTTCTTCAAGAACCCCTTTGCCAAGGACGATGACTCCAACTCGGACGACGATACCAAAACCGGTATCGACGGCTCCATGGACGATGACGATAACTAGCGGGGTAATTCGGGTTAACATTCATACGTGCTAACATGCAATTTCGCTGGAGGGTCGCTGTTTGGCGGCCCTCTTTTTTGCACAGGCGCGGTGGGATGGTAATATCGTTACGTTTGAACTGTTTCGATGTGAAACCGAGGAGATTCCCTCTATGAGTGCTGACTACCCGTCAATGACTACGGCCGAGATTCGCTCCAAGTTCCTCAACTTCTTTGAGGAGCGCGGTCTTAAGCTCTATCCTTCTTCGTCCCTCGTCCCCGACGATCCTTCGCTGCTGCTTGCCAACGCCGGCATGAACCAGTTTAAGGAGTACTACCAGGGCAAGAAGACCATGAAGGAGATCGGCGCGATCTCCTGCCAGAAGTGCGTCCGTACCAACGACATCGACTGCATCGGCGAGGACGGCCGTCACCTGTCCTTCTTTGAGATGCTCGGCGACTTCTCCTTTGGCGGCGTCTCCAAGCAGCAGGCCTGCGCTTGGGCCTTTGAGCTCATCACCAAGGAGTTCAAGCTGCCGCTCGACCGCCTGTACTTTACCGTCTTTACCGAGGACGACGAGACTCACGACGTGTGGCGCTCCCTGGGCGTTGCCGAGGATCACATCTCGCGTCTGGGCGAGGACGACAACTTCTGGGCCGCTGGCCCCACCGGTCCCTGCGGTCCGTGCTCCGAGATCTACTTTGACATGGGCGAGGAGGTCGGTTGCGGCAGCCCCGACTGCAAGCCCGGCTGCGACTGCGACCGCTTCCTTGAGTTCTGGAACCTCGTGTTTACCCAGTACGACCGCCAGGAGGACGGCTCCATGCCGGAGCTGCCGCACCGCAACCTCGATACGGGCATGGGTCTGGAGCGCATGGCCGCTATCATGCAGCACAAGACCGCTAACTACGACGGCGATCTAATGCAGCACCTCATCAAGCTGGGCGAGGAGATCAGCGGCAAGACCTATGACGCCGACGATTACTCCGGTGCCAGCCGCTCGCTGCGCATTATCGCCGATCACTCCCGTGCCGTCGACTTTATGATCTCGGACGGCATCCTGCCCGGCAACGAGGGCCGCGAGTACGTCCTTCGCCGCCTGCTCCGTCGTGCCGTGTTCCACGGCCGCCTGCTGGGCATCGAGGGCGCTTTCCTGACCAAGTTCATTGACGAGGTTAACGCTCAGATGGGCGAGGCCTATCCCGAGCTGCTCAAGAACGTCGCGCTCGTTAAGGGCATCGTCGCCTCCGAGGAGGAGCGTTTCTCCACGACGCTCGACAACGGCCGTGTTTACCTGGACGAGGCCTTGGCCGCGCTCGCCGACGGCGCCGTCCTTCCGGGCGACGTTGCCTTTAAGCTGCACGACACCTTTGGTTTCCCCATCGACCTGACCGTCGAGATCGCCGGCGCTGCTGGCCACGACGTCGACATGGACGGCTTCACCGCCTGCATGGAGGACCAGAAGGCCCGCGCTCGCGCCAATGCCAAGGGCGACGCCTGGGGCAGCTTCAACGACGTGTGGGTCGAGCTTTCGGACAAGGTCGCTGCGACTGAGTTCGATGGCTACGACAACGATGTGATCGAGAGCGCCAAGGTGGTCGCCATCGTGCGCAACGGCGAGTCCGTTGAGTCCGCTGCTGCGGGCGAGGACGTTGAGGTCGTGCTCGACCGCACCCCGTTCTATGCTGAGATGGGCGGCCAGCAGGGTGACGCCGGTGAGCTTTCCGCCGAGGGCGTTGCACTGACCGTTTCCGACACCAAGAACCACAACGGCCTGTATGCCCATGTCGCGCACGTCGCCGAGGGTACGCTGACCGTCGGTGCTACCGTGACCGCTGCGCTCGACGCCGAGCGCCGTGGCTTCCTGCGCCGCAACCACACCGCCACCCACCTGCTCGACGCCGCGCTTAAGCAGGTCCTGGGCGAGCATGTTTCCCAGGCCGGATCGCTGGTGACGCCCGAGCACCTGCGCTTTGACTTCACGCACTTTGAGGCCCTGTCCTCCGAGCAGCTCAAGGCTGTCGAGGATCTGGTCAACCAGCAGATTTTCGCTTCCAAGCCGGTCGTGACCCGCGTCATGGGCATCGACGAGGCCAAGGCCGCCGGTGCTGTTGCCCTGTTTGGCGAGAAGTACGGCGACGTCGTCCGTGTCGTCTCCGTGGGCGCCGAGGACCAGCCGTTCTCCCGTGAGCTCTGTGGTGGCACCCATGCCGCCAACACTGCCGAGATCGGCCTGTTCAAGATCATTTCCGAGTCCTCCACGGGCTCCAATGTCCGCCGTATCGAGGCCGTGACCTCTAAGGGCGCCCTCGACTACATGGCCGACCGTCTGTCGCTCGTTGACGCCGCTGCCGCTGCGCTCAAGTGCCGCGTGGACGAGGTTCCCGCCCGCGTTGAGAACCTGCAGGCCGAGCTGCGCGAGACGTCCAATAAGCTTAAGAAGGCGCTGACCGGTGGCTCTTCCGACGCCATCTCCAGCGCCATCGAGGGCGCCGTCGAGCTCGATGGCTACAAGCTCGTCGTCGCCGAGCTGCAGGGCCTTGAGGCTGCCGATTTGCGTAACGTGTGGGATACCGTGCACCAGAAGGTCGCCGGCCCTGTCGCCTGCGTCGTCGCCAGCGTGACCGAGAAGGGCACCCCGGCCCTGCTCGCCGCTGGTTCCGATGACGCCGTCAAGGCCGGTTTCCACGCCGGCAACGTGATCAAGCAGGTCGCGGGCCTGGTCGATGGTCGCGGTGGCGGTCGTCCCAACATGGCCCAGGCCGGTGGCAAGAACGCCGCCGGTATCGCCGATGCCCTCGCGGCCGCCAAGACCGCGCTCGGCGCCTAAGAACCTAGGTTGTCGCTGTGGTCGCGCTCGCGCTGGACATAGGGGAGACCAGGATTGGCATTGCCGTCTCGAGCCGTGATGGCAAGATGGCGATGCCTGTCAAGGTGCTTCCTGCTGCCGAGGTCACAGGCATGGCAAAGACGTTTCGCTACCTGGTCGAGGACTATGAGCCCGATATCCTGGTAAGCGGACGTCCCTTGACCATGGCCGGTGAGCCCGGCCCCCAGGCCGAGCGCGTCGCCGCTGTGGCCCAAAAGATTGCCGACGAGCTCGAACTTCCGCTGGAGTTTGAGGACGAGCGTCTGTCCTCGCAAGAGGCCAAGCGTATCCTGCGCGAGCAGGGACTCAACGAAAAGCAGATGAGGGGCAAGATCGACATGATTGCCGCCAGCCTGTTTTTGCAGACGTGGCTCGATCGTAAAAACGAGGAGGTTTCGCATGCCTAGTGCTTCCGATCCGCGCCAGCCGAATCGTACACAGCAGCCGGCGTCGCGCCCTGCCCAGCCTGGCCAGCGTCCGGCACAGCCGACGCAGCGCGCAGCTCAGCCTGCCGCGCGCCCGGCGCAGTCCTTCTCTCGTTCGGCCCAACCTGTTCAACGGACGGGTCAGCAGCCTTCTGCTCGTTCGGTTCAGCATTCGGCTTCTCACGCGGCTCAGCAGCCCACTGCTCGTACGGCCCAGCCTGCAGGCGGCACCCGCTTTAAGCAGCAGGCACCTACCCAGCGAACGCAGGCCCCCCAATCGCATTCGCATCACGCTCGTGGTTCACATGGCGTTGCTCCGGCGACCCGCTCGAGCTACAACACGCATGCTCGTCGCGGTGCTCAAAAGAAAAGCTCCCCGGTGCCTATGATTATCGGTGGCGTTGTTGCCGTGCTTGCGCTTGTCGCGATCGTTTTCTTTGTCGTGCCAGCCGTCAAGGGCTTCTTTGGCGGTGAGGGTGCGAAAGTCGTTGCAGGCCAGCAGGTTACTATCACGATTCCCGATGGTGCCTCGGGTGACAGCATCGCTTCGATTCTCTCCGAGAACCATATCGTCGAAAATCCCAAGGATTACTATGCGGCGGTGAAAAAGCTCAACGCCGATATGTCGCTCAAGCCTGGTACTTATTCGTTCACCACACTCATGGATGCGACCAAGGTTGTTCAGCAGCTCATGGAAGGCCCCAACGCGGGCTCCAATGCGCTGACTATCCCTGAGGGCCTAACGGTCGATCAAGTCGCCGACCGTGTGGCCCAGGCCTACGACAGCATCTCTAAGGAAGACTTCCTCAACCAGGCCAAGGCCTCCAACTACGTGGACGACTATAGCTTCCTTAAGGGCGCCGCTAACGACTCGCTCGAGGGTTTCTTGTTCCCCAAGACCTATTCGTTGGGTGATTCGCCGACGGCCGATGGCGTGATTCGCGCTATGCTCGATCAGTTTAAGACCGAGTACAAGTCGTTTGACTTTGCGAGCTGCGAAGCCAAGATCAAGGAACGCTACGGTGTGGAGATGTCCGACTACGACATCGTCAACTTGGCCTCTATCGTTGAGCGCGAGGGCCTCAACGCCGATCAACGTGCGCATGTGGCCTCGGTCTTCTACAACCGCCTTGCCGGCAAGCTCGACGGTCTGCGCTATCTCAACAGCGATGCGACCATGATGTATGTCACCGGTGGCGAGGTTACCGCCGACGACCTGCAGAGCGATAGTCCGTATAACACCTATAAACACGAGGGTCTGCCGCCCACGCCCATCTGCTCTCCGTCGCTCGAGGCACTCAAGGCCACGCTTGAGCCGACCGACTCCGATGACCTGTATTTCTACATTACGCAGGACGAGGAGTACTTCTCGCAAACCTACGAAGAGCATCAACAGTCTTGGAATTAGCATGAGGATTTTTAGCCCCAAACGATACGTTGCCTCGGTCGATCGCATCGACCTCGATACCTTGTGGGCCGACGGCAAACGCGCCATTCTGCTCGATCGCGATAACACCCTGGTGCCGCGCGACACCGAGCAGGTTCCCGCCGCGGTTTCCGCTTGGCTCGATGCCGCCCGCGCCAAAGGCTTTAAGCTGTGCATGGTGTCCAACAACTGGCATCGCGACCAGGTCATGGCATCGGCACGCGAGCTGGGACTCGAGGCCATCAGCCACGCCATGAAGCCGGCACCGTTTGCCCTCAAGGCGGGTCTTAAGCGCCTCGGCGCCACGGCTAACGAGGCGGTGCTGATCGGTGATCAGCTCTACACGGACGTGTGGAGCGGCAATTTCGCCGGCGTCGATACCATCTTGGTTAAGCCGCAGGCGACGCAGGACCTGTGGTATACGCAGATCTTCCGTATCTTTGAGCGCCGGGCCCTGCGCGACCTTCCCTGCGAGGAATAGGTCTCGTCATGTCCCAGCACACCAAACACGGCTGCGACCATATCTTCTTTATCGGCTTTTTGGGCGCGGGCAAATCGACGCTCGCGCGCAACGTCGGCACTATGTTCAAGCGGCGTTTTATCGATACCGACCGCCTAGTCGTGCGCCGTTGCGGCAAGTCGGTAACCGAGATTTTTGAGACCGAGGGTGAGGATCGTTTTCGCGAGCTCGAGACCTCGGCGCTCCGTTCGCTCCAAAGCGAGCGTAGCCTGTTGGTTTCGTGCGGTGGCGGTATCGTCGAGACGCCGGTGAATATTGAGCTGATGCACGAAATGGGTACGTGTGTGTACCTCGAGGGCGACTTCGAGGATTCGATTCGCCAGATTCGTCGGTCCGACACGCGCCCCGATTTTCGCTCGCCTGAGCATGCCGCGCGCCTGCTTGAGCATCGCCGTCCGCTGTATCGCCAGGCCGCCGACCTTACCCTTGATATTCGCAACAAGTCCTTCGAGGACGTTTCCTACCTTTGTGCCGAGATGCTTTTGGAGCGTGGGCTGCTATGATTCGCCGTCAACTGATCAATTTCCAAAACCGCAGCGTCGATGTCCGTGTCGGATTGGGTGCGTTCGATGAACTGTCGCGTATGTTTGCCTCGGCCGTGGGCAAGCCTAAGCGCGCGATGGTCGTTTGGAACACCGCCACATCCGAGCGTTTTGGTGAAGTCGTCGAGCATGCGCTGGTCGACGCCGGTTTTGCCGTGTCGCCGCTAGTCCTCGAGGTTTCGCCTGCTGGTGCCACGCTGGCTGATGCTGATGCTATGTTTGGCGCCCTGTCTGCCAACGGCATTACCTGCGACGATCTGGTTGTCGCCGTTGGCGATGCCGCAACCTGCTCGGTTGTTAGCTGGTGCGCCAACCAGTGGTGCGGCCGAACCGAGTGCGCGCTGTTGCCGACGACCTTCGACGCCATGCTCACGGTCGCGACGACCATGAAGCCGCTCGTCGCCTCGTCGGCCAATGCGCTTCCCGCTATCGCGTTCCGTCCCGAACCGGGCTTGGTCGTGTGTGACCTCGACCTTGTTCGTGAGGCGGACCCCGAGGACCTCAAGCTCGGCTTTGTGGTGCTTGTTGGCACCATGCTTTCGAGCAGTAAGTCCCGCTGGAATCAGTTTACTGAGACCGTCCCCGAGATTCTCGCGGGCGAGGAGGTCGCGCTCGTCAATGCCGTTCAATGGTCTCAGACTGCCCGTAAGGACGTACTGATGGCCACGAACCCGAGCGCTCGCCATGCGCTCGATTTTGGCAAGACGGGGGAGCGTACCCTGCGCGCCTGCTTGGGCGATGCCGCTTCGCAGGTCCCTGCCTATCAGCTGTTATCCGAGGGCATGCGCTTTGAGGCGCGCCTAGCACATGATGCCTGCGACTTTGATATCGATTACGTCTTTGAGGTCGATGACTGCCTGGAGGACTTTGGTATCGAGGAACTTGCCTTCGATCTGGAGCCTGTCGCATATATCGAGGAGTTCCGCAGGCAGCAGTTTGCCCGCTCAAACCGTAGCATGTTGCCGCTGCCCGCGGCACTCGGCGCCATTCGTCTAACGAGCGTTGAGGACGAGGTTCTTGAGCGCCATGTTCACGCCTACTTGGCTTCTCGCAAAGAACTTCTCTAAGATTTATTGACATCCATCGTCTTTCGTATCATGTTGAGGGGCGGGTTTTCAATCGGTTGCGGATCGCATGCGATTCCGTCGTTCGGTTGAGACCCGTCCCGTCTATATAGAGACAACAAGAAAGGAAACTGCATGTCTGAGTTTGCTGCCGGTCCTGCCGGTCGTATCGAGCGTGTCCGTGCCCTGATGGTCGAGCGTGGCTACGATGCCATCGTGGTGCGCGACGAGGCTAACCTTCGTTGGCTCACGGGCGTGAAGGGCGTCTTCGACTACACCTTCGAGTTCCCGCACGCCGCGTTTATTACGGCTGACCAGTGCCTGTTCCACACCGACTCGCGCTACCTCAACAGCTTTGAGGAGAACACGCCCGCCGGCAGCCCCTGGGTCTACGACATGGACGAGGGCACCATTCCCGGCTGGGTCGCCGGCAAGATCGCGGCCAACAAGTGCCGCGTCTGCGCTGTCGAGGATGACATGCAGATTAACTTCTACCAGGGCATTCAGCGCGGCCTGGAGGACCGCTCTGTCGCCTGCATGCTGCCGTTGATGCACGACGACATCCGCAAGATGCGCGCCATCAAGGATGCCGAGGAGATCGAGCTCATGCGCCATGCGCAGTCGATCACCGATGCCGCCTTCCAGCATATGCTCGGCTTTATTAAACCCGGTATGACCGAGAAGCAGGTTCGCAACGAGCTCGAGAACTTTATGTTCGCCAACGGCGCCGACAGCCTGGCCTTCGGTTCCATTGTGGCGAGCGGTCCCAACACCGCCAACCCGCATGCCGTGCCGAGTGACCGTGTCATCGAGAAGGGCGACTTCGTCCTCATGGATTACGGCGCGGGCTACTGCGATTATCGTTCCGACATGACGCGCACCGTCGTGATGGGCGAGCCTACCCAGGAACAGCTCGACCTGTACGCGCTCGTGCGCCGTACGCACGAGGAGTGCGTCGCCGCCATCCATCCGGGCGTCGAGGGCAACGACATTTTCAAGCTTTCCAAGAAGATCATCGGCGATGCCGGTTATGGCGATTACTACAACCATGGCCTGGGCCACGGCGTTGGTATCGACATCCACGAGCTGCCCAACTTTAACCGCAGCAAGAACATCATCGAGGTCGGCTCGGTTGTCACCATGGAGCCCGGCGTCTACCTGCCCGGTGTGGGCGGCGTGCGCCTGGAGGACTACGGCGTCGTCACCGAGAACGGATATGAGCCCTTCACCAAGACCCCGCACGACCTGCACGTCATCGATTGCTAGCCCATTTCGATAGATTTTTGGGGCGGGGCGTCCGGAGCAATTCGGACGCCCCGCGTTCTCTTTTTATGCGCTCGCTGCAGGCGCCGTCTGCAAGTGTATAATTTCGGTCGTATGTAATTTGGACGCTTGTGCGTTCTGCCCATAACAAGAAAGGTCGCTATGCCTACCATTTCTACCGCCGACTTCAAGAACGGCCTCGGTCTCCGCATTAAGGACAAGGTCTACACTATCGTCGAGTTCCAGCATGTCAAGCCGGGCAAGGGTGGCGCTTTTGTGCGCTACAAGACCCGCGACATCAAGAGCGGCCGCGTCGTCGAGAACACCTGCAACGCCGGCACCAAGTTCGAGAGCGTCATGCTCACCACCCGTGAGTTCCAGTACCTCTACAACGATGGCACCGACTACATCTTCATGGACAACGAGTCCTATGAGCAGGTTCCCGTTCCCGAGGACATGGTGGGCGAGAACTCCAAGTGGCTGCGCGAGAACGACATATGCCAGCTGCTCTTCGCCGACGATGAGCTCATGGGCGTGACTCCGCCGATGTTCATCGAGACCACCATCGTCCAGACCGACCCGGGCTTTAAGGGCGACACCGTCCAGGGTTCCACTAAGCCGGCCACGATCGACACCGGCGCTGTCATCCAGGTCCCCATGTACCTCAACGAGGGCGAGGTCATCAAGGTTGACACCCGCGACGGCAAGTTCGTCTCCCGCGTCTAGCAACCAAATCTTCTAGGAGGACTCATGCCCCAGGAAATCAAGATTGACGGCATCGGCATTTCGCCCGATGTTCTGACCGCCATCGTCTCGCGCGCCGTGTCGGATGTCGAGGGCATCGCCTCCGTTGGCGTCAAAGACCTTGCCACCAACCTTGTCTCCATGATGCTCTCGTCCAAGGCCCCGGCTTCCGAGCCGGCGGTCGAGGCCGAGGTCGTCGGCGACAAGCTCGCACTCACCGTGCGTGTCGTGGTGTTCTTTGGCTATCCGTTCAAGAAACTCGCCGAGGCCGTTCGCGCCGCCGTGGTCGCCGCCATCGATGCCCAGGTGGGCGTCGAGGTCGAACGCGTTGACGTTTGCATCGACGGCCTCGTTTTCCCCAAGGAGTAACCTTTGAGCCTTAAGGTTTATCGCGGGCGCACGCTTGCCCGCAGTCAGGCGCTGCAGCTGCTGTTCCAGGCCGAGGCCACGGACAGCCCGCTCGAGCGCGTCCTCGAGGGCGATTTCCTGATTTCGAAGGGTCCCCTCGACCCCTATGCGCTGGAGCTTTGCCGCGGTGCCTACGAGCATATTGATCGCATCGATTGTGCCCTGCGAGCCGTCGCCAAGAACTGGGATCTTATGCGCATGCCCGGTGCTGACCGCAACCTGCTGCGTATCGCCATCTACGAGATGCGCTTCCTTACCGACGAAGAGGTCTCGGACGCCATCGTCATCAACGAGGCGGTCGAGATTGCTAAGGCTTATGGTACCGACCAGTCCGCATCGTTTGTTAACGGCGTGCTGGGCAAGATCGCTCGCAGCGAGGAACTGCCGGGCGAGGACCTGTACCAAGAGCTGCTGGCCGAGGATCGCGCTCGCGAGGAGGCACAGGCTGCCGAGGCAGCCGCCAAGGTCGCTGCTGCTCAGGCTGCTGCCGGCGTGCTTGCCGAGGATGCGGACGCTGCTGAGGCCGTCGAGGCCGACTCCGTCGAGGAGTAGCCATGCCAGGGGGTTCCGTCCGCAACTTCGATGAGATCTCGGATCGCCTGGACCAGATCATCGCCACCGTTCGCTCCAAGGATACGTCCTTGGAGCGTTCGCTCGATTTGTTTGACGAGGCGATTGAGCTGGGCTCCCGTGCGGTCGATATGGTCGACAAGTTTGAGCTGACGCCGCGTGAGGCCGACAAGCTCGAGCAGGAATACGATGAGGATGCGGCAAGCGAGTCCCAAGATAGACAGGCTGCATCCCCGGATACGAATGGTTGATGGCATTCATGAAACGCGTGCGTCTTGATGACGAACTGATTTCACAGGGCATCTGCGCCGATCGCGCGGATGCCCTTCGCACTCTTATGGCCGGCTTGGTCTCGAGCGGCGGTGAGCGTTTGACCTCTCCGGGGCTCAAGGTGACGCCGGGCCTGCCGCTGCACGTTAAGGGGCGCATTCCGTACGTTGGGCGCGGCGGCCTTAAACTCGAGGGCGCGCTCGATGCGTTTGGGATTGATCCGACGGACCTTGCTTGCCTCGATGTGGGCTGCTCCACGGGCGGCTTTACCGATTGCCTGCTCAAGCGCAGTGCCGCCACGGTCGTTTCGGTCGACGTGGGCCGTGCTCAGTTCGATTGGTCGCTTCGTCAGGACGATCGCGTGACGCTCCACGAGCGCACGAATGTGACACAGCTGCCTGAGCTTGGCTATGCCGGCACCATCGACTTGGCTGTGTGTGATGTCTCGTTTACCAGCATCGCGAACATTATCGATGCGGTGCTGGCGTGCCTGGAGCCCACGGGTGCATTCTGCACGCTCGTAAAGCCGCAGTTTGAGGCTCCGGCGGCGCTGGTGGGCGAGGGCGGCATTGTGACCGATCCCGCCGTGCGCCGCGATACACTCGTGGCGGCGGTTGAACTCTTTGCTGCCAAGGGCCTGTTCCCGGTCGATGTGTGCGTGTCACCCATTCATGGTGCCAAGGGCAACGTTGAGTTTTTCCTGTACGGCACGAGATTTGACCCCGGCGACCGCACGCAAGACGAGCTGCAATCCCAGGTATCGGTTTTGAGCGAGAAAGCTGCAACGCTATGAAGGTCTTTCTGGTTCCCAATTACTACAAGCAAGAGGCGGTCGAGAGCGGCCTGATGCTCGAGCTTTGGCTGACGCGCCAGGGCTATGAGGTCGCATGGGCTGCCGACCAGCGATCCAAGATTCAGAACACGCCTGATATTGACGGCTCCGATCTGGTCATTACGCTCGGCGGCGACGGTACGTTGCTGCGCGCTGCCCGCATCCTCAACCATCGCGAGATTCCTATCCTCGGTCTTTCCTATGGTCACCTGGGCTTTTTAACTGCTGCGAGCCCCGAGGAGCGCGACATTCTGCAGGTCGTGAGCGACGCCCTTTCCGGCGAGCTGCATGTGAGCCGTCGCGCTACCATCGCCGCGGATATCGTGTCCGTGCGCGAAGACGGTACGAAGGATGTCGTGCGCACCTTCGCCCTCAACGACATGGCGCTTACCCGAGGTCCGCTGTCCGATATGGTCGAGTTCGACATCACGGTGTCGGGCCACCATATCGACCGACTGCGTGGCGACGGCGTGGTCGTGTCCACGGCGACTGGTTCTACGGGTTACGCGCTCAGCGCCGGTGGCCCCATCGTGAGCCCCGATTACACGGGCATGGTCTGCGTGCCCATCGCTCCACATACCATTCAGGCTCGCGCTTTCTTGACTTCGCCGAGTGATGTCGTTGAGATCTTTATGTCCGATGATCGCCCGAGCGTGCCGGCTATCGCCATCGACGGACAGTTTATTACCTGCGATGGCACGGTCGAGAGCGTGGCTGTGCGTCGCGGGCCCGGAGATGTGCTGCTGCTCGATTATGGCCCCGAGAGCTTCTATAACTCGGTGAGCCGCGTATTCTACGGAGTCCGTCATGATCGATGAGCTGCAGGTTTCTAACATTGCACTCATTCGCGAGGCGACGCTGGTGCCGAGTGCCGGTCTGACTGTCCTGACCGGCGAGACCGGCGCCGGCAAGACCGCGCTGCTCTCGGCTCTCAAGCTTATTTTGGGTGAGCGCGCGGATTCGTCGACGGTGCGCGAGGGCGAGGCGCTGGCGAGCGTCGAGGCGCGGCTGTTTGACGGCCCGCACGACACGGAAGGCTTCACGGTCCAGCGCAGCCTTTCTGCCGAGGGCCGCAGCCGCGTGAAGATTGACGGCCGCATCGCCAGTGTGCACGAGCTTTCGGAGCGCGTTGGTGTGATGATGGATCTGTGCGGCCAACACGAGCACCAGCGCTTGCTCGATCCGGCGCATCACGTTGCGATGGTCGATGCATGGGCAGGGCGCCCGGCACTCGAGGCGCTGGATGCGTACCGCGCCTGCTTTAAAGCATCGCGCGCTGCAGCCAAGGAGGTTCGACGTGTCGAAGAGGCCTCGCGTGCCCAGGGGAGCCGCGTCGAGGAGGCGCGCTTTGCCCTCGAGCGCATCGGCGAGGTCGACCCCAAGCCGGGTGAGTATGAGGAACTCGAGGAGCTGCTGCCGCGCTCCGAACATGCCGAGGTACTGGTTGCCACGGCTAACGATGCCCATGCATCGCTTGCCTCTGAAGGGGGAGCGCTCGATGCCGTGAACAGCGCCGTGGCAGAGCTTTCCCGAATGGCTACCGTCGATCGCAAACTCTGCGACATTGCCGATGCACTTTCGGATGCCTGTATCTCCCTTGAGGATTGCGCGAACGAGCTTCGTGCCTATCGCGATGGCATCGCCTTCGACCCGCGCGAGCTCGCTCGCATGCGTGAGCGGTATTCCGACCTCAAGGGCCTGTTGCGTCAGTGGGGCCCCACCATGGACGATGTTTTTGCCATGCGCGATCGCTCGCAAGAGCTGCTGTCCCTGGTCGATGATGGCGATGAACAGATCAAAAAGGCGCGTGAGGCACTCGGGAGCGCTGAGCGCGAGTTGTTTACCGCTGCCAAGGCACTTAAGCGCGCTCGCAATACGGCGGCCCCGCGCTTCTGCCACGAGGTTGGCCGCCAGATGGCTCGCCTGGAAATGGGCGGCGCCGAGCTCGTCTGGGAGTCGCGCGATCTTCCCCGTGCTGAGTGGACGCCCGTTGGTCCTTCGAGCTACGAGCTGCTATACCGTAGCGGTGCTGGTTTGACGCCGCGTCCCCTGCGTCGAATTGCGTCGGGCGGCGAGCTCAGCCGCGTCATGTTGGCAAGCAAAGTTGTCCTCGGTAATGCGGACGGTGTCGATACGCTTGTGTTTGACGAGGTCGATGCTGGTGTCGGTGGCTCCACGGCGCGTGCACTCGCGGGCGTGCTGGCAGATCTCGCCGCTACGCATCAGGTGATTGTCGTAACCCACTTGGCGCAGGTCGCCGTCATGGCCGACAAGCATTATGTCGTCAGCAAGGAACCGGGCGATGTTCCCCAGACGCATTTGGACGAGGTAACCGGCGAAGCGCGTATCGCCGAGATCGCCCGCATGTTGAGCGGCGATCAGTCCGAGGCAAGCTTGGTCCACGCAAAGCAGATGCTCGAAGAAGCTCGAGGTTAGGTCGTATCAGCGGTGTTGGTGGGACAAAATAGACTGAAATTTTTGTCCCACTACGCGTTTTACTCCACAACCTTATCCGGCTGGATGAGCTCCTCGTAGTAGCTGATATGCTCACGCGCGTCTTCAATCTCGGGCAGCAGGAAGTTGTAGATGACTTCGATGATCATCGTGGCGCTGATCTTGGAGAACGCAAAGTCGCCCGTCGTCAGCAGCGCTTCGTGGTTGACGGTATTAAAAGTGTAGTCTGCCAGGCGCGCGAGCGGGGATTTGCTGTCACTGCTGATGACGACTACGGTTGCGCCGCAGTTGCGAGCCGCTTTTGCCATGCGATTCAGTCGGCGCGATTTACCGGAGTTTGAGATTAGCACGATGACGTCACCCGGGCGTAACGTGAGCGCAAAGCCGATTGATGTCTCGCTAATGGTGCTCGCCATGCAGCGCAGGCCCAGCTGCGAAAACTTAAACGTCGCATCGAGCGCGACCGCGTTCGTATTGCCCACGGCTGCAAACTCAATAACCCCTGCATGCTTAAAGGCATGCACAACAGCCGCCAGCGTATCGTGGTCGATTCCGTCGATGGTCGCATTAAGCTCGCTTACCTTGGCAGCCAGGATGTTCTTGAGGCTCTGCTCCATATTGTCGAGCGAGACCTCGTCGGTCAGGCCCTCGTTGCGCTGGCTTTCCAAATCCCTCGCCAACGAAAACTGAAAGCTGCGGAAGCTACCAAAGCCCAGCTTGCGGCAGAAGCGCGAAACGGTCGCTTCGGACGTGGCAGCGGCGCGCGAGAGCTGAGCCGCCGTGAGGCGTGGCGCCTCGGACTGGTGCTCCAATATATAGTCGACAATGCGCTGCTCGGACTCGCTGTATCCCTGGTGGGTACTAATGAGGGAAAGAGCGCTTTTGCTACTATCGGTCATGGATGGCTCCTGGTTGGCATGAAAATCTAACTTGATTTGCAATGCCATAGTATACGGGCATTTTCAATTACAAGATACACCTTGCCGTTTCAAGTGTTGATGGTAAACTTTCACTTGCCGTTTACGGTTATGAAAGAACCTTTCACCAGAGAATTGCGCCTTGTCTCTTCTCACGCGGACGGTAGGTTGGTATCTTTCAAGTGTGGAAAAACGCGCATCGAAGCGCGTGTAGGGGAGCGCCCGCGGGCGCTGTACTCAAGAAGGAGGGACACATGGCTAAGTTTGACATCATCGCCGCGACCGGTTGCCCGACCGGCATTGCGCACACCTTCATGGCGAAGGAGGCGCTGGAGAAGGCAGCTGCCGAGCGCGGTCTGACCATTAAGGTCGAGACTCATGGCCAGGTCGGTGTCGAGAACGAGCTCACCAAGAGTGAGATCGCTGGTGCCAAGGCCGTCGTCGTCGCAGCCGACAAGGATGTCCAGGCTGAGCGTTTCGCCGGCAAGCCCATGGTTTCCGTTGGTGTTTCCAAGGCCCTGTCCGTTGAGGCCGCCGGTAAGCTGATTGACCGCGCGCTCGCCGCCAAGGGTGACGACACGGTTGCGGCTGCTGCCGATGTCGAGGACGAGGTCGAGGAGAAGGAGTCCATCGGCCACATCATCTACAAGCACCTCATGAACGGCGTCAGCCACATGCTGGTCTTCGTCGTTGCCGGTGGTGTTCTGACCGCCGTCTCGTTCCTGTGGGGCATTACGTCCTTCGATTCGACGGCGTCTGACTACAACAGCTTTGCTGCGATGCTCAAGATCATCGGCGGCATCGCCATGAACCTCATGGTTCCGGTGCTTTCCGCCTACATCGCCGAATCCATCGGCAAGCGCCCGGCGCTCGTCCCCGGCTTTGTTGCCGGTATGATCGCCATCCAGGGCCTGCCTGTTAACGCCGAGACCGGCATGATCGACGCCGGCGGCGCCGGCGTGGGCTTCGGCTTCCTGGGCGGCATCGTCGGCGGCTTCCTCGCCGGTTATGTCATCCTGCTGCTCGAGAAGGTCTTTGCCGGTCTGCCCAAGAACCTGGACGGCCTCAAGGCTATCTTCCTGTACCCGCTGTTCTCGACGGCCATCGTCGGCCTGGTCATGCTCGGCATTTCCGGGCCCATGGCTGCCATCAACACCGCCATGATGGACTTCCTCAAGGGCCTGTCCGCCTCTGGCGCCGTTGTCCTGGGTCTTGCCATTGGCTGCATGTGCGCCTTTGACATGGGCGGCCCGGTCAACAAGGCTGCTTACGTCACTGGTACCGCTATGCTCACCGAGGCTCTGGCCGCCGGTGTTGGCACCGACACTTACAACTTCGGCACCAACTTCATGGCTGCCGTCTCCGCCGCTTGCATCGTTCCGCCGCTGATCACCACCTTCGCCGTCGTTGTCGGCAAGAAGTACTTCAGCCAGGAGGACCATGACGCCGGTGTCGTCAACCTCATCCTTGGTTGCACCCACATCACCGAGGGCGCCATTCCGTTCATGACCAAGAACATCTGGCCCGTCATGCCCATCATGATGCTCGGTTCCTCTATCGCTTCGATCCTGACCATTATGTTCAACGTTCACGATCCGGCGCCTCACGGTGGCTTCCTGGTCCTGCCCGTTGTCGAGAACGGTCCGCTGTGGGTCCTCGCGATCCTCATCGGCGCTGTGGTCGGTGGCATCCTGTTCGTAGCCTTCAAGAAGTACGACTTCGAGAAGAACCAGAAGGCCGCTCCTGCAGCCAAGCCGGTTGAGGCCCCCAAGGCCGCTGCCGTAGAGGCCCCCAAGGCCGAGGCTGCCGACTTCGTGAAGGTCGAGAATGTCTTTGTCGCCGAGGACTTCGCTTCTCGTGACGAGGCTCTGAGCTTCGTTTCCAACCAGGCCGTCAAGGCCGGTATCGCCAGCGACGCCGACGCCGTGATGAACGCCTTCCTGGCCCGCGAGGCCGAGGGCACCACGGGCATGATGGAGGGCTTCGCTATCCCGCATGCCAAGTCCGATGCCATTACCGAGGCTGCCGTCATCGTCGTCAAGGACGAGTCCGGCGTGACCGGTTGGGACACCATGGACGGCGCTCCCGTCAACGTGGCTATTGCCCTGCTCATCCCCGGCGCCCAGGCCGGAACCACGCACCTCAAGATCCTGTCCAAGGTCGCCGAGGCGCTCATGGACGAGGACTTCCGTGCCACCGTCAAGGGTTCCACCGACGCCGCCGAGATCGCCAAGACGATCAACGCCCGCTTGGTCTAATTCCACGGTACGCGAATAACATCGCCCCCTGTATATAAGGCGGAGCCCCTCTCCAGGGCCTCCGCCTTTTTTCTATCCCTCCCATAAGTTGCGGTGAAATAGGGACTGTTTAAACGATTCAACCCCAAATTCAGTCCCTATTTCACCGCAACTTATAAAAGGGCATAGAGGGAGCTGCCCATCGAGTCTTTGTCGCGAACAGTTCATCAGCCAGAATGATATTATTTAGGACCGACTGGGTTTCCGCAGCTTGCTCGCCCACAGGGGCCCGCGCGCGGCCTGTGAGATTTATCGCGAGTTCCGCACGAGCCGAAGAGCACTTAATGTGCTCTTCGTGCGAGCAGGACTGTAGAGCAGGAAATCTCACAGGCCGCGCGCGGGCCCCTGTGGGCGAGCAAGCGGAAGACAAACACATCTGTCCAATAATTCGTCTGAAACATAATGAAAAACCGTTTGATGTGAGTTAATATAAACAACGTCGTGAATCTGACTCCTGCCACATGCATGACAGGGGTTAAACACAAAAAAGGAGTCAACTATGGTTTCTGAGAAGGCTACCCTCGTTAATCCTCAGGGTCTGCACACGCGTCCGGCTGGTCTGTTCGCCTCCACCATGGGCAAGTACGCCTGTGACGTGACGGTCGTCACCCCCGAGAAGGAGGTCAACGGCAAGTCCCCGATGGCCCTCATGGCTGCTGGTATCCCCTGCGGCACCGAGGTCGAGGTCAAGTGCGACGGCGCTGACGAGGCCGAGGCTCTGGCTGCTGCCATCGAGCTCATCAAGAGCGGTCTTGGCGAGTAGAACTCAAACGGGTCGCATGTTGAACAACTAAGTTCATATTTGGGGGCGCAGTGACCTGTTGTAAGGTAGCTGCGCTCTTTTGTCATGGATATGGCAAAACGCTTTATCACATGACACGGAGAGAGGAATGGGAATGTATCAGGGAGTCAACGCTTCCGAGGGCATCGGTATCGGCACCGTCATGGTTGCCGTCGATCCCGACTTGACGTTTGAGCCGCACGAGGTTGCTGATTCGGCAGCAGAGAAGGAGCGCTATCAGTCCGCTCTTTCGGTCTTCTGCGAGAAGACCCAGGCTCAGGCCGACCACATGAAGGAGACGGTGGGCGAGGCCGAGGCCGAGATCATGAGCGGACACATTGTCCTGGCTCAGGACCCGGGCATGACCGACGCCATCAACGCCGCCATTGACGGCGGTACCTGCGCCGAGCAGGCGCTCATGGACACCTCGACCATGTTCGAGAACATGTTCCTGTCCATGGACGACGAGATGTTCCGTCTGCGCGCGGCCGACATCGCCGACATCCGCACCGGTATTCTGGCCGAGCTGCTGGGCAAGGAGGTCGTCGACCTCTCCGTCCTGCCCGAGAACACCGTCGTTGTCGTGCACGACCTTACGCCGTCCATGACCGCCACGATCGATAAGGCCCACGTTGCCGGTATCGTCACCGAGACCGGTGGCCGCACGTCGCACTCCGCGATCATTGCGCGCGCCCTCGAGATCCCGGCTGTCCTTTCGGTTTCCAACAGCTGCACCGCTCTGCGCAATGGCATGACCGTTGTCGTCGACGGTGGCAAGGGTATCGTCGAGGCCGATCCCGACGAGGAGACGCTCGCTGCCTACACCGCCAAGGCCGAGGCCTTCGCTGCTGAGAAGGCAGCCCTCGAGGCTTTCCGTGGCAAGCCGTCCGTGACTGCCGATGGCATCAAGAAGATCATCGCCTGCAACATCGGTAACCCCGATGACGTGCCCAACGCGCTCGATCACGACGCCGAGGCCATCGGTCTGTTCCGCTCCGAGTTCCTGTTCATGGACTCTGCCGAGCTTCCTTCCGAGGAGGAGCAGTTCAACGCCTACCGTAAGGTCGCCAGCGCGCTCAAGGGTGCTCCGGTCATCATCCGCACGCTCGATGTGGGTGGCGACAAGGAGATTCCGTATCTGCACATGGTCAAGGAAGACAACCCCTTCATGGGCTTCCGTGCCGTGCGTTACTGCCTGGCCAATCCCGACCAGTATAAGGTCCAGCTCCGCGCTCTGCTGCGCGCTAGCGCCTTCGGTGACGTCAAGATCATGATCCCGCTCGTCACCTGCGTCGAGGAGGTCTTGGCTGTCAAGGAGCTCGTCGAGCAGTGCAAGGTCGAGCTGACCGAAGAGGGTCGCAAGTTCAACGAGAACATCGAGGTCGGCATCATGGTCGAGACGCCCGCCGCTTCGCTGCTCGCAGACCGTCTGGCCGAGGTCGCCGACTTCTTCTCCATCGGCACCAACGACCTGATCGGCTACACCATGTGCGCCGACCGTGGCAACGACACCATCTCCAACCTGTACCAGGTGTACTATCCCGCCGTGCTCCGCTCGCTTAAGAACATCATCGAGAGCGGCGTGAAGGCCGGCATCATGGTCGGTATGTGCGGCGAGGCCGCTGCCGATCCGCTGCTCGAGCCGCTGCTGATCAGCTGGGGCCTGGAGGAGTTCTCGATGAGCGCTCCGTCGATCCTTCGCGCCCGCAAGACCATCAGCCAGTGGACCAAGGCCGAGTGCGACGAGCTCGCCGAGAAGGCGCTCGCCTGCAACACCGCCGCCGAGGTCAAGGCACTGCTTGAGTCCGCAGCTCGCTAATTTGGTATCAGAGGTAACCGCGTGGTTGGAATGGGCCGGCCACGCGGCCCTCACATATACAGGGGGTACTGTAAATGTTCTACACGCTAACCGCTAACCCGGCTGTCGACATGACGGTTTCGAGCTCTCCGCTCGAGCCCGACGAGAACGTCCGCACCGGCTCGGCCAGCTACACGGCTAACGGCAAGGGCCTCGACGTGTCCTTCGCCTTTAAGAAGATGGGCGTCGACACCGTCGCGCTCGGCTTCTTCGCCGGCTTCACGGGCAAGTTTATCGTCGAGGAGGTCATGAACCTGGGTTGCCTGTGCCGCCCGGTCTGGACCGACGGTATCACGCGCATCAACACCTACGTCAACGATGGCCAGCACGAGTACGGCATCCTGAACCCCGGCGCTCCGATCACGCCGCAGCACCAGGAGGAGCTCTACAACATCCTGGACACCGCGGGCGATCTTGAGTGCCTGATTGTCTCCGGCTCCGTGCCTCCCAAAGCTACGCCCGACTTCCTGGCTCAGGTCATGGAGCACGCTCAGGCTCGTGGCGCTGACGTCGTCCTGGACCTGTCCTCCGACAAGCTCAAGGAGCTCGCTCACAAGAAGCCGCTGCTCATCAAGCCGAACCATCACGAGATGAAGGCCATCTTCGGCGTGCCGGTCGATACCGACGACGAGGTTCGCGTTGCCATGAAGATGGCTCACGACGCTGGCGTTCAGAACGTGCTGCTCACCCGTGGTAGCCGCGGCGACGCTTACTTCTCCAACGGCGAGGACATCTGGTACGCCAAGCGTGAGTTCAACATCAAGCTGGTCTCTTCCGTCTGCGCCGGCGACTGCACCCTCGCTGCGTTCCTGCACAAGTGGTACAGGGATCGCGACAACGTCGAGGAGGCCATGAAGCTCGCTATGGCCACCGGCGCCAACGTTGCCGAGTCCGTCGGTATCGGCGACTTCGGTCACGTCGATGAGTACAGCAAGCGCGTTGCTGTCCGCAAGCTCGATCGTCAGTAATCGAAACGCGACATATTCGTGCGCATGCGGCGCCCCGGTTTCGGCTGGGGCGCCTTTTTGTTCCGCCACGGGGGAGAGGTGTCCCGCCGTACTTCATCGCTTCCACACCGTTCACCGAGTTGTCCTAGCCTTTTACCGATGCGTGGAATATACTTTCATTAACACGTTGCTTCGTGAAAGGAACATTCATGATTTACACGCTCACTGCAAATCCCGCCATTGACTACAACATCGCCTGCGACGGCCTTGCTGCCAACACCGTCACGCGTACTCGCAACGCCGTCTATACGCCCAACGGCAAGGGCCTCAACGTCTCGTTTACGCTTGACCACTACGGTGTCGACACCACGATCCTGGGCTTCTTCGCTGGCTTCTCGGGCGAGTTCATCGTCAAGGGCGCTGAGGCCCTGGGCGTGCCCGTCAAGCCCGTGTGGACCGACGGCATCACGCGCGTCAACGTCTTCCTCAATGCCGGCCCCGACACCGAGTACAACATGGTCAACGCCGGTGCCGCCATCAACGAGGCCAATGAGCAGGAGATGTTTGAGCTCATCGATTCGCTCGATGACATGACCTGCCTGGTAATCAGTGGCTCGCTGCCTCCCAACACTTCCGAGGGCTTCCTGGCCGAGGTTCTGCGCCGCGTCAAGGCCAAGGGTGCCGAGTTCGTTCTCGACATTTCGAGCCATCAGCTGGCAGATCTCATTGCCATGGAGCCGCTGCTGATCAAGCCCAATGACGACGAGTTGCTCGATATCTTTGGCATTAAGGTGAGCGGTGGCGACGATGAGTCCGTCAAGGGCGCTATGGCTGAGCTTCATGCCAAGGGCGCCAAGAACGTGCTGCTGACCCTCGGCGGCGCCGGTGCGTACTTCTCCAACGGCAAGCACATCTGGTTTGCTAACCGCACCTTCGACGTCAAGCTGCTGTCGACGGTGTGTGCCGGCGATTCCTCGCTCGCTGCCTTCCTGTCCGTGTGGCATGACGCCCCCGAGCGCGTCGAGGATGCCCTGCGCCTGTCGATGGCCACCGGCGCCAACGTGGTCGAGTGCCCCGGTTTGGGCGATTTTGCCAAGGTGGACGAATATAAGAAGCACATCGAGGTTCGCCAGGTCTGCTAACAGCATCGATACATCGTTGCCGAACACCCGCTTTGGATCTCCGAGGCGGGTGTTTTTTGTGCGCTGATCGTATGTGGCGTTTGCTGTCTCGTTTTATCGAATCGACGACGCGATTGCGTGTGCGCGCTTTCTCGTTTCTTGCTAGACTTCTTGAGAACCATCGATTAACGCTCACAAGTGCAGGAGGCCATAGGCATGTGCAATGTTTCTCTCAACGGTACGCAACCGTCTGATGCCTCCCTGCGCGTCCTGCGCGCGCTTGAGGCGGCTGGTCTTGAGGCTTGGTACGTGGGCGGTTGGGTGCGCGACGCCCTGATGGGGTGCTCCAGCCACGATGTTGATATGTGCTGTAGCGGCCTGTGGCAGGAGTCCAAGGCGGCGCTCGAGGCCGCTGATATTGCGGTCGTGGAGTCGGGCATTAAATTTGGCGGAATCACGGCTATTTCCGATGGCGAGCGTATCGAGGTCACCACGTACCGTCTGGATGGCTTCTATACCGATGGGCGCCATCCTCAGAGTGTCGAGCGTGCCGCCTCGCTCGAGGACGATCTGGCGCGCCGCGACTTTACTGTCAACGCCATGGCCTGGCATCCCGAGCGCGGGCTTGTCGACCGCTATGACGGCCAGGGTGATCTGGAGCGCAAGCTGATTCGCGCTGTCGGCGATCCCAAGCGTCGCTTTAACGAGGATGCGCTTCGTATGCTGCGCGCCGTTCGTTTTGCCTGCCGCCTGGACTTTATGATTGAGCCCGAGACTAAGCGTGCGCTTGCCGAGTGCGCCCCGCTGCTCGATGCCGTGGCGCGCGAGCGTGTGGGTATTGAGCTCGAGGGCATTCTTTCGACCGGTCATGGGGGAGACGCCATGCTGCGCTACCCCGAGCTTATTTGTGCCGCTGTGCCCGAGCTTGCCCCTGGCCGTGGCTTTGACCAGCGCAGCGTTTATCATGCGTTTAACGTCTACGAGCATATCGCCCGTGTGTTGACGGTGGCAGGGGAGCTGGCGCTGTGTGACGGCGTCGCGCCCTCATCGAGCCTTATGTGGGCGGCGTTTTTGCACGATGTGTCCAAGCCCGAGTGCTTTACGGTCGATCACGCCGGCAGCGGACACTTCTACGGTCATCCCGAGCTCGGCGCCAAGAAAGCGCGCGTCATTATGGATCGCCTGGCGCTCTCGCACGACCTGGTGCGCGACGTGTGCCTGCTCATCAAATATCACGACAAGCCGCTGCGCCCCGAGCGCTCCTGCCTGCTCAATATGATGCGCGCGCTTTCGGGTGAGGGCGTCGACACGGCCCGCCTGATTGACGAGCTCATGGACCTTAAGCGTGCTGACACACTCGGCAAGGCCCCGTCGTGCTTCTATTACGTCGAGACGATCGAGGAGATGCGCGCGATGGCGCACGAGCTGCTGAAGGCAGGGGAGCCCTATACGCTCAAGATACTCGCCATCAACGGCGGCGACCTGATCCGTGCCGGAGTCAAGCCCGGGCCGGAACTGGGTCAGCTTCTCAACTCCGCCCTCGACGCCGTGATCGAAGACAACATTCCCAACGATCGCGAAGCTCTTTTGGTCCATCTCAACTTGAATTAGCTACCTAGTTTACCTGCGTGTTCCATAACCTGCCGACAATTTTTCGGCAATTTGGAATTTCTTCTTGCGCTGACGTTTTTTGTCCCGTAATATATTACCTTGCAGCACGGCAGTGCAGATGTCATGTGGCCCGT
This sequence comes from Collinsella aerofaciens, assembly GCF_025289055.1. Lineage (GTDB taxonomy): Bacteria > Actinomycetota > Coriobacteriia > Coriobacteriales > Coriobacteriaceae > Collinsella. Next base: position 103,176 of record NZ_JAESIQ010000003.1, read on the forward strand.
TCGTCTAGCGGTTTAGGACGCCGCCCTCTCAAGGCGGAGATCACCAG
>NZ_JAESIQ010000040.1:0-3651 GCF_025289055.1 Collinsella aerofaciens
CCCGCGACCCCAACCTTGGCAAGGTTGTGCTCTACCAACTGAGCCATGTCCGCTTGCGGGTTATTAATTTACGCGAGTTGTCCAAAAGACGCAAGTACTTTTTTCAAAAAACTTGTCTGCCGCATGTTCTTAATAGCCAAACGCGCTAAAGCGATTGGCTAGGCACACGATTCCAGCGCTCCGCTAAACAGCTTCACCATCTGCACGCGCGTGCCGGCGCCGTCCGTACGACGAGCAACCTCCACGTTATCGACGAGCATACGCATAAGCTTGATACCACGGCCGCGTTCCTCAGATGCAACCGGCTCGCTCGTTTCATCGATAGAATAGCCGGCACCTCGATCAAGCACCTCAACCACAACGCGATCGCCATAGGCCTGAACCGTCAGGACGCACCCGATACCGCCCGCATGGTCATAGGCATTACCCAGCGCCTCCCCCGACGCCAATGCGACATCGTAGCGCTCGTCACGGCGCAACGGAAGCGATTCAAGGAGTTCGGCGATGCGATGTCGGTAGTATGGAAGATTCTCGATACCCTGACGGACCTCGACGCTCTTACTCCAGCGAGGCAGCTCCCCCACCGGAATGGCGGGAATAGACTCCCGTGCCGGCCCCGCGACATGAAGGATATCGACAAGACGAGCAATCTCCAAAAAGCGAACAACTTCACCTGATGCATTGACGAGCGAAAGCAGGCCTTCTCGCCTCATGAGCTCACGAGCGCGCGTAAGCAGGAATGCCAAGCCCGTCGAATCGATAAAGCTAACAGCCTGACAGTTGATGACAACACGACGCACGCCGCGGCCAATCAAAGCATCCAACCGCCGACGCAGCGCAGGCACCGTGGCGATGTCGATATCGCCTGGTGGCGTCAAAACCGCTATGTCATTCCACTCATTCATACGACCATGGTTCCCCAAAAAAGCCCACTCGATGCATTCGTTTCCCCAACCGTGCGGATTCAGCCCGTTCAGCGCCGTCTATGAACGACCCCGTAAAAACTCAAGGGACACCAATGCAATGTCATCGTCCAGCGCCGATTCGGTAAATCGGTCAAGCTCGCCCAAGACCTTGCCGCAAATGCCCGACACGCCCTCCCCCGAAACAGAAAGCAGAAGATCGCGCAAGCGCTGCTCGCCAAAGAACGCTCCGGTGCGGTCGCGGGCCTCAATCGTTCCATCCGTATACATGAAGAGCATGTCGCCGGGGGCGAACGTAAACACGCCTGTCTCGTACACCATACTCTCAAAGGCACCGATTACACCCGATTGGCATCCAAGTAGCTCGACCTCTCCCCCACGAGCCTCGCCGCCACCCAGTGGCATCGACTCTGGCCTGATGACCATGGTCGGAGGATGGCCCGCCGAACAATACGTTGCGCGTCCGGCTTTCAGGTCAATCTTGGCGATAAAGGCTGTCACGAACGTCTCGACCCTCGAAAAGCCCATGAGCATACTGTTAAGGGAGCGTGCCATGCGGGCCGGTCCAGCGCCCTCCCACGCATATGCCGTCAGGGCCGTCTTGACGAGCGCGGACATCGATGCGGCCTCAATGCCTTTGCCAGACACATCACCCAGAATCATGACGGCGCAGTCGTCGGGAAGACGGATGAGCGTATAGAAATCGCCGCCGACCAACGCCGAGTTCGTGGCCGACAGGTACACCGAATCGGTTGCGATACCCGGAACATCCCCCAGGAAATTTCTCATGCCGATCTGAAGGGTCTGAGCGATATGACGCTCCTCGCGCTTTTGAGATTCACCTTCGTAGATCAGTTCAAAGTCATGCGCCAAGTGCACCAAGTAGTCATATTCAAGGTCATCAATCGGCTCTTGGCTGCCATCACGAAGCAGTAGCGCGCGCGTCGTCGGGCTCTTCGCAACAGAAGCAGGAACAATTGCGTCGTTACTGTGCTTGCCATCACCCTTAGAGCGTGGTCGCCCCGCCTCGATGCCGGAGTCGACGTAGAGACCTTGACAAGGCAGACCATGCGCCCTAAGCCAGCCTCCCATAGGCATCGATTCGTCAACGCGAGTTATACGGACGTGTTTAAGGTCCTCGGCACTCGTACCGCCCAAAACAGATGCCTCAAAGCCATCAGGGCCAGCCCCCAGACGTGCCGCTGGCGCCGTCGTGGAAAAGAAAAGCTTCTCGGGATCGTCCGGCAAAGCAACGCGACTGCCGCCTTCAAAATCTATGACGTAGGAATCCAGACTGACGTCATACTCAACAGGGCAAAAATGGCAGTTGAGCATATTGCAGATCTCGGACGATACCGCCTGGGTAGCCGCGACGGAATCGTCTAGAAAGGTAAACAACTCATCACGTAAGACATTGAGCGAGCGGCCAAGCTCGGCCGTGCGACGAGAGCGAAGACTCGATGCCATGCCGACCAGTTGGATAGACAGGTAATCGCAAATGACCTCGAGCACATTAACGTCATAGGCAAGCGGTGCCTGAGGGCGTTTCCAACCAACTTCCAGCACGCCAAGGATCTGCGTACCGTAAAAAACGGGAAGACAGATCTCGCTGCGGTACGGAGGCATATCCTGCATACGCAACAGGTGCTTAGAACGATTGTCCAGGTCCATAAACATACCGGAGGCGGCCTTATCACCCTTAAGGTCCTGTTGAATCGACAAGCGACAGGCACGCGACTCACGAAGAACATACGTCGGAATGCCAGCGCCATACGGCAAAAACTCAGGCAGGTAGCTGTCGTACAGCTCCTTGGAAACACCGCGAAGTTTAAAACCGCCGCTCTCAGAAAAATAGATAGCAGCACCCGAAGCATCGAGCGTTCCTACAAGCTGGTTCAAAACGGTATCAAGTAGGCTGGGCAGCTCATCGGAGCCCACGGTACTCATAATGACCGAGAGCGTGCCAGAGAGGCGCTTGTTAGCCACTCTAAGCTCCGAAAGAGCACGCTTGAGCTGACGGTCGTGCGAATACTGTTCTTCGATGCTATGGAGCGCCACCAGGACACGTGGCGCGCGGCGCCCAAAGATGCGTGGAGGCGTTACGGAGCCCGCACGAACCAAGACGGGGATAAAGGAGCCGTCGCTCAGCTTGAGCATCAGTTCGTTCTCGGAGCCATCAGTTTCAAATGGCAGACGATGTTCCGTCGCACGTTCAAAAGCGGACGAGTACAGGACGTCTTTAACATCTCCACCAATGACGTCGGCGCGTTCCTCGCACATCAAACCAAGTAAGCGATTATTCACATGCAGAATGGTTCCGTCGAGCTCGCAGATGATGACAGCATCGCTCGTGATCTCGACTAGTTGGGCAACGTCTGCCCACTCGTTGTGTTCAAGCGTTTCCATCGTGGACCCCGCCGTCTATCGGTAACAAAAAAGCCTCCGAAGAGGCTTCTCAAATGCGATGGTGTCGGAGGCGGGACTTGAACCCGCATGACCAAAAAGCGGTCACTAGCACCTCAAGCTAGCGCGTCTGCCAATTCCGCCACTCCGACATGCTATGTTGTTGATTCACGGTTCGTTTTGTTGGACCCGCGCGTTCAACGAGGAAGATAATAACCTATGATTCGAGAACTGTGCAAGCACTTTTTTCAAAAAAGTTTACGAATTTGTAAATCCTTGATTGTCATTTTCATTGCAACAGCCTCAGGACTCAGCGCAACGCGTT
>NZ_JAESIQ010000041.1:0-3064 GCF_025289055.1 Collinsella aerofaciens
GTGCGTCGAGCCCGGCAAGATCTGCGTCTACGCCCGCAACACCGTCACCAACGACGTGCTGTACAAGGAGGGCCTGGACCTTCTCGTCGTGCCCTCCGCCGAGCTCTCCCGCGGCCGCGGCGGCCCGCGCTGCATGAGCATGCCCTTCTGGCGCGAGGACCTCTAAGTCTTTCCGTTTCCGGTGCGGTCCCCCTACAACCGCACCGGCTTCGCCCGTTAAACGGGCACCACTAATACTTACGTAATTCATTTCTTCGAAAGGAATCAAACCATGGGTGTTAACCTCTCCGGCCGTAGCTTCCTCAAGCTTCTCGACCTCACCACCGAGGAGATCGAGTACCTGCTCAAGCTCTCCAAGAACTTCAAGGATATGAAGCGCGCTGGCGTTCCGCACCGCTATCTCGAGGGCAAGAACATCGTTCTGCTCTTCCAGAAGACCTCTACTCGTACCCGCTGCGCCTTCGAGGTCGGCGGCATGGATCTGGGTATGGGCGTGACCTACCTCGATCCGGGTTCGTCGCAGATGGGCAAGAAGGAGTCCATCGAGGACACCGCCCGCGTTCTCGGCCGCATGTATGACGGCATCGAGTTCCGTGGCTTTGCCCAGGACGACGTCGAGGAGCTCGCTGCTAAGTCCGGCGTGCCCGTGTGGAACGGCCTGACCACCGAGTGGCACCCCACCCAGATGCTCGCCGACATCCTGACCGTCCAGGAGAACTTCAACTACGACATCAAGGGCAAGACCCTCGTCTTCATGGGCGACTGCAAGAACAATGTCGCTCGCTCCCTCATGGTCGTCTGCTCCAAGCTCGGCATGAACTTCGTGGCCTGCGGCCCCGAGGAGTGCATGCCCGCTGACGACGTCATCGAGGCCTGCAAGCCCATCGCCGAGGCTAACGGCTGCACCATCAAGCTGACCACCGACGTCAAGGACGGCGTCACCGGTGCCGACGTTATCTACACCGACGTGTGGGTCTCCATGGGCGAGCCCGACGAGGTCTGGGCCGAGCGCATCGCTCAGCTCACCCCGTATCGTGTTACCTCCGAGGTCATGGCTATGGCCAACCCGGGTGCTATCTTCCTGCACTGCCTGCCCAGCTTCCACGACACCAACACCACCATTGGCGCCGAGAAGTGCGAGCAGTTCGGCATCACCGAGCAGGAGGTCACCGACGAGGTCTTCGAGAGCCCCGCTTCCAAGGTCTTCGACGAGGCCGAGAACCGCATGCACACCATCAAGGCTGTCATGTACGCCACGCTCAAGTAAGAGCATCTAGCATCTCGCTCGGGGTGTATTGCTGCACACCCCGAGCGGTTTTATCTGGTAATAATCTCGCATCAAGCGGCAGGCACGGCACGGAAGAGCCGCTTCTGGCGAGATCAGTAAATGATTTATGAAGGGGGGATGAGAACTATGACTGAGACCGCTAAGAAAAAGCGCGGTATGCCTTCATCGTTCACCATTCTTCTTGCTCTGCTGGCAATTGTCGCAGTGATTACCGTTATCGTCTCCGGCACGTCCGGCGGCGCGGTTACTGCCGCCCGTCTGAGCGATTTCTGCACCGCCCCGATTAAGGGCTTCGCTGACGCTCTGCCTGTCTGCCTCTTCGTTATGATCCTGGGCGGCTTCCTCGGCATGATGACCGAGACCGGCGCTCTGGACAACGGCATCGCCGTTCTGGTGCAGAAGCTTAAGGGCAACGAGATTATGCTCATTCCCGTGCTGATGCTCATCTTCTCCCTCGGTGGTACCACCTATGGTATGTGCGAGGAGACCGTTCCCTTCTACGCCCTGCTCGCCGCTACCATGATGGCCGCTGGCTTCGACCCCATGGTCGGTGCCGCTACCGTCCTGCTCGGCGCTGGCTGCGGCTGCCTGGGCTCCACGGTTAACCCGTTCGCCGTCGGCGCTGCCGTCGACGCTCTGACCGGCGTTGGCATTGAGGTCAACCAGTCCATCATCATCGGCCTCGGTGCCGTCCTGTGGATTGTTACCACTGCCATGTCCATCTTCTTCGTCATGAGCTATGCCAAGAAGGTCAAGGCTGACAAGGGTTCCACCATTCTTTCGATGCAGGAGCTCAAGGACGCCGAAGAGGCTCACGGCAAGGCTGCTTCCGAGGTCCACAAGGAGGTCAAGCTCACCGGTCGTCAGAAGGGTGTTCTGATCGCCTTCGCCTTCACCTTCGTCGTCATGATCGTCGGCTTCATTCCGCTGGCCGACCTCAACGAGGGCGTCGCCAACTTCTTCGACGCTGGCGCTGTCTACGACGCCGACGGTAACGCCGTCGTCCAGGGCTGGTCTGCCCTGATCACCGGCCTGCCCATTGGCCAGTGGTACTTCGACGAGGCTTCCACCTGGTTCTTCCTCATGGCCGTCCTGATCGGTATCATCGGTGGCCTGTCCGAGAAGCAGATCGTTAACACCTTCATCACCGGCGCTGCCGACATGATGTCCGTTGTTCTCGTTATCGCCCTCGCCCGTGGTATCTCCGTCCTCATGGCTAACACCGGCCTCGATGTCTTCGTCCTCGACGCTGCCGCCAATGCCCTGGCTGGCCTGTCCGGCGTGATCTTCGCTCCCATGAGCTTCCTGGTCTACTTCGGCCTGTCCTTCCTGATCCCCTCGACCTCCGGTATGGCCACCGTCTCCATGCCCATCATGGGACCGCTGGCTGTTAAGCTCGGCTTCTCGCCTGAGGTCATGGTCATGATCTTCTCCGCCGCCATCGGTGTCGTGAACCTGTTCACCCCGACCTCCGGTGCCATCATGGGCGGTCTCGCCCTGGCCAAGATCGAGTGGACGACCTGGCTCAAGTTTGCCCTTAAGCTCATCGTTGCTCTCTCCGTCGTCTGTGCCATCATCCTGACCGTCGCCTGCGTGTTGATCTAAGTACCCAACGGGTACCCCACGGAAACCTTGACGATCCTGTAGAGGATCACCTGGTCATCGTCTGTCCGGTGGGGTAAACCCACCGGTAGACTCCTACCTTTAGCCCCCTTCCGTTCCTGAACTGCACCCCAAAACTTGGACGGCTTAAATAAGAACTACGCCGCAAGGGAC